>CAZSSX010000152.1:5759-6834 GCA_964609545.1 uncultured Phycisphaeraceae bacterium | reverse complement strand
ATTAAAAAAGAAAAAGAAAAAGATCAAGCCTACACGCTGAGATTAAACAAGGTCATCGCAGACAGCATCGCCCACGTCCACTGGGAAAACATCTCCAGCGATAAATACAACATCCACATTCCCATTTGGGAAAATTACATCCTGTGGGCCATGGGATATATCCATCCAGAATATGCCCGCTATCACTTCCGCAATGACAAAAAAAGCCTCGAACGAGGCATAGGCACCTGCGGAGATACCGCAATGATGATCAATACCCTACTCATCAAAGCAGGCATTGACTCCAAAATACTAGCCTTCCCCAAGCACGTCGTCGCTTCGGCCAAGGTCAATAACAACACCCTCATCCTCGACCCCGACTACGGCGTCGTCATCCCCATATCCCCAAATCAAGCCAAAAAGGCAACAAATTTAATCACAAATCAATACATCAAGGCCGGATACAGCAAAACCAAAGCCCAACAAATCGCAAAAATACTCTCAAAACCCTACACCACCTTCAACAACACCTTTCACTTCGGGCCCAACACCATGCGCCTAGAAACAATAAGCTACTTTCTCATCTGGATACTGCCCATCGCAGGCATCATAGTTCCGGGATGTGTGCTTCTCAAAAACAAAAAATAAACATCCCAACCACCACATACCCTGCGTGCAATCATGCCATTTTCAAGAAACCATAGCTGGTCCCGGGCATCACCCCCCGCAAAACCATTGCCAAAAAAACGACTATTACAAGGCTTTATAAAATCAATTTGAACAATCGGCTCACGCCTGCCCTACTTCACCCAATAACGCATTAAAACGTCCCCGCCGATGGCTTCCACATCCAGCAGCGACATCCCATATCCAGCATCAATTCTCGCCTTGCCGCCGCCTTTTACTGGGCGCATCCCGCCATCATCAGCCAAAAGCTGGCCGCCGACATAAACATGTACCTCGTCCACCAGCCGTTGTTCAAATAACCGCCCCATTAGCCCGCTCCCGCCTTCCGCCAAAACATGCACCGCATCATGAGCCTTAGCCAAATAACGCAATAAAAATGCCAAATCAAGCACCCCATCACTCGCCCCGT
>CAZSSX010000152.1:0-5659 GCA_964609545.1 uncultured Phycisphaeraceae bacterium | reverse complement strand
CCCCGTCAGCAGCGCTGCTTGCGGGATCCGCATGCGTATTGATCTCATCCTCGACGCGGGACATAGGGTCAAGGGGCAAAGGCTGGGCATATTTACCATCTTCACAACTCATTTGATAAGCATCACTTAACGTGATGTCATTAGCCCCTGCGCGTGTGCGTGTGTTGTCATCAGCGCTTAGCTCGGGCAGCACCAAAAATGCCACACCTTTGGCTTTGAATCGCTCGGCTTTTTCCCCTACTTCAGCCCCTGCCCTCACCGCCAGCAGCACCCCCGGACTCACCCGTCCATCATCCCCCGTTTCAAAAAGCTTGCCCTTCACACTGATCCGCAAATCCGGATCCACCACCACTCGCAGCGCTTGGCGCCTGACTTCAACGCCTCTGCTGGTCAGCCTCACATCATCCTTGATGGCTGTGCCTACGCCTACCATCACCGCATCGACTGTTCCTCTTAATTCATGCACCCGTTTGCGAGAGGCACTGTTGCTAATCCATTGGCTATGGCCGCTGGCCGTGGCCACGTAGCCATCCACCGTCTGGGCCCACTTGCCGATCACCCAAGGCAACCCCTGTTTAACCCGTTTTACAAAGCCAGGATTAAGCGCCCCACAAACCTCCCCACATATCCCCACCTCCACAGCGATACCTTCGGCTTTTAACATCTCAATGCCGCGCCCACGCACCCGTTCATCGCAATCAATCGCGCCGACGAAAACCCGTCCCACGCCCGCATCAATCAGTGCTTGGGCGCAAGGGCCTGTCTTGCCGACATGGCTGCAAGGCTCTAGCGTCACATAAATATCAGCGCCGGTGACATCAATATTTTTTTGGGCGCACTTTTCTAGCGCGTGGACTTCCGCGTGGGATCCGCCGTAGCACTGGTAATACCCCTCACCCAACACGACATCCCCCCTTGCGATCACACAGCCCACCACCACGCCTGGCTCTACCCAACCGCGCCCCCGCTTGGCCAGTTCGATGGCCCGCAACATGAACCGCTCATCACCCAAATCACGCGCCATCATCTATTTTAAGCCTAACTACTGATCAATACCCAGATCAGCCTTGGTGAATAATGCTTCAAAGACATATCCGCCGCCTTCGATATGCTCGCGGGCACCTTCTTGACGGTCTACTACTGCTACAATTTTGACGACTTGGGCGCCTTGGGCTTCTAACACCTTGGCTGCTTCTAGGACTTGCCCGCCGGTGGTGGCGATGTCTTCGACAATCATGACGCGATCCCCCGAGTTTAGCGCGCCTTCTAGTTGTTTAGCGGTGCCGTAATCTTTTTTGGCATTGCGGATCAGCACTAGTGGCAAACCGGTTGCAAGGCCGGCGGCTGTCACGAGCGGAATCCCCCCAAGCTCTGCACCAGCTAAGCGGTCCACATCTTGGCCGACGTGCTGGCCAAATAAAACGCCTAGTGCTTTTAAAATATCGGGCTGGGTCTCAAATAAGTATTTGTCAACGTAATATTTACTTTTACGACCGCTGCGGAGCGTAAAATCGCCACGCAAAATCGCCACGTCATTGATTCGTTCGATGAGCTGATCTCTATTCATAAGCGACAGTATAAACCACTTAAGCCGCTCGGCCAAACACAGCCTCCCACATTCTGACACATTCCCCCAACGCTCTAACTATGCTATATTACCCTACCCCAAACCCTTTTGCACAGGACTACACACATGAGCATTCCCCTACCAGACCTCGAAGAGCGCACCGGAATCCACCAAGTCATCGCGGGCAAAGCAAGACTTTCTAAACAGCAAGCATTAGATATTTTCCACAACGCACCGCTGTTTACGTTAGGTAAATGGGCGACGCAAGTGGCCAACCGCATACACGGTGAAAAAATCAGAACATACGTCATCGACCGCAATATCAATTACACCAATGTTTGCTCGGCTACATGCACCTTCTGCGCTTTTAAACGCAAAGCTGGGGATCACGATGCGTATACGTTGGACGCGGAACAAATACACCAAAAAATAGATCAGCTGCTAGCCATCGGCGGCACACAAATCCTGCTCCAAGGCGGGATGAATCCGCAGCTGCCCCTACCATATTACACGCAGTTGCTCTCTTCTATTCAAACAAAATATCCGCAAGTCCATATCCACGCTTTTTCTCCCCCCGAATTTGTTGAATTTGTCGCGGTCCTAGATATCCCCGGATTTCCCACCACCGCGGCGGGTAAATCCCATACATTACCTGAGGAAATCTGGCTAAAAAAACTGGATCATATCCTCAAAACATTCAAAGAAGCCGGGTTAAACTCTATCCCCGGCGGAGGCGCGGAGATGTTCGCCCAACACGTACGCAAACGCATCGGACAAGGCAAAGCCACCACCGAGCAATGGCTCACGGTGATGAGCCAGGCCCATAAAATCGGGTTATCTACCTCAGCCACGATGATGTTTGGACATCTCGAATCGATTGAGGATCGCATCGACCACATGCTGCTTTTTCGTGATGCCCAAGATACCGCTCTCCAGCAGCATTATCCGGGTAAATATCACGCTTTTATCGCATGGCCTTACCAACCGGAAAACACGCCGTTGGGGAAATTGCCTCAATATGACCCCGAATCGGATGAGCCTTTCCCCGGGGAAAACCTTGATCACCCGCTCAATGGCAAAATGTTGCGCTTGGCTGGGGCGACGGATTATTTACGCACGCAAGCCCTTTCGAGGCTGTTATTGGATAATATCCATTCGATTGGTTCTTCTTGGGTCACGATGGGGCCTCATATCGGGCAAACAGCGCTGGCTTTTGGCGCATCGGATATGGGCTCGGTGATGATGGAGGAAAACGTCGTTTCCTCGGCGGGCACGACCTATGCGCTTAATGAGCAGCTGATTTGCCACCTCATCCGAGATGCTGGATTCATCCCCGCGCAAAGGGATAATGATTACAACATCCTTCAGACGCACGACACTGATCGGGCGCCCGACCTTCAAGTCAAGGATTGGTCCACCATGCGTATCAAAGCGCTTCACCACCAAACCGATGCCCCCTCGTCTTGCCACGAAAGCCAAGAGGCGGTTGAGCCGACGGCGTTGACTATTGAAGGGCAGTGATTGGGGCTTGAAATTGAGGGTTGGGTTCGTTGGCTAAATGACGATTTGCCTTGTATGATACGCTGCCCGAGCGCCTCGGCGCCATCGGAGAAGCACCCGTAGCTCAGCTGGATAGAGCAATGCTTTCCTAAAGCATAGGTCACAGGTTCGAACCCTGTCGGGTGTATTTTAAGTTTTGGTAAATCCAACTCATTACCGGTGCGAGGGGTGTACAGGCTCATCATCTTGAATGGGCGGTTGTGGATAGTGATTTCTGTGGCGAAGTTCTGGGTGCTGCCGGTTTGTTCGAAGATAATTTTAGAGAGTTCTGTTTCCGTGCCGATGAGCTTCTTGCGGGCAGACACCCGTTCGGTTTCCAGTAGACGTTGCTCAATGAGTTCCGCCTTGCGGGTTTGCACGGCGAAATAGGTCTGAGCGAAGGCGATTTTTGGCTTTCTTGGATCGCCACTCTGCGCGATGAGGTAGCAGGCGTAGCGGGTCAGTATAAGATCGTCGATCTCGCGTTGTCCTCCCTTGCCCAATTCGATCATTTTCCAGACGCCGGCAAAATGATCGGAAAAGCAGTGCACCACCATGCATCAAGATAACTTAAAATCGTCAATGACCAGCCCAAGCCGTCCAAGCGGAGATTAGCCAATGGATACAAGAGTACCATCACAAAAACCAATCCCTTTATGGCGATGCTCATGTTTAGGTACTCCCTCCGGCAATCGGTCTCAACCCAGCCCTACTCCCATACTTTTCCCCAGCCTCATGCACAAAGGTTTTCATACCCTAATATAAACCGTACAATAGGAATACCGAACATCGGCCTAAAATGATCATTCGCAAAGGCGCCCACATGCTCACTCAACTTCATATCCAAAACCTCGCCGTCATCCACCAAACCACCATCCACCTCACCCCAGGGCTAAACACCTTCACAGGCCAAACCGGCGCGGGCAAATCGCTCATCCTCTCAGCCTTCGAAATTCTACTCGGATTAAAAAAAACAAAACTCCAGCAAATCATTAGGCAAGGTCAAAAACAAGCACAAATCACCGGGCTTTTTGAAATCAGCGACCCCATCATCATCCAAAAAATATGCCAAGCCACAGACATCACCCCACCCCCAAACCAAGACCCCCTAGAACTCCTACTCACACGCAAAATCTTCCAAACAGGAAGAACCAGCATCACCATCAACGCACAGCCCACCACCGCCAATATCATCAAAACCATCCAACAATTACTCGTCGATATCCACGGTCAGCACGATCATCAGCACCTCCTAAAACCCTCCAATCAGCTCCAGATGATCGATACCTACGCAGACACACAAAAACTTAAAAAAAAATACCAAACCATCTACCACCAATTACACCAAGCCATCATCGCCCGCCAACAACTCATCAACTCCCAAACACTCCGCAATCAAAAAATAGAACTCTACCAATTCCAACTCTCAGAAATCCAAAATGCAGCGCCACAGCACCACGAATTCGAAGAAACCCAACATCAATTCAAACAACTCCAAACAACCAGTCTCATCAAACAAGCAGCCTACAGCATCTACATGCAACTATATGAAGACCATTCCGCAATCATCACATCCCTCCAATCCATCAAAGAACAAACCCAAGAACTCCTTGACTTAGACCCCGCAATCAAACCCCAATATCAACAAATCAAAAACGCACTCATCACCCTCCAAGACACCGCCTACGACCTCTCCCGATACAATGCCTCCTTAGAATACAACCCCGCCCAAATCAAAAAAATAGAAACACGCCTAAATACCCTCAACGCCATCATCTCCAAATTCAGCCTAAACGCTTTAACATTACCCTTCGATCATCAAGCCGCATTAGACCCCCAAAATGCCACCGCCCTCGTCATCGCCTACAGCCACCGGCTCCAAGAAGAAATCCAAATCCTACGCAACCAAGACCAATCCACCCTTGATCTTGAACAACAAATCGCCCAACTCAAAACACAACTCCTCAACCAAGCCAACCAACTCACACAAGCCAGAACCACAGCCATCAAAAAATTAGCCCCCCTCGTCGAAACAGAACTCGCCCAGCTAGGCATGCCTGATGCCAAATTTATCCCCACCCTCATCCCCAACCCACCCGAAAACCCCTTCACGCCCCAAGGCCAAGAAACCGCACAAATACTCATCCAAGCTAACCCCGGGCAACCCCCCAGACCCATCGGAGACGTCGCTTCAGGCGGAGAACTTTCACGACTTATGCTCGCCATCAAATCAATCATCGCTTCCACCCATCGCACTTCACTACTGGTCTTCGACGAAATCGACGCCAACATCGGCGGAAGGCTAGGCACCATCATCGGAGACAAACTCAAAAAATTAGCCAACCCACAAAAAGGCCCCAAACACCAAGTCCTATGTATCACCCACCTACCACAAATCGCAGCCTACGCAGACAACCACCTACACATCACCAAATCAATCACACGCATCAACAAAGATAAACAAACGCACACCACCGTCATCCAACTACAAAAAAAAGAAAGAATCAAAGAACTCTCACAAATGCTAGCAGGCAAAGGCGCCACCCAAACAAC
>CAZSSX010000151.1:0-6882 GCA_964609545.1 uncultured Phycisphaeraceae bacterium | reverse complement strand
TTAAATCGCTAATTATCTCAATGCTGTTTTGTGTGTCCATCGGGATATTATATCACAACCGCCCGTGTGGTCTGATTTACTATCTCTATTAAAAAAAGGCACCGCTTACTTATGTAAACGGTGCCTTGAATTGTCTTTTGATCATCTTTTGTGCGTTTGGTTTTCGCTAGCTTTTGATCGGTTTTTGGCCGGTTTTATTATTATTTAATCCGGATAGGCCTCGTCGGCTGAACTCTTTCGTTAACGATGGTGTCCGTTGTTGCGTGCGACTCTACCGAGCGTTTTTTCATCGGTTTCAAATAGATCTCCACGCGGCGGTTGGCAGAGGCGCCTTTGCGTGTATTTTCTACGATCGGCCGATGCTTCCCAGCGCCTGTAATGAGCATGCGATTATTGGCCACGCCCGATTTAGCCAAGAGCCTGCATACCGCGATGGCGCGGTGTGCGGAAAGGTGCCGATTGGTTGGGTGCATGCGTCGTGTCGCGGGCTTCGAGATTTTCACGTTATCGGTGTGCCCTACGATTTGGATTTCATATCCTGCAGCAGAAGGCAGTTTCATAATCGCGGCGAGCTTCGCCAAGGATGCTTGGGCCACGGCTTTGACCTGATCGGATCCTGGGTTAAAGGTAAAGTCGCTTTTGAATTTGATAAGCCCCGTGACCGAGTCATAAGAAAGCACGTCCGAATTTTCCTCAGCCAAGGATGCCAACGCACGATCTAAATCAGCGGGCAACTCTGTGCTAAAGCTGGCATTGGCAAGCTCTCTACTCGCAGCGGCCAAAGCATCGCGAAGCTCTGAGATGGTGCGATCTCTTTGCAAAACGATGTCGGTCAGCTCCGTGGTTTTGTCTTGTCCGTCTTGTAATAAAAGAATTCTGCTATCTTTTGTTTCAAGCTCTCTTTCAAGCTCAATATTGCGAGCCAGCAGGCTTTCTATTTTTTTCTCTTGGCCATCTGCGTGGCTTTGCGAGACACAGCCAGAGCCCCATAATAAGATCGCTGACAATGCCAGTGCGGTAAACGCTTGTTTAATCACCTAAAAATCCTTTCACAGAGACGTGTAACAGAGCAAATGCTTTATACTATATTACAACTTATCTTAGTGGATAACCAGCGATACAGCAACGCCACGCGTATTTTAAGGAGTGTGCAGTCCAAGTGGATAACCTCGTAACAATCTATCAAGCCCAAGCCATCGTCGATGCCCAGATGCCCCCTTGCCAAAATGCCTACATCGCTATCAAAAACGGCCATCTTATCGGCGCGGGGAAATGGGCCGACCACCGCCAACATCTTCGGCACGCAAAACACCAAATTATCGACTACAACAACCACTTACTTTTCCCAGCGTTGGTCAACGCCCACACACATTTTAACCTCACCCACGTCTGCCCATTTGCCTACCAAGGGTCTTTCACCGCTTGGCTAGGCGCGGTCATCAGCGCGGTGAATGTGCCAGATTATGACCCCCTGCAAGCCGTCGCCGACGGCTGCCAAGCCAGCTTATCCTCGGGGGTAGCTTACGCTGGAGACATCACGCCCGATCTCTCTTGCACCTGGGCAAGACGGCGCAGCGGTGTCGGTGGCGTCAGCTTTCTCGAATATTTCGGCATCGGCTGCAGA
The DNA here is from genome assembly GCA_964609545.1 of uncultured Phycisphaeraceae bacterium. Classification (GTDB taxonomy): domain Bacteria; phylum Planctomycetota; class Phycisphaerae; order Phycisphaerales; family Phycisphaeraceae; genus CAZSSX01. The sequence continues at coordinate 5,258 of CAZSSX010000151.1, read as the reverse complement.
GCCTCGGCAAGCCAAGCTCAGATGCGCGATGATTTTAAAACTCCAAGCCCACCGGACCTAGGCATCCAGCCCCATGCCCCTTATTCCGCTGACGCCGCCCTCTATCAAGAAGCCGCGACATTACAACAAGAACATGGCATCAAGCTCTCCACCCATCTGGCAGAAACCCCCGAGGAAGCCGCCTTCACCCAGTCCGCCACAGGCCCCCTTGCCCAAATGCTCAAGCACATCAACCGCTGGGACCCCAGTATCCTAGGCTCGGGCAAGTCCCCGCTTTTTCATCTCGAAAAGCAACTCAAGCAGGCCCAATGGCTCCTTGCTCATTGCAACTACGTCAGCGATCAAGACATTGCATTCTTAGCCCGCACCCACCAAAGCGTCGCCTATTGCCCGGTTGCATCGGATTACTTTTTGCATCGCGATCATCGCTATCGCCAAATGCTTGCTGCGGGCATCAACGTTTGCCTAGGCACAGATTCAATCATTTGCCAACCCGGCAATGCCCCGCAGCCTTATGGTATTTTCGATCAGATGCGATATCTTTTTAATCGCGATGGCGCCGATGCGCAAATGCTCCTAGGCATGGCCACGCTCAACGGGCTCAAAGCCTTAGGCTTGCCCCATGCTTTAGGCCGACTCATCCCGCTGCCCGACACCGCATCACCGCCTATCGCATTGGCAGCGGTTCAATTAGATGACACTTATTCAAACCCATTGGTCAATGCATTAGAAAATCGTTATCCTGTGCATCGTGTCACAGCGCACCTTTCATAACCCAAGCAAAGGAACCTTTCAATGACCGCACCTTCATCTATCCAAAGCGTAGGCTATATCGGGTTAGGCATTATGGGCAGCCCCATGGCCAGCAATCTACTCAAAGCGGGCTATCGCATGACCGTCTACAACCGGACCCAAGCCAAGTGTCAAGCATTACAAGCCCAAGGCGCCAAGGTCGTAGACTCCCCCATGGCAGTCGCTGCCCAAGACGTAGATGTCATTTGCATCAACGTCACAGATACCCCGCACGTCGAGCAGCTTCTTTTTGGTGAAGCGGGCATCGCCAAAGCCGCCAAGCCTGGCCTAATCATTATCGACCACTCCACCATCAGCCCCGTCAGCACACAAGCTTTTGCAAAAACGCTAGCCAAGCAACAAGTCAGTTACCTCGACGCCCCCGTCTCGGGCGGAGACCTAGGCGCCAAAAATGCAACGCTAAGTATCATGGTAGGCGGTGATGAAAAAAACTTTGAGAAATGCTTGCCTCTGTTCCAAGCTGTCGGCAAAAACATTACCCTACTAGGACCCATCGGCATGGGCCAAGTCTGCAAAGCCTGCAACCAAATCGCGGTGGTCAATAATCTTCTAGGCGTCTGCGAAGCCATGGCTCTGGCTAAAAAATCGGGCCTAGATTTAGACAAAATGATCCAAGTCGTCAACGGCGGCGCCGCGGGCTCATGGCAACTCCAACAGCTCGGCCCAAAAATTGCCAGCCGCGATTTTGACCCCGGCTTCATGATCGACCTCGTCGTCAAAGACCTCAACATCGTCTTAGATACAGCAGAAAAACAAGAGATTGAACTCAAAGGCACCCAGTTGGCCCAATCCTATTTCCAAGAAATCATCTCCGGCGATCTCAACGGCGGCAGGCTCGGCACGCAAGCCATGGCCAGAGTCTTAGAAAATCTAGGCGATTTCCGATTTGATCAACCCCACACCCCCCAGCCCAACGACTAATCATCAAGCCGGCACGCATCATCCAGATAGAAAGCAAAAAATGCACAGTTCCCCCGCCCAGCAGTCCCCCGATGACCCATCCAACCTATCCGCTATGTGCATCGATTCTCTCAAAACAGTTTGGCGACAAAGCCACTGGAGCCAATGGTGGATGATCACCTTAGGACCGCTGGCCATCGCGATAGTTTATTTGGGGCGCGCTCTGGATTGGCCTTACCTCTACCTCGAAACCCAAGTCAAAACCACACAAGAATTCATCGCCATGCCTCTGGTGGGCATCGCTTTACTTTTATTTTTCATCACCGCCCTCTCGTCGGGCAAACTCATCGCTTGGCTGCTCGCCTTACTCTCTGCCAACTTTCTCTGGCGAGAATGGAACCAGCTCGGCGCCCGCCACGGCGTGTACGTCATCATCGCATTGATCGCATTTATCTGGATCAAGAAATATAAAGATATCGTCGCCGATTTCAATCGCCCCGGCATCGGCGTGGCTATCATCTCCTCGGGCTGGACCTACTTCTTTTCGCAACTTATTTCTAAAAGAATATTCAAAGCCCAGCTAGGGCTACCGGGCTTACTCGATGAAGCGATCCTACACGTTCAATTTGAAGAACTCTCCGAAACCGTGGCCCACATCAGCCTCATCATCGTAGCCCTCCGATTATACTTTGCACTTAAAAACGCCAACGCCCCGCAGCTAAACCCATCATAATCACTGACAACCCTAATCCCCGCAACCCCGTCCCCGCAACCCCGCTAAGCCCTTAAACCCTACCCATTAAGCGCCACCGCCTCGGTAACTCAATTCACCTTTTTATTTTTTATGTTTTTCGATCGCATCCCAAAACGTTGTTTCTGCGATGCTATATTTAGCATAAAGCTGCTGAAGTTCTTTAAGCATTTTTTCCAGCCTAGGCTTTGCAATATCCGACTTGGTGACGATCTGCTTAATGCTATCCGTCGCGGCATCTAACGCGCCGGCTGCCTGGGCAAACGATCTGGCGGCATCGTAAAGATTATCTGTTTCTAATTCGCTAGTCGAAGGCGAATATAATAACCGCCAAGGTGAGCGCCGGATTTCCACCGCTGCCAAGCTCAGCTGATCCGAGGAAAGCTGAGCATTGGCGATGATCCGCCTAATCACGGGGCTTTGACCGACGAGCAATTGCTTAATTTCTTCAGCGCTTTGCTTCAGATTCGCCACCGCCGCCTTAGAACTCAGCACAATTTGGTCCACGTTTTTGAGCGTTTTATCCTCAAGCTGTTTCACTAGCCCATGGATATGATCGATGCTTTGCCTAATCTTAGGGTCTTTGTCCGTGATGATTTTATTCAGAGTGGTCACTGTTTTTTGTATCTTTTGCGTCGTATCCGCCGCAGCGCCGGTGATCGTATCCACCCGATCATACCAGAGCTGGCTGCGCTGATTAAAATGCGCCAGCGCCAGATTTGATTTTTCTAGCAACGCTTTAAGCTGCACAGAAGTCCCCTTCAGTTCTTTAATCACAGGCCCAGCCCGAGTCATCATCCCCGTCGCTTTTTGTATCAACGCGGGGCTTTGTTTATTAAGCATTCGCGTCACCCCCTGAAGGTTCGCAATAATCTGCCGAATCTGCTTCCGTTGCGTGTCGCCGATGCCCATCGATTCGGTCATCTCATCAGCCAACCCGCTACCCCGAATGCTCCCCACAATCGGCGTGCTATCTAGCGTATATGGACCAACCCGTCCCACACTCCGAATATTGATTTTCGTCCCCGACCCAACCAAAGGCGGCACCAATTCAATAATCGCATCCCCATAAATATTATAATTTTCAGGAATCCAAATCCGAACCAATTTACCCGTTACCCGCACCTGACCACCCTCATTGCGTATCACATCCTCAATCCCTAAAACCGTGCCCACGTCCTGATCCCCAAGCGTCACCGCAGCGCCCTCCTTAAGCCCCTGCACCCCATCGCTTAGCAAATAACTCACCCGCACCTCCTGCATACGCGTCGTAAAAGATTTAAAGTCCGACAAGATAAAAATCGAAACGAAAAAGAGAAACAATCCCCCCGCTACAAAAATACCAGCTTTGATATGATCTTTATCATTACGCATCTACAAAATCCTTAAAATATCACCAGCCATCATCCACAGCATTCTCCCACTGCATTAAGACCATCCATCGGTTAAATCCCCATCCACAGATCAAGAAAAACCCAATCTACCTCCGACGCGTGGGCTGAATACTCGGGCAAGGCACCCCATGCTTCAATCCCACAAACAAATCCTTCAAATAATCAGAACGCCCCATACTCTTAGTAAAAGGCCCCACCGGATCACCACGCAAAAACTGCCTAATCAACGCCTCCACATCATCCCCCGCCACATCACTATCTCGAATCCGCTGAAAATAAGCCTTATCCTCCACCGCCAACATCACCCCTTGATCAAACATCGCCATCCGATCAGCAATCGTAAACGCCGAATCCATCTCATGGGTCACCACCACACTAGTCACCCCCAGCTGCTTGGTCAAATTCAGAATCAGCTGATCAATCTGCGCGCTGGTGATCGGGTCCAGTCCCGCCGATGGCTCATCATAAAACAAAATCTTAGGGTCCAACGCCAAAGCCCTGGCCAAGCCCGCCCGCTTTTTCATTCCCCCCGAAATCTCCGCGGGATATTTATCGGCATGCTCTCGCAACCCCACCTGCTCAAGCTTAATCTTCACCATAATATCAATCGTTCGTTGCGGTAAATCTCGATGTTCTTGCAGCGGCAGCGCCACATTTTCCCGAAGTGTCATCGAATTAAAAAGCGCCCCCGATTGAAACAAAATACCAAAATCCTGCCTCACCCGATTCATCTCCTCCTCAGAAATCTCAGAAATATCCTGCCCCAAAATCTCGATCTTCCCCGCATCAAAAGGCAACGACCCAATCATACACCGAAGAAGCGTACTTTTCCCCGACCCCGAGCCACCCATAATAACCATCGTCTCCCCCCGCCGAATATTAAGATTAACCCCTTTAAGCACCACCGTCCCGTCAAATGATTTGACCAAACCACTTACTTTAATCGCGTACTCATCATCTAAAACAGGGGGGGGTTGGCTCATACTATCACTATCGGATATTTACGCATCACACGCCGAAATTATTACCGCTCAGCATCTTTTTTCAACTTCTCCGCCGCCTTCTTGCCCTCTCTTTTTTTATTTTTCATCCCGCCCTTCTTTGCCTTTAATGCAGCCGCAGCCCGAAACCGCAGCTTCACCTTCGTCCCCATTTTAGGAATGACCTTGAGATTAGGGAACCAATGATTCACCCCGCCTTTATTACGCACTTTAGTCGCCCGCCCTAGGACATCTGTCCCAAAATTGACCAGCGTCACCACCGCCCCCACTTGGTCTGCATGGTACACCGCCTTGCCCGTCGTCGGGTCTTTGCCAATCAGCGACCCAGCAAATAGCCACACATTATCCTTCATCGTTTTCTTCGAAATATCATTATATAACCAATCCCCGATGTTGCGT
>CAZSSX010000150.1:0-6916 GCA_964609545.1 uncultured Phycisphaeraceae bacterium | reverse complement strand
CAAGAATGGTAATGCTTACTTATCAAATGCCTGACTCTATCAGAGAAATTGCTATGCAGGGAGAATTCGATGAATTTGACTTAAATATCTTTTTCAAGGTAGAAGGAGAAGGAATATTAGCTAATTTCAAATATGAAGATGAAGTTCAAAAATGGCTTGATTTAATAAGAGGGAGTTTTAGAGAGACTACTTTAGATCATCTGAAAATGGGAGCGAAACCACCACTAATGCCCTTTTCACATGCAAGATTGCTCGATGTCTTAACTCATACTTTTTGGTTTTTACCGAATGTCGCGTCTTGCCATGCTATGAAAAACTTAATGAAACAAAAGCAAAACGTTTTTTATCATGATTATGAAATTATTGTTGCTGCGGGTGCAAGTGCTGGGATTGGTGTTGAGGCTTTACCGCCCGTTTTAAAAGCAATGGGTAATCCGCTGGAGACAAAAACAATCACTCTTTCATGCGGTAAGCTAACAACCGGTGTTTCAGTAAAGCCATGGTCTGGTATTTTTATGCTTAGAAATTCATCAAGCCCCGAGACTTATTTTCAGGCAGCATTTAGAGTTCAAACACCTTGGACGATAAAAAATCCTGATAGTAAATCACCAAACAAAACGGATATTATGAAAGAGACGTGTTATGTATTTGATTTTGCGTCAAACAGAGCATTGCGCCAAATTGCTGATTATGCTTGCCGTTTGAGTGTGAATGAATCCAATCCCGAAAAAAATGTGGCTGAGTTTATACACTTTTTACCTGTCTTGGCCTACGATGGTAGTTCAATGGAACGGATTAATGCTGCGGGTGTTTTAGATATGGCAATGAATGGTACTACCGTAACTTTACTTGCAAGGCGTTGGGACAGCGTATTGCTTGTGAATGTAGACAATGCAACGCTTGGTAGATTAATGAATAATCAAGATGCGTTAGATGCTTTGATGAGTATTGAGGGGTTTAGAAATTTAAATCAAGAGATTGAAGTGATAATCAATAAATCGGAATCCGTAAAGAAAACGAGGAAAGAAGCAAATGACAAGGAGCTATCTAAAAAAGAGAAAAAGAAACTTTCCGATGAGGAAAAAGAATATAAGAGTTTAAGAAAAAAAATACAGGAGAAATTGATCAAGTTTGCAACGAGAATCCCTGTGTTTATGTATTTGACAGATTTTAGAGAGAGAAGTTTAAAAGATGTAGTTACGCAGCTGGAACCTCGGCTTTTTAAGAAAGTTACTGGTTTGACAGTGAAAGATTTTGAACTGCTAGTTAGCATAGGCGTTTTTAATAGTTCGTTGATGAATGATGCAGTTTATAAGTTTAAACGATATGAGGATGCAAGTTTGGAATATGTTGGAATAAATAAACATGAGGGAGAGGATATTGGATTGTATGACACCACTTTAAGTCGAGATGATTGTTTTGGAATAGAAGGTGCGGTGTAATCCTCCCCAAAAACTAGGCCATTCAAAAGTAAAGATTTCTTGATATAATATCCCGATGGACACACAAAACAGCATTGAGATAATTAGCGATTTAAAAGAGACGAAAAACGATCCGTTGCGTGTGAGCGTTTATGTAGATGGCGCCTATGTGCTGACGCTGGCTAGGGAAGAAGTTTCGCGGCTTGGCTTGGCGGTGGGCGTGGCGTGGGAGGCGCCGTTGGCTGATCGGGCGCGGGTGGTGCAAGGTTTTGGTAAAGCGTATAAACAGGCGCTGAATCGGCTGGGCAGGCGGATGATGAGTCAAACGATGGTGTGTGATAAGCTCAAAGCATTAGGCCATGGGCGGGAGGTGATCGATGCGGTGGTTGAGCGATTGATTGAGCTGGGGCTTATTGATGACCTCAAATTTGGGCGGGCGATGATTCATCATAGCCATCTGGGTAAGCCTAGCGGCCCAGCGATGATCAAGCAGCGTCTCTGGGGCAAGGGCTTAAAAAGTGAGCTGATCGATCAACTGATTCAAGAAATGAAAGACCAAGAAGAATACGATCAATTAGAGATGGCGCTAAGATTGATACGCAGCAGGTTGCGCGGGCTTAAGCGTCACGATCTGGTGACTAGGCGGCGGCGACTTTACGGGGCGCTGAGTCGCCGCGGATTTGATAGTGATATCGTGCAACAGGCCATGGCGATGCTCTCAGAATTAGAAGCCCAGGCTCAAGAAGAGGGGCTACTTTGATGGTTAAAGCGATGCCTCGGTGTTACAAGCGTGGTGGGGTTGAGGCGGGGGGATGAGTTTGGTAGAATAATCATCGGCTTTGGCTTTGGCCTAGGCGCGATGCGAGTGTAACTCAGTTGGTAGAGTATTTGCTTCCCAAGCAAACTGTCGCCGGTTCGAATCCGGTCACTCGCTTTTTTTAAAATGCTTTTTGAGCGGATGATCTCAAGCCTAGCTTAGGCAAGTGATTAGGTGGTTTAGTAGCTGTATTTTTACATTTGGGAGCGGATTGGTCCGTGGGCTGTTTTTGGGTATACTAGTTGGCTATGGCTGATCAAAAAAAGAAAAAAGATGATACGGGAGAGGATTCGGGGGACGATCATCAGCAGATGAGTTTTGGGGATCACATCGACGATTTACGGGGTTGCATGATTCGCGCGATCATAGGCGTGGTGATCATTTGCATCGGCACATTATGGTATGGCAAAGATATTTTAGCGTGGATGTTGGTGCCTGGGCAGCGTGCATTGCGGGCCGAGGGGTTGGAACCTACGCTTAATTTGATTAGCGTGGTCGAGGGGTTTGGCGTTTATATGAAGGTCAGCATTATCACTGCATTGGTGCTGTGTTTCCCTTGGATTGTGTGGCAGATTTGGAAATTTGTCAGCGCGGGCTTGTATGCTCATGAGAAACGCATTGCCTATGTGATTGCGCCGTTTAGTACGTGCATGGTGGCGATAGGCGTCTGGTTTAGCTACTACGTGATGGTTCCGGTGGTCTTGTCTTTCCTCATTGCTTTTAGTGTGAGTTTTCCGATGGCTGGCGGCCAAGAGAGCGGGATGATGGATGGGCTTAATAAATATGTAGCGGATTCTGCCGCGGTGGATAGCCCCGAAGATTCTGGTAAAAAAACACAGGATTTGCTTGTTAAAGATAGCGGTTTAAGGCTTGAAGCGGTGGTTAACGATCCCAAAATCGATAGTAGCGACAACGGACGCATTTTTTATAATATTTCCCAAGAGCGATCAAAAGTTGCCTTAGGTGGGAAATTGATCGAATTTGTCCCCGTGGTGGAGCGATCGGTGGGCTTTAGGCTAGGGCTAAGCGAATATGTCAGCAACATCTTGCTCGTTACGATAGGCATTGTCATCGGATTCCAGTTGCCCGTGGTAATGCTCATTCTAGGCTGGGTGGGCATCTTAGATGGTAAGTGGTTAGGCGGTTATCGCAAATACGCGTTTTTAGTGTGTATGGTGGTCGGCGCGGTATTAACGCCTAGTGACCCGATTTCGATGTTGGTATTAGGATTGCCTTTGTATGCGTTATTTGAACTTGGGCTACTATTGATCCGGGTTGTGCCGAATCGAGAAGCGGTGCCCGAGGAAGGCCCCGCAGAGGAAGGCTAAGTTTTGAGCTTGTCATATCAATCCAGAAGCTTCGACCCCCGCTGGCGCAGTTTGCCTTGCGGAAGTGGCGGGGAATAGGCGTGCAAAACGTGGGGATTAGTTGTCTGATTAGGCTGATTTTTTCAAAAGCACACAACATATAGTATTTGGTATCGAATAAATCTTGCGGGAGGGGCATCTTGTGGTAACCTTTGGCTTCTTATCATTGGCCCTAAGTCAAGGAAGGTTGTCGTATGAAAGTTGTTTGCGATCGTAGTGCATTAGTCGAGTCATTGGCATTAGTCAGCGGAGTGGTCGTGTCGCGCACGCCCAAGCCCGTCCTGAGATGCGTAGAGATCATCGCCGATGATCAAGGCTTAACGCTTTGCGCCACTGATATGGAGGTGGCAGTACGGGTGGCCAGCCCGCGTGTTGAGGTCACACAAGCGGGAAAAATCTTAATCCCCGCAGATACCCTCAGCCAAATCGTCAGAGAAAGCATCGACCCCACCTTGACCATTGAAAGCGATGGCCAAGCGGTGCATATCCGCGGCCAAGATTCACATTTTAAAGTCTTTGGCTATTCAACAGAGGATTTTCCCGATGTGCCGACCTTTCAAGGCGATGCGGATTTTGAAATACAAGCCGGAGAATTCAGACGCATGATCTCGCAGACCATCTTCGCCGCGGCAAGAGAAAACAGCCGCTACGCAATCAACGGCGTATTAGTCGAACGAGAAGCAAGTCAACTCACCGTCGTCTCAACCGATGGCAGAAGATTGGCCCTTGCAAAAGGTCAGTGCCAAGCCGAGCAAGGCGGCAGCTTAGCCATTGTTCCCACCAAAGGCTTGCAACTTTTTATGAAAATTTTCAACGACCCCGAACAAGTCGTCAGCGTCCAATTTAAAGATAATCAGGTTTTGTTCAGCAGCCAGGGCGCCTTTTTGGTGAGTAATCTTGTAGAAGGCAATTTCCCGCCTTATGCAGACGTGATTCCTAGAGATAGCTCCATACGCGCGACGATCTCGAAAGATATTTTGATGAGCGCTGTTCGCAGGGCTGCACTCTTAACCAACGAAGAAAGCAAAGGCGTTCGCTTCGGTTTTTCAGATCAAGGCTTAACCTTAAAGAGCAGGGCGCCAGAAATGGGAGAATCGGAAATTAAAGTGACCCTCACCGGATTTGAAGGCGAGGCGATCGAAATCGGATTTAACCCACAATACGTGACCGATGCCCTCAAAGTGGTCCAAGGCGATGAAGTCCATATTGATTTCAAAGCCCCTAGTAAGCCCAGCGTGATGCACACGGGCGAGGAATTTTTGTACGTCATTATGCCCGTCAATCTATAAAAAAGAGCGTGTCGGATGGCATATAAAAGAAAGGCTTCCGCGATGGATGAATCACTGAATTGGCTAGATGTCACGGACTTGGGATTTGAACTTAACCAAGCTTACCCCGGCCAAAATCCCCTAGAATTACGCTTCACTCAGCTGCGGGATATGGTCGAGGCATTAGAAAATTTTCAAGCACAAGAAGGCCACCCCGTGAATGAAGCCATCTTAGAAGCCATCCAAAGCTGCTGGCACGAAGAGTATCTCGACGCCCAAGGCTAAGCCTCAGGCTGCGCGATGTAACCCTTGGCTTAGCCATCCATCCCAAAACCACAGCGTCATGCCCCAGCCTTTCTCCGCTAAGTCACCCTAAATGACACACAAAAAACACGCGCCCCATTTCCCCTTGGCCGACCCCAACCGCTCATGCAAAACGCTTCGAACATCATCACAGATACGCAGATTAAAGCCATCGCCAAAGACCTTCAGTTTACCTTGTGTGCCGTCACCCCCGCGACAAAAACCGCTTACCAAGCACAGCTCAAGCAATGGCTTAAAGACAAAAAACAAGGCCAAATGCATTACCTCGAAAATCATTTTCCCCAGCGTACAGACCCTAACATCTTGTTGCCCGGCGCAAAATATATCATCTGTCTAGCCGACCAATATCCCAATAAAATCAGTCAAACAAAAACACAAAATCAAAACCCCCAAGCCTTACATCATGCCTCGCCAGCCAAAGGCAAAATCGCCCGTTACGCATGGGGAGAGGATTATCATAACACCATCAAAACGCGCCTCCATCAGCTGGCCGATACTCTGGCGTTGCAGTTTCCAGGCCATCAATTTAAATCCGCCACGGATACCGCACCCATCCTAGAAAGAGAACACGCCACCCGCGCCGGGCTAGGCTGGACAGGCAAAAATACCCTCCTCATCAACCCCAACAAAGGCTCATACCTACTCCTAGGCCAAATCGTCACCACTCTGCCCATCAGTATCGCCCAGCCCGCCATCGTCACCGATCATTGCGGCAGCTGCACAAAGTGCATACAAGCCTGCCCAACACAAGCCATCGACCCCGCAGGCTACACCATGGATGGCTCAAAATGCATCTCCTATCTCACCCTCGAATACCGCGATATCATCCCCCAAAAATCCCACCAACCCATCGGGCAATGGATCGCCGGCTGCGACATCTGCCAAGAAGTCTGCCCCCACAATCACCCCGAAACATTAACGAAAAAACAAAACAGATACGCCGCAGCAGACACGCTCACCGCTGAAATCCCCCAAGCCTACCAAGTCAAACCCCTAGCCCAAGGCTTATCATTATTGGACATCCTCCATTGGCAAGCCGAGGATAGGCTCCGCGTTTTTAAAAAATCAGCACTCAAAAGAATGAAGCTCCACATGGTGCAACGCAACGCATTAGTCGCCGCGGGGAATGATCTCATCGATCTAAAAAAACAAAAAAACCAGCACGCTGAGATGCAAAACGACAGACAAAAACTTTACGAAAAAATCAAAGCCCTAGCCTCAGACGACCAAGCCCACGAGATGGTCTCCACCACCGCCCAGCAAGTCCTGACCCGCCTAGATAACGCCTAGCTAGAGCGGTAAAAAAACCGAAAAGCCGGCCAAGCCTCTGTTATTTTCTGATTGTCTTAAGCAGATGGGTGAGCTGCTCCAGCCCATCAAAGGTGCTGGGAATCTGTGCATCATTGGGCATAATGCTGCTGAAAATCAAATTCTCAAATTTTTCTAACGATGCACCATCATCGGCTTTCATTTTTTTGGCGTATTGGGTGTAGTTTTCAATAAATTGGCAAAGTGTGCGTCTGAGCTGAATCTGCAAGAGCTGGGATTGGACGGATCGGTAGTGCTGTAACGTGATACGGAAAAAGTACAGCAAGATCAATTCGGTCGCGATGAGAGGAAGGACGTTGATGATATGTTCAGTTAAAGATTGCTCGGCGGTATGATCGATAAAGCGGGAAAAAGACCATAGGGGGAACAGCACGAGGATGAGACCAAAGA
>CAZSSX010000149.1:0-6929 GCA_964609545.1 uncultured Phycisphaeraceae bacterium | reverse complement strand
TGTGAGACGATCCAAGTCTTTGAGTTTTATTGATAAGAAATTTGAGAATGTTCGGAAGACAGATGTGGGGCTGAATTTTGTTTCGGATTGGCCGATGCAAGTGCCTTACTTTATCGCTAAGCAAAATCAGACTTTGCGTAAGTAACGGGCGCTGATGGCAGGCCAAAATCGTATTTTTGTTTCGTTGAGACCTTAGATGAAATGACAGCATGTTTAGTTATATTTTACGTAGAATATTTTTATTGCCCTTTACGCTTTTAGGGATCACGATGATCGTCTTTTTTGTGATGGCGGCATCTCCGGCAGATCCATTGGATTCGGTGATGCCTAAGGATGGGATGGTGCTGGGTGAATCGCGTGTCGAGCAAGAAAAGATTGCCCGCGTTAAATATGGCTTGGACAAGCCGGCGTATATTCGATATTTACGGTGGCTTAACTTGATTTCCCCGGTGGGGTTTGAAGCGAACTCAACCAGTGGTCAATTCACGGGTTCATTTGGTTTTAAGGCGCCAGACCTGGGCAAAAGTTTGACTTATAAAAGACCGGTGGTCGATGTGATTAAAGAAGCGCTGCCTATCACGGTGCTGATGAATCTGGTGACGGTGCCTTTTATGTATATCATGTCTATTAATTTGGGTATTTTTTCAGCCAAGCGAAAAGGGCAGTGGTCGGATTTGTTTATCGGTATAGGGACGCTGGCGCTGTGGGCGATCCCTACGATGTTCGTGGCGGTTGTGATGCAAAATTATCTTTCCAACGAGGATTATTTGCAATGGTTCCCGACGCAGGGGCTGCATGATGATTTGGCTGGTGAGATGTTGTTTTTACCGATTTGGAATGAGCAAGGATTTCAGAGAGGGTATGTTTTGGATATGCTTTGGCATGTGGTTTTGCCTGTGATTGGGTTAAGCTATACATCGTTAGCTTTTTTGACTAAGCTTACCCGAAGTTCGATTTTAGAGAATCTCTCGAAAGACTATGTGAGGACTGCCAAAGCCAAGGGCGTTTCGAGTCAAGACATTCTTTACAAGCACGTTTTTAGGAATAGTATTTTGCCCCTGATCACCGCGGCGGCATCGATTATCCCTGGGTTGTTGGTGGGTTCGATTATTATTGAGACGATTTTTGATATTCCGGGGATGGGGCAGCTTACTGTCCGTGCTTCTCAGAATAATGATGGGCCGTTGGTTTTAGCGGTTACTGTGATGAGCGGGATTTTGGGGCTTTTTAGTTATATTATCGCTGATGTGTGTTACGCCATCGCAGACCCTAGGGTGAGTTATGAATAGAAAACAAAAAAATCGCGTGATGGTTAGTTTACTGCAAAGCACGGGTGCGAAGCTGGGTATTTTGTGGATTTTGGTAATGGCGAGCTTGGCGGTATTTGCGCCGTTTTTGGCCAATTCGATGCCTTATCGTGTTGTGTTTCATGATGCTCAAACGGGTCTGGCGATCACGCAGTATCCGTTGTTTCAATATCTTAGCACGGTGGACGTTGGGCTTATTTTTGTATATTTCACGGCGATCGTACTTTATAGCATGCGAACGATTCACTTTAAAGCCAAGCTTTATTACGCGATGATTTTGGTGTGGATATGCTTTGGGCATAGTGCGATTTTTTCGTTGCCGAAAGTGCTGGGATGGTTGGATTTGACGGCGCTGAAGGATATCTCGCCTGAGATGCAGTATCTAATCTGTGTGGGGATTGGGCTATTTAGTTTGAGTCTCATTGGGCTGATTTGCTTTAAATTACATCAAAAACTGACGCACGTTTTAGAAAAGGAAGATCGTTGCGGGAAGCATTATTCGCTTATTTTTTGGTTGGTTGCTATTGGGTTGTTTTTTGCGTTAGTGCCTATTTCGCGGCCTAAAACGGTGAACCATACGCAGTATCGGGATGGGATCGCTGAGGGGATATACACTGATGCGATTTATGCGCCGGTGGTCTATTCGCCTAAGGATTATCAAACGGATTTTCAGAGAAGAATGGCGCGTGAGAAAAAGAATGATACGCAAGGCGCTTTGGGTCAAGACGGGGAAGTGGCAGCGGCCAACCGAAAGCCGTTGGAGTTAACGGGCAATTATATCGGCACGGAAAATAATGGGGGCGACCTGCTTAGCCGGATGATTTATGCCACGCGCATTGCGCTTTCGATTGGGTTTATTTCTACGGGGATCGCTATTACGATTGGGATTATACTGGGGGGAATGATGGGATATTTTGCGGGAGTGGTGGATATTTTGGGGATGCGGATCGTTGAGATTGCAGAGGCGATACCGTCTTTGGTGCTGATGATTATTTTCGTTTCGTTCTTTGGAAAAAACATTTATATGATGATGGTGATCATTGGGTTTACCAGTTGGTCGGGATATGCGAGGTTTACACGGGCGGAATTTTTGAGGCTTAGGAATCAAGATTTTATACATGCGGCTAAGGCTTCGGGCCTGCCGTTGCGATCGATTCTTTTTAAGCACATGTTGCCTAACGGGGTTGCGCCTGTGTTGGTGCAGGCGAGCTTTGGGGTGGCTGCGGCTATTCTTATTGAAGCGACTTTAAGCTTTTTGGGGCTAGGGGGTGGGGATGACGCGAGCTGGGGAGAAATGCTCAAACAAGCGAGCGATGATTTTCATTGGTGGGTTGCGATTTTTCCTGGTGGTGCTATTTTCTTGACGGTGTTTAGTTATAACCTTATTGGCGAGGCATTGCGGGATGCGATAGACCCCAATTCAAAAAGAAAATCCCAGCTTTGAAATCGCAAATGATCACAAGAAAAGATCGTATTTAAACAAACCTAAGAAGAGAGCTAATGCATGAATGATGCCTACGCAAAAATAAATGAAAAACCGATTATTCAAATTCAATCCTTGGCGGTGTCTTTCCCTATTGGAAGCGAAAAAGGGAAAGAAAAGCGCGTCCGAGCGGTTAATGGGATTAGCATGTCGGTGTATAAGAAGCAGACTTTGGCTGTTGTGGGCGAGTCTGGCTGTGGTAAATCAGTGAGCGCGATGTCTGCGTTGCAGCTTGTGCCTACGCCTCCTGGGCAATATGATCGGGGGCATATTTGGTGGCATAACGGGGGGGAACCTGTGGACTTGCTTACTTATAACGAGAAGCAGATGCGGCGGATACGGGGCAATGAAATCGCGATGATTTTTCAGGAGCCGATGACGAGCCTGAATCCGGTGTATACCATTGGTGAGCAAATTTTAGAAGCGATTTTGTTGCATCAGGATGTCGATAAAAAAGAAGCGTTAGAAATTGCAGCCAAGGCGTTAAACGATGTGGGTATTTCAGATTCGAAATCAAGGCTTAAGGAATATCCGCATCAACTTTCGGGAGGGATGAGGCAGCGGGTGATGATCGCTATGGCTTTGGCGTGTCATCCGACGTTGCTTCTTGCTGATGAGCCGACGACTGCGTTAGATGTTACGATACAAGCGCAGATTTTAGAATTGTTAAGAGAAATTCAAGAGGAAAAAGAGATGAGCGTGCTGTTGATCACGCACGATTTAGGTGTTGTTGCGGAGAATGCTGATGTTGTGGCGGTGATGTATGCGGGTCGGGTTGTTGAATATGGTAATGTGATGGATATCTTTAATAATCCGTTGCATCCTTATACTAAGGGGTTGTTTGCTTCGATGCCTGTGCTGGGAAACAATGCAACGAGGTTGCAGATTATTGATGGGTCGGTGCCTAGCCTTTCGGGGCAGAATCAGGAATATGCTGTAGACAAAGGGGGCCAGGAGACGGATGAATTAGTTGAAGCCAAGCCTGCGCTGGCGGATGTGATTTGGCGAGATGGGAAAGCGGTGCGTGTTTTTCGGCCTACGGTTGCGGATCAGCCTGAACTTCGGGAGGTGGCGCATCATCATTGGGTTGCATCGTGGGACGCTCCGGGTTATGAGGTGGCCAAGGCTACGGAGCCTGACTGTAATTATCGCAGAGCCCAAACGGCAGCGGGCCAGCTGAGCTAAGCATAAGGGTGATTGTTTCGTAGGGGATCAATAGCGCGGCTGTGGCGGCGGTGGGCTTGTTTATCGCTAAAAAAAGACGAATGACCAGCTTAATCTAAAAATTGATGCTATAATCAGATGCTATGGCTAGGGGGGAATCGGTAGGGGGGTATGCCCCGACCTATCCTCCGCGCAAGACAGCTTACATACTCACTAGGTAATCAAAATATGCAAATCAGAAACTTCTGTATTATCGCACACATCGACCACGGCAAAAGTACGCTTGCCGACCGAATGCTACAAGAAACCGGGGCGGTGTCACAACGCGAAATAAAAGCGCAAACACTCGATAGTATGGAGCTAGAACAAGAGCGAGGGATTACTATTAAGGCGTCGGCGGTGACGGTGTTTCATAAGCATCCGGAGACTGGCGAGGAAGTGATGCTTAACTTTATCGACACGCCTGGGCATGTTGATTTTCACTATGAAGTGAGTCGGGCATTGACGGCATGTGAGGGGGCGGTTTTGGTTGTTGATGCTACGCAAGGGGTTGAAGCGCAGACGGTGGCCAACACTTATATGGCGGTTGAAAATGAGCTTGAAATTATACCGGTGATTAACAAAATAGATTTGCCTTCGGCGATGCCTGATGATCGGGCTATGGAAGTGGAACAAATATTAGGCTTCCCCGCGGAGGATAGTATTTATTGCTCGGCCAAAACAGGCGAAGGTATCACAGAATTATTAGATCAGATTTGCATTAAATTGCCCCCGCCTAAAGGTGATCTTAATGCAAAAACACAAGCGCTGATTTTTGACAGTATTTATGATGATTATCGAGGTGTTGTGGTTTATTTTAGGCTGGTGAACGGGACGCTGACGGTGGGTGATAAAATCAGAATGATGGGTGCGGGAAGAACGTATACGATCACGGAGCTGGGTAAATTTACGCCTAAAATGACCAACATGAAAAAAACATTCGTGGCGGGGGAGGTGGGATATCTTGTGGCGGCGATTAAAACATTGGGAGACATTAATATTGGGGATACGGTTACGCTTGAGCATAATCTTGCGGACAAACCGCTGCCTGGATATGAAGAGCCTCAGCAAATGGTTTTTTGTGATTTTTATCCCGCGGGGGAAACGCAATTCGATGATTTGCGCGAAGCGATCACTCGGCTACATGTGAATGATGCGAGTTATACGTATCAGCCTAATAGTAGTGAGGCATTGGGGTTTGGATTTAGATGTGGGTTCTTGGGTATGTTGCATATGGACATTGTGCAAGAGCGGTTAGAGCGGGAAGGCAATGTTTCGATTGTGCAGACAGCGCCTACGGTGACCTATGAGATTTTACAGAATGATGATCAGATTATTCATATCACCAATCCGGCGGACTTGCCTAACATGTCGCTGGTTAGAGAAATTCGGGAGCCTATTGTTAAGATAGAAATCATTACGCCTAATGAAATGATTGGTGTTTTGATGAAGCTTTGCGATGATAGGCGAGGGATATACGAAAAGCAGACTTATTTATCTGACACGAGGCAAATCCTTGTTTATCGCATTCCACTGGCGGAAATTATTTACGATTTTTATGATAAGCTCAAATCAATGACACGTGGATATGGGACGATGGATTATCATATTGAAGGATACAAAGAGGATCGGCTTTGCAAGATGGATATCTTGGTGAACGGGTCGGTTGTGGATGCGTTGAGCGTTATCGTGCATCGGGATAAAGCGGAGCAAAGAGGTCGGGCGCTGCTTAAAAGGCTTAAGAAAGAAATCTCAAGACACTTGTTTGAGATCCCTTTGCAAGCTGCTATCGGCGGAAAAATTATCGCTAGGGAAACGATCAAATCCGTAGGGAAAAATGTTACGGCAAAATGCTATGGCGGCGATGTTTCTCGTAAAAGAAAACTATTAGAAAAACAAAAAGCGGGTAAAGCAAGGATGAAACGCGTGGGCAGTGTAGACATTCCGCAAGAGGCTTTCATGGCGGTGTTAGACCTTGGGGATGAATAGAAAAAAATAAAATTCAAATTTTTAGAATTTCTAAAAAGAGCTTGCCTTTATCAATCAAGCTCTTTTTTTTACGTTTTGAATTCGGGGAAACGGGATAGGAATTTCTTAGCAGATAAGCTTGTGTTTAGAGGTCTAACTTCTGGGCTTATAAAATTGGCGCTTAAGGCTTTTTTGATATTATTGGTATCAAGGCCATGGGTAGAGGCGATTTGTCGTGCGTGTTCATAGCGTGATAAGACTTTGCCGCCTGATAAATGATATAAGCCTTGGGCATGACTTTTGGCGATGGCGAGAATTTGCTGTGCTGCGATGCTGAATTTCAGGGGTGTTCGATATTCATCGGTAAAGAGGCTGCGGGTTTTGCCGTTTTTTAAATCAGAAAGTAATTGGTCTTGGAAACTCTTTTTTTTATTTAGAGAGGCGCCATAAAGTAGGGGTAGACGCACGACGCAACTATTGGGGGTGGAGAAGGCGTGGCCTTCGCCGGCGTATTTGCTTTGGCCATAAATTGTTTGGGGATTGGGGCTGTCGGTTTCGCGATAGGGGTCAAGTGTTCCGCCGTCGAAAACCATATCGGTTGATAAATAAATTAAGCGGGCATTGTGCTGGATGGCGTAGTCTGCAAAAATTTTGGCGGATTGGGCATTGAGTAAATCGGCCAGCGTGGGATTTTCAAAGCAAGCACTGATTTGGGTTAAGCCCGCGCAATGAATGATGAGGCTGGGCTTATCTAAATCAAGTTGTCTATTCACCGCGTTGGGATCGGTTAGATCAATGGCCATTTGTTTTACATCTGTTGAATGGACTTGTCCACGATGATACCATGCGGTCAATGGATCGCTTTGGTTTTTCATCAAGGCATTTATTAGATATCCGCCTAATTGGCCGCTGGCGCCTGTGATTACGATTTGGTTTTGCATCTTGATAGTTTAGCAGACGGCATCAAA
>CAZSSX010000148.1:0-6977 GCA_964609545.1 uncultured Phycisphaeraceae bacterium | reverse complement strand
TGTAGTCCTCCCCATTCACCGAGCAGTCTAAAGTAGAGACCTTGGGGTTGGGGGGGATTCGTTTTGCGAGTTCTAATGCTTCTGCTTGCTCGTATCGTTCTCGATACCTTATAGGCGGCACGCGGCTGATCGCGTGATGTGGCGGGTGATGATTATACTCACAGAGTCAGGGGGTGCGCTTATTGTTGGTATTTTTTAGAGTTGTGGTCCTGCTAATCTTACTTCTGGTGAGACGCCGTCTTCGTATTGTCTGAAATTTTGATGGTATAGTTTTGCTAGTTTTTCAGCGGTATTTTGGAAGGCTTTTTTGTCTTGCCATGCTTGCTGGGGGACTAAAATTTCAGAGGGGACATTGTGGCAGGTGGTGACCATTTGAAATTTGAAAATTTGATCTTCTGCGGTGGGTGCATCTGCGAGTGATCCATCGTTGATGGCATCGATGATTTCTCTGGTGTATTTGAGTTTGATGCGTTGTCCTACGCCGTAGGCGCCGCCGGCCCATCCGGTGTTTACGAGCCACACGTTGACGTTGTGTTGTTTAATTTTTTGGGCTAACAGTTCTGCGTATTTGCCTGGGTGCCATGCTAGGAAGGGTCCTCCGAAGCAGGGTGAGAAAGTGGCTTGTGGTTCTGTGACGCCCATCTCTGTGCCGGCTACTTTTGCGGTGTATCCTGAGATGAAATGATACATTGCTTCGTTGGGGTTTAGTTTGCTTACGGGTGGTAGGACGCCGAAGGCATCACAGGTGAGGAAGATGATATTGGTTGGATGTCCTGCGATGCACGGAATTTTTGCGTTATGTATATATTCGATGGGGTAGGCGCCGCGTGTATTTTGGGTGATGGAGACGTTGGTGTAGTCGACGAGGTTTTGGTGTTTTTCATTGTAGACGACGTTTTCGAGTACGGCGCCGAATTTCAGGGCTTCGAAGATATCGGGTTCGGATTCTGCGGAGAGATTGATTGCTTTTGCGTAGCATCCTCCTTCGATGTTGAAGATGCCGTCGTCTGTCCAGCAGTGTTCATCGTCGCCGATGAGTAGGCGGTGTGGGTCTGCTGAGAGTGTTGTTTTGCCGGTGCCCGAGAGTCCGAAGAGTACGGCTGATGTGTCGTTTGTTTTGCAGGATGTGGCTGAGCAGTGCATGGATAGGATGCCTTGCTTTGGCATGAGGTAATTCATGACTGAAAAGATTGATTTTTTCATTTCGCCGGCGTACTCGGTGCCTAGGATGACGACTTGGCCGTCTTCTAGTGAGAGGTTGATGGCTGTTTTTGAGCTGTTGCCGGGGACGTCTGGATCTGCGGTGAAATGGCCTGCGTTGTAGATGACGTAATCGGGTGTGCCAAAGTCTGTGAGTTCTTGGTCGGTTGGTCTGATGAGCATGTTCCACATGAATAATGCGTGGTAGGGTCTGGCGCAGATGACGCGTACTTTGATGCGGTGTTTGGGGTCCCAGCCGGCGTAGCCGTCGGTGACGTGTAGTTCTGCTTGTGCGTTTAGGAAGTCTATGGCTCTGCTTTTGTTTGCGATGAAATCGGCGTGATCGATGGGTGTGTTGACGGGGCCCCACCAGATATTGTCTTTTGAATCGGGATGTTGGACGATGCGCTTATCGCTGGGGCTTCTTCCTGTTTTTTTCCCGGAGTAGGCGATGAGGCAGCCTGTGCTTGAGATGGCTGCGCCTTGCTCTGTGAGTAGTGATTGTTGATAGAGCTTGGCGGGCCCGAGGTTGCGGTGGATTTTTTGGACGTTGATACCGTGTGCTGTGAGGTCGAGGTTTTCCATGTGAATAACCTTATTCATGGGGGTGATTTGGCGTAAGCGGGTTGTTGATGGCACGCTTGCGTCATAAAAAAAACTAATGCCAATAGTTGCATGGTATCACATCTTTAAGTTGCGTCCAGTAGGGGTGATTTTGTGCGTAAACCATTGGGCTGCTATCTATTTAATCGGTGTTTTTGTGAAAAAGCACGATACATTTTAGTGATTATAGGACAGTTTTGTCCAAATATGTTTAGAGGGCTTCTGATGGTTGTGAATCTATCCCCAAAATTAGTTTTTGATGGTTTGATGTGCGGGGTTGGGCTATTTTTTTTTGTGTAGTGGTCATTTTTGGTAGGGGTTGTTGTTTATGCTGGGTCGTGTCCTGAGGATTTGCAGAGTGGGTTACATTTGCATATTCTGATTGTGCCTTTGATTGCGCCTTTGATTGGGCCGTATTTTTTGACGGCATCTAGCATGTATTGTGAGCATGAGGGGTGGAATCTGCATTGTTGGCCGATGTAGGGTTTGAGGGTGATGCGGTAGGTCCAGACGATGGTGTAGATGGGTATGGCTAGTAGTTTGTTGAAGGCTTGCATGTTTTTATTATAGGGTATTTGTGTTTGGGTGTGTGTGTTTTTTGTTGGTTTTATGCGGCGTTCTTTTGATCTTTTTTGGGGGTATCGTGTTGTGTGAGTGGTGGGGGCTTTATGGGGTCTGGTATTTGTATTGTTTCTTGTGTGATTTGTGATTTTGCTTTGATGGGCTGTGGGTCTTGGTTTTCTTTTTCGATAAATAGCATTTTTGATTTGTATGTTATTGTGCATGGTCCTAGTATTTTGTCTTTGAGTTTATAGGATTGTCCCATGGCGTATAGGGTGACGCCTGGGTAGATTATTTTTTCGACGTGTAGATTGATTTGTCTTTTGCTTTGTATTTCTTTGTTGAGATGATCGGCGATGGGTTGTGCTTTTTCTATTAGTGCTTGGTATTGGCTGAGGTCGAACATGAGTTCGCAGTCTTTTTCTTGTTGTGCGGGTGTGGGTGCTGGTGAGTCTGAAATTTTTTTGTGTGCGGTGTTTATTTTTTCAATTTTTTGGTTGTATGTGTCAATTTTTTCTTGTATTTTTTCAGTGATGGCTTGTAATTTTGGTACGGTTCCGAGGATTATTTTGGTGGGTGTTTCGGCGGCTGATCCGATGGCCATGGTGTTTATTTTTCCGGTGACGAAATGTGTTCCGCCGATGATTGTTGATGTGGGTGAGTCTAGGTTGTTGTGTATGACGGTGTTGCAGTTGTTTATTTCTTTTTTTACGATGAGGTCTGCTTGTACGTCGATGCTGAGTGAGTCTAGATATTTTGCTTGTAGGTTTTGTCCTATGATTGCGATGCCTTGTGATCTGCCTATGAATCCGCCGTTTGCGATGAGATCTTTTCCTGCGATGATTGTTGCTGCTTCGATGGGTCCGTTGACTGTGATTGTGCCTTGTGCTTGTACGGTGAAGCAGTCTTTTACGCCTTTGTGTATGATGACGTCTCCGTTGAATAGGATGTTTCCTGTGTTGAAGTCTACGTATTCTGGTACTTCGATGATTTGTCTGACGCAGACGTAGTCATTTTTTCTGATGAGTACGCCTTTTTCTTGTGTGATGATTTGTCCGGTGGTGTTGATGGTGATGGAGGGGTCGTGTGTGATTGCTTGTGGTTTTCCTGCGATGGCGGGTATTGCGTTGCCTTTGACATCTGTGCCGTCGTCTCCGGGTGTTGGTTGGTGGCGTATTGCTACAGTTTGTGAATCTTCTACCATGATGTATGCGCTGCGGCTGTAGTGATCGACGCCTTGTTTTTTTTGTAGATTTTCTTTTTCTTTTTCTTTGTTTTGTTGATCGATTGTCCAATCGATCCATCCATCTTTTCCGTGTGTGGGTGGTGTGGCTTGTGCGATTATTTCTGCGATTTTTGTGTTGGGGTTTTCGATGGCTTGGTTGAATATTTTTTGGGAGGCTTCTTTTGTTTGTGGTGTTTGGGCGATGCTATATTCGGCTAGGGTTTGTGTGATTAGGTCGAGTGATAAGAGTTGGCGGTCGAATGCTGCGGGGACAATGAGTTGTGCGGATGTATTTTCTGGGTTTATGGAGAGGTGTAGTGAGATTTCTGTTTGGTTGTTTGACATGGGTGGCTTTTGGTTTTCATTTGGATGGAGCCGACGTGGCTGTTTTCGAAATGAGGGATTGGTTGGGATGTTGGGTGTTTATTGTGTTTGGTTCGGCTGTTGGGGGGGATGGGTTGATGGTGGGTGTTGTTAGGGGGCGGATTGGGGGTGTTGGTGTAGGAATTGTGTGGTGGGTGGGTGTTATAGGGGTTGTTGTGGGGAGGGTTTTAAAGTTTGGGCTGATGGTGTGTGTGTATAAACGATGATAGGTAGGTGACAAGGTGGGGGGGTTGGGGTTAAGATTAGTGCTGCTTAGATGGAGATTAGGATAAGATGTCTTTGAATGTGAAACGATGGGTTTGGGTTTTTTGTGTTGTTTGGGCTGCGATGTTGCCTGGCTGTGGTTTGCAATTTGAGACCGAGGATGAGGGTGAGGATTCGTTTGTGCCTGAGCTTCGTGCGTTTTTTGGTGGTTATCGCTCGGAGGCGCAGGAGTTTGATCATTTGGCGAGTGAGGATCCTGATTTGCGGTCTAAAGCGATTGCATTTTTTGCGGCTAGGGAAGAGGGTGGTAAGTTATTTTTTCTGAAATATTTTAGGTTGATGACGACGCATGGGGATGGATCTGTTCGGTTGGAAGCGGTTAAGGCGCTGGGGATTCATGGGGGGGTAAGTGATGCGAAGATTTATTTGGCGCCTCGGCTTAAGGATAAGCAAGAGATTGTGCGCTGGCAGGCGGCGGTGGCGTTGGGTAAGATTCGCAATGAAGGGGTGGTTGATGCTTTAGTGGATGCGTTGCAGAAAGATCTTTACGCTGATGTGCGTGTGGGGGCTGCCAAGGCGCTGGGTCAATATCCTAGTAGGCGGGTGTTTAATGTGTTGGTTCAGGCGGTGGATGATCGGGATTTTGGTGTTTCGTATCGTGCGCGGGAATCTTTGGTGTTGCTGACGGGTGAGGATTTGGGTACAGAAGCGGGTGATTGGTTGGATTGGGCGGAGAAGCAAGAGGGTGATTTGTTTGTGGGTCGGTGTGTTTATACTTATACGCCGTTTAAGGGTAAACGGGGTTTTTTGAATAATTTGATGGTTTGGCGGGATGCGGAGTTTGGTCGTCCTAAGCGGGCCAAAGGCGATGAGTAAGTAGAAGCCAACGAGGTGTTGGGTTTATGGATGAAGGCGGGGGGTGGGGATGATGGTGTGCAGTGATGGAAGAGTTAGACTTATTAGAATCTATTTTTCGGGAGCAAAAGCAGGGTGCGGGGGGTGCGGGGGAGGTGATGACGCTGGGGCTTGGTGATGATATGGGTGGGATTGCTTTTGGTGGCGAGGAGTTGTTGGTGACGGTGGATCAGGTGGTTGAGGGTGTGCATTTTGTGCTTGAGCAAGCGGGTCCTAGGCGTGTGGGTTGGAAGGCGATGATGCGTAATTTGTCGGATGTTGCGGCGATGGGGGCGGTGCCTGTGGGGGCGGTGGTGAGTTTGTGCTTGCCTAGGGGGATGAGTAAAGGGGATGTGCTGTCTTTGAATGGTGGGATTGTTGCTGGTGGGGAATGTTTTGGTTGCCCGGTGATTGGGGGGGATGTGAGTGTGTGGGAGGGTGGGTTGGTGGTGAGTGTGACGGTGTTTGCTAAGGCTGTGGCGGGGAGGTCACGGGTGGGAAGAGAGGGGGCTAGGCGGGGGGATTTGATTTGTGTGACTGGGGAGCTGGGGGGGAGCATGGTTGAGATTGATGGTCGGGTGAAGCATTTAGATTTTCGTGCGCGGGTGGATTTGGGGCAGGCGCTTGTGAAGGCTGGGGATTTGGGGGTTGGGAGTATGATTGATTTGAGCGATGGGCTGGCGACGGATTTAGGGCATTTGAGTGTGGGGATGGCTGGGGCGGAGCATGGGACTGGGTTGACGGCAGCGGTGGCGATTGAGAGGCTGCCTTTGGGTAAAGCTTGTCGTCTTCACGCTGAGCAGACGGGTCTTGCGAGCTGGGTTCATGGCGTTTTGGATGGGGAGGATTATGAGCTTTGCTTTACGATTCCTAGGGCTCATGGGGAGATGCTGCCTAGTGTCATCCACGGGGTGGGGGTTTGCGTGATCGGGGAGATGCTTGCTTACGATGGGGAAAATGCGGTGGTGTTTCAAGATGCTGATGGGCGGCGATGTGATTTGGGGGGGAGAGGCTGGGAGCATGGGGGGACAGGTTGATTTTTTTGACGGGGCAAGGTGCGAGGCGGGGCTTTGTGGGGTAAAATGAGTTGATGGCAGATGATATTCAAAAAATTTGGGAGGGGAAGAGTTGGGCAGTTGAGGAGACGATGGCGCTGGGTGAGGCGGTTGGGGGGATGGTGATTGGGGGTGATGTGATTGCTTTGGAGGGTGAGCTGGGTGCGGGCAAGACGCAGTTTGTGCGTGGGGTTGCTAAGGGGATGGGGCTTGATGAGCGGGGGGTGAGTAGTCCGACGTTTGTGTTGGTTCATGAGTATGATGATGGGGTGAGTGGGCGTGTTTTGGTGCATTTGGATGCTTATCGTTTGAATGGGCCTGAGGATTTGGAGAGCATTGGCTGGGATGAACATGAGGGAGGATTTGGGGGGGATGTGGTGGTGGCGGTGGAATGGGCGACGCGGATGTTGGACTGGTTGGGGGAGGAGGTGCTGCGGGTTAAGCTAAGGCATGTGAGTGAGACGGATCGTGAGATTGAAGTTTGGGGGCAAGGCAGGTGGCTGTCATTGGTAGAAGAGTTAGCGCAAAGTATGAGTCAAGCAGTTGGAGGAGCAGCGGAATGAAAAATAAGGCAGAAGCGATGAATCAGAAAAAGATGAAATGTCCTACTTGTAAAGCAGAGGTTGGGGAGGATGAGAAAGCGTTTCCGTTTTGCAGTAAGCGCTGTCAAGTGATTGATTTGGGTAAGTGGGCGGATGAACGGTTTGTGATCTCTCGCCCGGTGGAATACGCGGATTTGGATGAGGAATAAGCTGTGATGATGGGTGGGGGTTTGGTTGGGATGCTGAGTTTGGCTGGGTTGTTTTTTTGTGCGTGATTTGAATTTAAGATTGTGATGTTTTGTTTTTGTA
>CAZSSX010000147.1:0-7012 GCA_964609545.1 uncultured Phycisphaeraceae bacterium | reverse complement strand
TGGCAAGCAAACGATCAATCACCTTCTCAAATGCATCATCCGAATCGTCAGCCAAAAATGCGGCAATCTCAGCAGACGTAGGCGGCAATCCAATTAAATCAAACGTCGCCCGACGAATCAATGTACGCTTATCCGCACGACCATTAGGCACAATACCCGCATCCTCCAAACCCTTCTCAATAAAAGCATCAACAGCATTCACCACAACATCCCCACGCTTAACCGCAGGAACATCAGGCCGAACAATACGCTGATAAGACCAATGCCCATCACGTTCACTAAAATCATATTTCAAATCCGTACCCACGACTTTAGTCGTAGCATTCGAATTCACACGAGGATCTGCCCCACCCCGATCAATCCAATGTTTAAAGTCCTTAAGAATACCAGCCTTCATCTTACCCTTAGGCGGCATCTCCAAATCCTCATTACTATACTGAATAGACTCAAACAATAAACTCTTCCCAGCGTCGCCCACGACCATCGCCGGCCCGCTATCGCCACCCTTCAAAAGACCCGCACGCGTGGTCAAATCTAAACCACCCTTAATCTTAATCTTACCCTTAGAAAGACCACCGTGACACCGATAGCACTTTGCAATAAGCACAGGCCGAATCTTTTTCTCGAAAAACGAAAGATCATCCTCGCTAAACTTAACTTGAGCAACATCCTCACCCACGCCACCCAAAGCCCGACCGCTCGTCTCAGAAAGTAAATAACCAGCACACCACAAACCCGCGGCAAGACTCATAATAGAACAATATCGTACGATACGCATATCAAAAATTCCTAATTTTAACTTCGAAAAAAACAACACACAAGAATAAAAAAAGCGATTCAAGAGATCACAAAATGTGCTAAGTCACTGAAATAAGTGACTCTCAAAAGTTCACCTTTATGCATCTCAAACCTAATTTACCAAACAAAAATAACTAATGCTCATTACGACCAGCCTTATACAACGCGCCAATCTCTTTTTCACTCATCACGCGCCGCATCACCAAAAACTCATCCATACTACCATGCAAAAAACGGCGCGATTTCTGAGGATAACCACTTGACCAATTCCCAATATCGCAAAGCCCCATCTTCACCGGCAAACTGCCTTTCAAAATCTGACGAGAAACCAAACCGCCATTCACATAATGCTTAACCTCATCGCGATCACTATCAAAACTTACACTTAACATCACCCACTTACCAAAATCTTTCTTCCGCAACAACACAGGCGAAACAACACGCCCACCCTTTAACGTCGAAAATTCGGTACTGCCATTACGAAGTAACTGCCAATGTACCTTATTACCAGAGCGCCCCCCCCAGTGTTTAGTCAAAATCAATGCGTTAAACGGCCTATCCAAGCCCTCAATCTTAACCCACGTACTAAATGTCACTTGCTTAAAAACACCTGGAATATTCGCCCGAATCCGATCACTCGATGAACGATGGAATTTTAAACCACTCTTACCAGGCCAACGACCCGTCACCCAACGACAACCTACAATCACCCCGTCATTAGCCTTGCCCTTTTGATCCGACAAATTAGAAACAGAACGCCGCCAAGGCTCATCCGTCTCAAACGTATATAACAAAACCAATGCGGGATCCTCACGCAATTGAGTCATATGATCACGCCACAACATCTCACGCCTAGCAATACGTCGCGTAGAAATACGAGCAAGCTCGGCAGGACTTACAAAAGCACTCTCATCAATACCAATCCGATGATGACTACCATCACGACTAACCTGCATCCCCTCCCCAACGCGCAATAATTTCATCTCACCAAACTCACCCGCCTGAACCCCATGCACCTCCACCGAACCATCAAAAACCTGAATCTCTGAAACCCCATCCCCGTCCACCCGAATACCAAACTCCGTACCCAAATCCACAACCTTGGCCTCAGCAGAATCAACCACAAATCCGTGTGCAACATCGGGCACATAACTCCGAACCTTACCCCGATGACAAGTCCCATGATTATCCGACTTAATCTCAAAAACAGCAGGCCCCTCAACAATACAAGTCGCACCCGAATAAAACTCAATCTGAATCAAACCCGATTTCAATCGCAAAATGCAAGGCTCAAGCAAACTACCACTCACAAACCCATCACTCCCTGCCTCCCACTCCGCATTAACCATACGCGTAATCACCGCAACAGCATCAACCTGATCAATAGCATCAACCCGAACAGCCAAATTCTTCTTAGGCAACTTCCCCTTCCCCTCATCACCCCCACGATTGATCGCTGCGCTAAGTGCAATCGAAAGCAAAACGCACAAAACAATCAAGCCCGCAATGGCATAACGAGAAAGCCGATAAAAAATCAAACCCTCGCCCGCTCCCTCTCGAGCTTCTGCCTCCACCGACTCGCCAGCATCCAACACCTCGCCAAAGCGATCACCCGAAGTCAAAGCCCCACCATCCCAACTGCCTTGATGACGGCGAAGCTCCGTAAACAACAACATCCCCGACGCATAACGATCACGCAAACGCGCATCACTCTCCAGCAAAACATTGAGCACCTCAATGTCCGCATCCGTCAAATCTCCCTCGCGTAACTTCCCTAAAATCTCATCAAGCTGCCGCTTATCACAAGTAAAATCATCCATCACGACCGATCCTCCCGAGCCATCTTCATCTCAATACAATCCAGCAGCTGACCATGCACACGATTCAATGCCTTGTAAATCGCATGGATACTCCGATTCACCACCTCAGAAACATCCTTCGTCGTCGCCCCAGACTCATAACGCAACGCAATCAATTCCTGATCGCGCATATTTAATTGCCCCAAACAACTTTGCAATGCATCACTCCGAGAGTCCAAAGAAGATGCCTTCTTCACCAACAAATCAGCAACCTCCTCCAAAGGATAAGGGCTCAATTTTGTCCGGCGGTGGCGCTGCTTCTTGCGGAAATTTAAAACCTCAAAGCGCGCGATCTTCAGCCCCCAAGCGCAAAAGTTTGTCCCCAACTCATATTGATCAAACTTACGCCACATAATCGTCGTGACATCCTGAAGCAAATCATCAGCATCAGACCAATTATGCACCAGCGATAAAATAAAACCATAAATACGATGCTCGTTAGCCATCAAATGGCGCATAAAACGCTCACCACGATCTAAATCATCTTGCTTTGTTTTCTCAATAGGAGTCATCCACTGCCTTACTCAATCAGCCTTACCTACAAATAACCGATGCAACACAACCGTATCATCAGCCCAAATTCACTCAACCTAATCACCCCACTATACCTCTAAACGTAGTCGCTCACGCCATTTTTAACCCTAATTACACCAATTCATCTGCACTTCTCGCACTCCCATACCCTACAATCACCACAACAAGAACCCGCCGATAAAAAATGACAACATTATCGGAGGTCAGACTCAAATCTCATTCAAATCAAACGCACGCCTTAAAACCTGTGTTATCAACAACTAATGCACATAACCACCCCCCAACAAAACCTTTTAAGGCAGATGTCTCGCTTTTTGTAATCTGTAACCCCCGCTGGTCGATATACCTTTTAACCCATAAAAAAAACGTCCAAAAAAACAAAAAAGCCGACACCAAACCCCAACCCACCAAGCATCTGAAAAACTGACCCTATGATGGAAAAAAAATTATGCCACAATCACAAAATATATCGGATTATATCGACCAGCTCAATCTTTCTGACAAACAATACTTTACCATAGAACACGCAAACGCTGCTCTGCCTTATATCTCCAAAATCATCGCAGACATCACCAGCACCTACAGCAACCTCATCAAGCATCGCCAAGATATTGATCAGCCCTTCATCAACCAAGACCCCAAAGAATTGGAAATGCTATACGAAAAAACAATGGACAAACTCTCCTACTTTGTCGATGAACTCCAGCAAGCAGGCGTCGAGCTCAAAGACTTCGAAAGAGGCCTAGTCTCATTCCCCGCCCTCCATCGAAACAAAGAAATCTGCCTATGCTGGCAGCACGGCCAAGACCAAGTCCACGGCTGGCACCACCTCGATGAATCCCCATCATCTCTAAGAAATTTAGACCAAATCATGCAGCCAGCATAAAAATTAAACACCCAATGGGCACCAAAATTGGCCGAGGATTTCATGGACAGATCCTCCCACCACGCAAGTTAAGCCAAGCACCCAGATCAACGATAATAGGCTAACAGGCCATAGCTGCCTTAAAAAATAGTTCAATACATACAAAATCAAAGGCTCTGATGATGAAAACGCTTTTTAAGCCATGCTCTACAATAGCGTATGGCTGCCTAATATTATCGGCCGGCCTCTGTCATTTAGGATGCGGAGATACCCAACCCAACCCCGCTAAAGCGTCTAGCCTTACCCCACTTAAACAAAAAAAAACTCATAATAACCACGCAAACCATCAACGCCAAAAGTCTGATTTACATCAGCACCCCGAAGATATAAAAGCCACCACCAACCTACAAAATTGGCCTCGAGAAACCCCCAACGCCTTACTCCAACAGGCAACCAAACACTTTCATCGCGACCACCTACTCAACCCTAATTTAGCACGAATGACTGTTTTTCGTAACAGCGAACTTCCCTATCAAAATATCACCCCCCTGCCCGTAGAGACCTTGACCCTACCCGATGCCGAACGATTATACGACCAAGGACAGTGGCAATTTATAGATGTACGAAAAGATGATGATTATTCCGAAACAGGAACCATCCCCAGCGCCATACACCTAGAATATCAATTCCAAAACGCTTCTTATACAGGCAAAACAGAGCTAACCGGCCCTCGTATTAAAGCCATCCTAAAAGAAAAAAAAGGCGTCATCTTTTTCTGCAATGGGCCAAAATGCTCTCGAAGTTTTAACGCAGCCATTGCCGCTGTTTATCATTGGGGCATACCCGCCGACCGCGTAAAATGGTTCCGCAGAGGAGCCCCCTCTTGGGATATGCACCTACTGGTCAAACCCGATAAGCCTTGATGGAATAAGATGAATCTCCCAAAAAAATCACCAAGCCAAACCAACCGCACACGCTGGTACCAATCGATCATTCCCAACGTCGCATTCTGGAATCTTTCCATGGTCTTGCTCACCGCAGCATCCGTTTACATCGCGATGCTCTGGGCGGAAAATCAAGTAAATAATATCAACAGCAAAAAAAATATCACAATCCATAACGACACCTACGAACATAACGAAGAAGAGTGGGCCCATGCCGCCGAAAAAGTAACCCGAGACTTCCTCGCCCATGACCATGTCATCCCCAAAATCAGAGACGAAGATCGCCCCGGGCTGATTGACACCCTAAGCACAATTTATAATTTTAAAGCAACACGCTTTGGCATCAAAGACATGGTCTTCATTAACAGGCGCGGAAAGCCCTTCCTATCCTTGGCAAACCCGTCTGAAAAAATGGACAACAAACGCTATCATATCAACCACACTCCCGTCACAACGATCAATCACATCAGCAATCATCATCAAGCAGATGGCGCCCTAACCCTAGTCATCCCCATCACCTCACAAGATAAAAAAAACCTAGGCTGGATCGCCCTCATCGCAGACCGTCAAGATTGGCTCGAAGAATATAGCGTTGAAATCAATCGCCCAGTCGCATTTCGCAATGCCCTAGGACAAATATTTTACGCAGGCTCTCACAGCCGAGCCATTTTTGAATCACTAAAGACCCTCCCCAAAACAACCCAGACTTTCCAAAACAAAGACAACCAATCCTGGCAGATTTATAACACCCCCTTGCAATCGGGCGGAAATTTATACGTAGCCTATGACATCACCGAAGCTTCCTTAACCAAACTCAAAGTTGAGCGCTTTGCATTACTGGTCATTGGCCTAATGATCCTGCTGTTTTTCGCCCTAGGTATTATTTTACTAACCAAAAAGCTAAAGCCCCTCCGCACCCTAGCCCACGTAATGAAAGACATCCAAGACACAGGCCATTTTACACAGCATATTACAACCAAAGGAACCAACGAAATCGCCGAACTCACACAAACGTTTAACAATATGAGCAAAAAAATAAGCCTGCAAATGCGCGACCAAATCGAGACCAACGGCCAACTCAAAACAGAAATCCAACAACGCAAAACACTCGAAGAAAAACGCCTAAGCTTACAGCACCAATTGATTGACCAATCACATCAAGCCGGCAAAGCTGAAGTAGCCAACAGCATCTTACATAACGTAGGCAACGTATTAAACTCAGTCAATATCTCAGCCCAACAAATCGACACAAAACTATCCGCAATGCAAACAGATACCATCGTTGAAATTTCGAAAATGTTTGATGACCATAAAAATAATCTAGCCACCCTGTTTAACCGCCCAGGCATGCATCAACAACTCGCTGATTTTATTTCCCAAATCGCCGATCACCTCTCCCAAGGCAAACACGCCATCAAAGAAGAAATAACCCAACTAAAAAATAACGTCGATCATATTAAACACATTATTGCGATGCAACAAGACCACTCTAAAAATTCACAAATGCTCGAACAGCTCTCCCCCAGCGATTTATTTGAGAGCGCACTACAACTAAGCAGCGATCCTTCCGAGCGCAAAGATGTTCGAGTAATTCGCCAATATGATGTCAATCAAAATTACCCATTAGAAAAACATAAAATCCTACAAATCCTAGTTAACTTTATCCGCAACAGCATTGCTTCTGCCCGTAGCCATCCCCAAATCTCACCCGAAATAAAATTATCTGCATACATAAAAGAAGCAAAGCTCTGCCTCTCTGTGACCGACAACGGCATGGGCATGGACGAAAAAACACAAAGCCATTTATTCAAAGCCGGATTCACCACAAAAAAAAATGGACACGGATACGGCCTGCACGCATCAGCAAATGCAGCCAAAGAAATGCAAGGATCACTCACCGCAGATAGCCCAGGCCTAGGACTAGGCGCAGTCTTCACCCTAGTCCTACCCATCATCAATCAAACAAAATCTGCAGCCTAAAAACAAGCCATTGATTTCCCCATACCTCAACA
>CAZSSX010000146.1:0-7018 GCA_964609545.1 uncultured Phycisphaeraceae bacterium | reverse complement strand
TTGCCTTTGAATTGACCCATATGTCCAATGTACTTTCGCCGATCACCAATCTTCAGCGTCAGCGGTGCAGCTGAGGGCTTTTCGGTCAAAATAATATCGCCGATCTGAAGATTCATAAGCTCACCCAGCTTAATCGAAGTATCAGCCAAGATGGCAGAAACAGTGAGCCTAGCAGATTCTAAATGAGACTGGACGCGGTTCTTTGTGGAGTCATTATCGGTATTTTTTTGGTACGCAGCCCAGGATTGCGAGTCGAGTTTATCAATGACCGGCTCAATCACATTATAAGGAATACAAAGGGACATCGTCCCGGCGCGGCCCGACATTTTGATCTCAAAGCCAATCACAATCACCACCTCATTGGGAGGCACAATCTGAACCAGCTGTGGGTTAGATTCGCAATGCTCAAGAGAAAAATTCACATCGATAATATCCTGCCACGCCTCGGTCATCGCAAGCATCGCCCGATCAATAATCTTAGAAACAAGGCGAAGCTCAATCTGCGTCAACGGTCGCTGTGGGATAAACAAATCAGAATTAGACCCGCCTAGCAAACGGTCAATCACCGGATAAATAATCAAAGGCGATATTTCCAAGCAAATCGTGCCCTCTAAACTATCGGGCTTAATCAGCGAAAAACACGTCGGGTTAGGCAGCGAATGGGTAAATTCCGCATAAGTCATCTGCTCAATCGTGGAGACATTGACCTCCATAATCGTCCGCATGAAGCCAGAAACCAGCGCGCCAAAGGATCGAGCGTAGCTTTCATGCAGAGATTTGAGCGAGCGCATCTGATCTTTAGACACCCGTTCGGGGCGTTTAAAATCATAAACTTTGATTTCAATAGTTTTACGCACACCCTCGGGCCGAAAACTGAAGATCTTAGTCTCCGCCTCGGCCTCGGCCTGCTCTGAATCATCCGCGTCCACCGCTGCGAGCAATGCGTCAATTTCTGATTGATCTAATACATCTGTCATAGTAACTTTATCATAGTAACTTTATTAACATCAGGAATAAAAAGGGGGCAATGTGTCGTTTTGTCAATACAAAGTATCGGGTATAGTGTCCCAATAGGTACAAAAAAGGCGAATAATGCCTGCCAACACTAAAAAAATCACCTTTATGAATCGGAATTGTAAGTGATCATCCCCAAAAACAAAATAACGTACGTTAAATTTATCGCAACCCTACTCATTTGGCTGGCAACCAGCGCCCAAGCCCAAAGCCAGCTAGACATACCCGGGTTTGGCCCAGATGCCGCGTCTACGGATGGTGCTGGTGGATTTGGGCAGGAAAATCAGGCATCGCTCACCCTTAGCGCCCAAGCCGACCGCAGCAATGCTCATCCCGGCGGAAAAATCATCATCGCATTAGAAGTGCAAGTCCGCCCCGGGCTACATATTTATCCGCAAAACGCAAAAATCGATCGCACCATTGAGGTTCTAGAATATGCAGAGGCAACCGCGATAACCATCCCCAGCGATGGGGTTAAAGGCTTTAAAATCGGGAAAATCATTTGGCCAACGCCCAAGCCCCATCCCGGTGAGCCGGTAGCTTATCTCAGAGGCAAATTCACCATCTTGGCAGAAATTTTGATCGATCAAAACGTCAAGCCAGGCGCACTGTCCATCCCCCTAAATCTATATAGCCAAGCCTGCGAAGATCGCGCCTCATGCTTCCCTAGCGAAAATGTCAAAGTCAAAATCCCCATCCAAATCGTCGCTCAAACCCAACCCCTAAGCCCAATCAAAACCCAAAGCCCCTTTAACCGCTGGGACGAAAATAAAGCCCAATTACAAAAAAACACCGTAGAATCAGCGGCAAGTCAGCTCAAAATGTCACTCCCATGGGGAGGCCACTTCGTGTTAGACACCCGAGGCGCGGGCTTTTATTTACTCTTGCTCCTCGCAGCAGCGGGTGGGTTGGCTCTTAATTTTATGCCCTGTGTCTTGCCGGTGATCCCCATCAAAATCCTAGGCTTACAAAAAAGTGCGGGCACCAGAGCCAAAAGCATTTACCTAGGCAGCTTGATGAGTCTAGGCGTGATTGTCTTTTGGGTGATCCTCGGCCTAGTCGTGGTAGCCTTCCAAACCGGAACAAGCAAACTCTTCGGATATTGGCAATTTAATGTCGCAGTCGGATTATTCATCGCCATCATGGCGGTAGGCATGGGCGGGCTATTTGCCATCCGTCTGCCGAATTTTGTTTACAAAGTAAGCCCCAAACACGATAGCGCCAGCGGGGCATTTGGCTTTGGCGTGATGACCGCCGTCCTAGCCACGCCTTGTACCGCTCCCTTTGCAGGAGCAGCCATGGGCTGGGCATCAACGCAAACCCAGTACGTCAGTTTTATGGTGTTCCTCTCGGTAGGCGTAGGCATGGCCATACCCTACATCCTGTTGGCCGCCTTCCCTAAGCTGATCGATAAACTCCCCCGCACAGGCCCAGCAAGTGATCTGCTCAAACAAGTCCTCAGCCTCATGATGATCGGCGCTGCTGTTTATTTCCTAGGCTCGGGCATCGCAGTGGTGTTAGCAGAACCCGGATACGCACCGGAAGAGCTATTGATCAAGCTCACCGTCGTCGGAATCGTTGCCTGCTCGGGGCTATGGCTAGCCTATCGCAGCCTCGCCATTGGGCGCTTTAAGAAGACAGCCATTTTCTTTAGCAGCGCAGGCTTAGCCACTTTTGCGCTGATGCTGCTATTAGGCTGGAGCATCTACAACGAGCCACATATCCGCTGGAATATGCCTTACACCAAAGCCAAAGTACAGCAAGGATTGAAAGACAATAAAGTAGTGGTCTTAGAATTCACCGCCAACTGGTGCGTTAACTGCAAAGCGCTTGAAAAAAGCGTGCTACATACTCAAGCCGTGGCAAAGATGCTTAATGATAAGCGTGTGCTGCCGATCAAAGTTGATTTGAGCAACGATGCCTTTACCGCCGGATGGGATGTGTTGAAAAAAGATTTCCAAATGCTGGGTCCGCCTTTGCTAGTCATTTATACACCCGATGGCAAAGTGATCATGAAGAGTTCGCTTTACACAGCAGATGAGCTACTTACCAATCTACGCAAAGCCTTGGGTGACAAAACAACCGATTCACGATAGAATGACGCGTTCAAATTAAATCGCTCTCAACCCTCCAAAATAGCCTAGCTCTCTCCGGACTGCTAGGCTATTTTTGCATTGAAAAATAAAACGCCAAGTGCTATCGCAAGACCGTCCCCGCATCGATACGAGATCGCATACCACCAAGGGGAATAATATCACATGACTTAGCGTTACTTCTTCCAGGCGGGTAAAATATAATGATGGTTTGAATACGATATGTTTGTCGTATTTATGTTGAAAAACTGAATTGAAAGGAAAATTCAGATGAAAAAAATGTTAAGTTTATTACTGTGTGTGGTTGTGCTAGGCGTTGTGGGCTGTGACAACAAAGCGGACAACAAAGGCAACAAAAAACCTGGGACAAAGCCAGGCACACAAGCTGCAGCAAAAACCAAGGTCTGCCCCGTGACCGGTAAAGAAATTAAAGAGGGTAACGGCATGACGCCCCTCATGGTAAAATACGAAGGCAAAGACGTGGCTCTCTGCTGCAAAGGCTGCAAAGCTAAATTCGATAAAGACCCTAAAAAATATATGGACGCCATGAAAAAATAAGACCGCGGGGAGGTGTGCTTAAAAAATATAAAAAGCCGTGCTGCAATCTTTCATGTTGCAGCACGGCTTTTTTTGAAATTCATTTTAAAACCTCGCCCGTCTTGCCTTCCCCCCCCCAGAAAAATAGCTTAGCATCGTGAACGAAGTTGAGCCACGTGATTGGGCCCATCAGCCCAGCTCTGACGCGGGTGCACTTACGCATAGGCTGCCGGAGGAGTATAATCAGCGTTAGCAACTAGCCCCATCGTTTTGACAACAAATCTTAGCAGGATAAACCATGACCCAATCTGCAGCGCCTTATTTTTGTGATGATTCAGGCCTTTATTTTCATCCCGTATCACCAGACCATCAGCCCAGCGCTTTAAGCCATCTCTTAACTGGAAAAGTAGACACCCAAGGCATCGCCGCCGCAGCCCGCTTTCAACGCTACGCATTAACACAAGATATGGACCTCAAGCATTGCTATATCGGCACCCGCGATCTCGTCGGCAAAGAAATCATCCTCAGCGGATTAGTCGTGCCCTGTCGTGGCCGCGCCGGGATGTTTTTTCTAAGCCCGCTTCAAACCAAAAACCAGCAACGACCCGCCGCCCAGCTCGTCCAACACATCACCGCCCACATCGACACCACCCAAATCAACCTCCTCCAAGTACTCCTCCAAGCCAAAGAAGACTTAGCCCGAGAAACCTTCCAACTCGCCCAATTCACGCCCCTAGCCAAGCTCCTATATATGCAACGCCTTAGCAAAGCTCAAGACCAGCCCAGCGCCTTGTCCCTTGCCCAGCAAGACATCACCATCACCCCCTGGAGCGAATCTAATCGCTCCCATTTCCGGCGTGCAATCTTGGCCAGCTACAAAAACACCGCCGATTGCCCCAGCCTCGTGGGATTGCGAGATATCGATGACATTATCGCGGGGCACCAGCCGCCTGTGAATTTCAAACCCGAATTATGGTTCGCCTTGCACCAAGAAGACCAGCCCGTCGGTGTTTTATTGCTTTCGGACCTGATTGAACAAAGATCACTCGAGATCGTTTATCTCGGCGTGTCCGATAATTGGCGTGGCCGTAGCATTGCTAAACAGTTGCTTGCCCATGCTATCGGACTTTGTAAGGGTCTAAATCGGTCACATTTAATTTTAGCCGTGGATGAAAACAATTCACCGGCATTAGGTTTATACAGGGCTGTGGATTTCTTGCCAAGCGTTCGTAAACACGCATTGATTAAGGCTTTAAAAGCCTAGCTTCCCGCGTTTAAAAAACTAATCCACAGACTCATGGGGAAAGAAAAAAGGGGTGTGTTTGAGGTGGATAAAAAAAAATATCGACACGTAAAGCCCTATTTTTAAAGCACTCATAATCTGTCAAGAACCTTTTTTCCCTAGACATGCTGTTGCTCAAACAGGCAATAACATCTATCCTTTACGCAACGGCAAAGGAATGCCCGAGTCAACCATCAAAGGGGTGTTTGCAAGCTGATCAGAGGTCATTTCTAAGCTCGCTAAACACTTGCTTTTACAGCACCTTACAGGCTTGACGCGCATTGGACGGATCCAACGTACAACTCTTTTAGCAACTCAATTTGTAGTTGTGATTTCTTCAGTTAAGACTTGGCGATAAATACGCCTCAAGCTAATGATGGAGCCGTGTTCGTGATGACGACCGCTAATGCTATAAATACGTGTGAAATGATTTCAAATCACCTTCAAGACGCCCTAGGCGAGCAAAAGTACAGCTTGTGGTTTGATCGATCCGCTAGGCTTGATTTTAATCAGCAAGACGATCAATTACACATCCGCGTGCCCAACCAATTCGTCGCCGACTGGATACAAAAAAACTACACCCCCCAGCTCAACTCCGCAACATTGGCAGCCTGTGGCCACCGCGTCACCTTCACCCTAGACATCGCTCCCAAAGCCTTTTCCGAACAAACCGCCCAAGCACAAGCGGCCCCAAACGCCCCCCACAGCGCCTCACAATCAGCCCCCAACTCACCCCCGAATAAAAACCCAAACACCTCCGGCCCAGCCTCTCACCCCAATGCCACTCAGCACCCTCGCGGAGCCAAAACCTTAGCCAAGTTACGGCATAAGCTAGAGGATTTTATCATCGGTCCTTCTAACGAATTGGCCTTCGCCGCGGCATCAAAAATGATCGATTCGGTCGCCATGACCGTCAATCCACTTTTCATCCATGGCGGCTGCGGATTAGGCAAGACCCATCTGCTCCAAGGCATCTGCCGAAAAATGATCCAACAGCACCCACGGGCCAAGGTCGAATACATGACAGGCGAGCAATTCACCAATGAATATCTCACCGCCATCCGAACCAATCACTTCGATACCTTCCGCAAAAAAATGAGAAACCTAGACCTCTTGGCGATCGACGATATCCACTTTTTAGCCAACAAAAACGCGACCCAGCAAGAGTTTCTCCATTGCTTCGACGCCATCAGCCAATCCGGCGCCCGCGTGGTGCTCGCCAGCGATTGTCATCCTAAACAAATGCGTAATTTCCAAGAAGCGCTCGTCAGCCGCTGTGTCTGCGGGATGGTTGTGGAAGTGAAAAATCCGGAAACCCAAACGCGCGCTAGAATCGTTCAGGCCTTGGCTAAGCGCCGCAACCTCCCACTTATGGAAACGGTCATCCAGGTCATCGCATCGCGCAGCCACGGCTCTGTACGCGAAATAGAAGGCAGCCTGACCAAACTTCAGGCCATGGCCAGCGTGCAGCAAATGAATCGGAGCCATCATTCGGGTTTTGGCCAGCATCTGACGATGGCTTCCGCGGCGACACCTACGACCATTGGGCTAGGTTTGGTGCAGCAGCTATTTGACCATGAACAGCTAGGCACACAGAGGCGGATCGTTCAATTTCAACATGTGATCGATCATGTGACCAGCGCATTGCAGGTGCCTAAGGAGCAGGTGATCGGCTCCTCGCGGCATCGCCATATTGTGCTGGCTCGTTCGCTGACGATTTACTTAGCTCGCAATCTGACCTCTTTAAGCTTTCCGGAGATTGCCCAGAAAATGTCACGTAAAACGCATTCAACGATTATTACAGCGTGCCAGCGGGTGGAAAAGCAGCTAGCCCAAGATATTAGCGTGAATCTGCCTCATGCGATGGTGACGACGAAGCTGGCTTCTTTAGTGGAAGAACTAAAGCAAGAAATCAGGCACGGCAAGTAACGCTTGGGGGGGGTAGAGGGGGGTTGATTTTAGGGAGCTGAGATTGGGTTGTTGTCTCAGCGGGGGGCTGTGTTTTTGAAGGAGGTAGGCCAAGTTTGGGCGTAGATTGGGCGAGGTTTGAGGATGATTTGGGCAAGGATCGGGCGTGATTGGTGCGAGGATT
>CAZSSX010000145.1:0-7067 GCA_964609545.1 uncultured Phycisphaeraceae bacterium | reverse complement strand
GATTATCCGGAGAGGCAGTGTATTGCTTTTCCGATGATGCTTACTCGGGATGATGTTGGGGCTGATGGTGGAGATGAAGTTGGGGATGCAAAGGGTCATGGGGCTGATGGGTTGGGGTTGGGTGAGGAAGGGGAAGGGTTAGTGATTGAAGGGGGTGAGGAAACACTTTTTGATTTGGTTTATGTGTCGAATGTTTCTGGTGTGCCTGAGATGATTTTTGAGGATCAGCTTAAAGATTTGTATGAGCCTGGCTTGGTGCGTAGTGTGGTTGAGGCTTGCTGTGAGAGGATGATTGGCATTTATCGGGAGGGGGGATGCTTGGAGGATTCTAAAAGTTTGGGTGAGTTATTCGATGGTGTTTGTTTGTCGAAAGGATTGAGTTGTCATCGTATGGATTTGCGTGCTGATATTATAGCGAAATTAAATAATCCTTTGAATATTACGCTTTATCGGCAGCAGGCATTGGGCTGGGTTGCGGATGCTGCTGAGGCGTTGGGTTTGAGCTTGGGGCTTTATGGTCGAGGTTGGGAGGATCATCCGCGGTTTGGGAAATATGGTCGGGGTGTGGTTGAGCATGGTGAGGCGTTGTCGAGATTAACGCGTGGGGCAAAAATTAATTTTTGTTTGGAGCCTTATGCTTGCTTTACGCATCATCGGTTGCTTGATGGTTTGATGGCTGGTGGTTTTTATTTGGTGAGGGATCATCGTTCGGGTCGGGTGATGCAGGAGCTTAGTGATTTTTTGTCGGAGCATGGGTTATGAGTTTAGGTGGTTTGTTTTTTAGTGAGCGGTGGGTTTACTATCGCTTGTACAGGGAATCGGTTAACATAAAGAGAATCTATGAGGCGTGATATGGTCAATCAGACTGCGCAGGTGCGTAAACAATTAACAGGTGATGCGATTGATGTGTTTGATGCTATTATTGCTGGCACATCTTCGATCAATTGGGGTCAAACGGAGGATCCGGTTGGGCAGGTGCGGTGCTGGGAGGAAGCGGGGGTTCTTTTTGCTGGTGGAGATACGTTGCCTGGTTTGGATGGGATTAGTTTTGTTGATTCGGGGAGTTGTCGCTGTGCGATTGAGCGATATATTGATGATGAAAGTGCTAGGGGGGAGATGGTTGAAAAGCAGAGGGCGCGTGTGGTTGAGCGGTATACTTTTGTGAAAGGTGTTGGGCGTGTGGTGGAGGAGATTCATGCTCGGTTATTGACGGAGGCGGATGGTGTGTAGGGTGTTTTTTTTGTTTTGAAATTTTTAAAAAGAAGTCAAAGATAAGAATTGTAAATTGATGAGTGATGAGCGAATGGATTTGGATTGCCTTGGTGTGAGGGATTTGGTGGAGCGGTTGGCTTTGGTGCGCAAAGGCAAGCGTGTGGTGCATTGTCATGGTGTTTTTGATTTGCTTCATGTGGGTCATATTCGCCATTTGCGTGAGGCTAAATCGCAGGGGGATCTTTTGGTGGTTACGGTTACGCCTGACCATTATGTGAATAAGGGTCCGACGCGTCCTGCTTTTAGGCAGGGTCATCGTGTGGAGATGCTTTTGAGTTTGGGTTTTGTTGATTATGTTTGTGTGAATGAATGGCCGATGGCTACGCAAGCGATTGAGGTGCTTCGGCCTGATGTTTTTATTAAAGGCAGTGAGTATCGTGATGCTGATAAGGATTATACTCGGGCGATTAGTCTTGAGCGGGACGCGGTTGAGGCTGTGGGTGGTCGTCTTCATTTTACAGAGGATATTGTTTTTTCCTCCTCTGAATTGATCAACGGTCATTTGGATGTTTTGCCTGAGGAGACGCGAGGTTTTTTGTCAGATTTTCGCGGGAGGCATCGGTCGGAGGATCTTGTGGGTTTGATTGATGCTTGTCGGGGTTTGAAGGTTTTGGTGATTGGTGATGCGATTATTGATGCGTATGAATATTGTCATGCGATTGGTAAGAGTCAGAAGGAGCCGATGCTGGCGGTGAAGCAAGAGTCGGTGGAGTTGATGGCAGGTGGTATTTTTGCGGTGGCTAATCATGTGGCTGGTTTTAGCGATGATGTGAGTTTGTTGACTGTTTTGGGTGAGAGGAATTTGCACGCATCTTTTTTGGAGAAGAAGATCAATCGTCAGATTAAGACGGATTATTTTGTTCGAGGTGATGCGCCTACGACTTTAAAAAGGCGATACATTGATCGTTATTTTTTTCATAAATTATTTAGTGTTTATGAGATGGAGGATTCGCCGATTGGGGGGGAATTGGAGGATGCTATTTGTAAGCGGATCGAGGAGGAGGCGGGTGATTATGATGTTGTGTTGGTGGTTGATTTTGGGCATGGGATGATGACGGATCGGGTGATTAAAACGGTGTGTGATCATGCGAAAATGTTGGTTGTGAATGCGCAGTCTAACGCTGCGAATTTAGGGTTTCATACGATTGGTAAGTATCCA
This sequence comes from uncultured Phycisphaeraceae bacterium, assembly GCA_964609545.1. Classification (GTDB taxonomy): domain Bacteria; phylum Planctomycetota; class Phycisphaerae; order Phycisphaerales; family Phycisphaeraceae; genus CAZSSX01. Next base: position 4,636 of record CAZSSX010000145.1, on the reverse strand, counting down.
CGGGCGGATATGATTTGCTTGGCGGAATCTGAGATGCGCTTAGAGGGTCGTTCGCGGCATGGTGATTTGGATGAGATGATGGTGGATGTGGCGGGTCGGTTAGGTGCTGATCGGGTGGTGGTGACGCAGGGGGATCGGGGGTTGCTTTGTTATGAATCGGGGGGGGAAGTGGTGCATGTTCCGAGTTTAACGGATTGCGTGAAAGACCGGATGGGTGCGGGGGATACGCTGATTGCTATTTCTTCATTGTTGACGCGTTTAGGGGCGAGCGGTGAGGTGATGGGTTTTGTGGGCAACGCGGCGGGGGCTCAGGCGGTGGCGATGGTGGGGAATCGTCGTCCGCTGGAGCGGGTGGGGTTAGTGAGGCATATCCAGTGTTTGATGAAATAAGCGGTGAAGGGAGCGATGCTATCGAGAATTACGGCAGTGAATATTTGAGGGGTTTTTCTGATGTGCTAAGTCGCGTGGAGGTGACGGGCGCTGGTGGGGTTGGGATGACTTTAGATGGGGGCTGCGTGTTGGTGGTGGATTGGTTGAAGGGGCTGAAAGATCTTGGGGGTAAAGTGCTGACGGTGGGCAACGGGGGGAGCGCATCTATTGCGGGGCATTTGCAAAATGATCTGGCTAAGAGTGTGGGGGTGCGGGCGATGGCGCTACAGGATTTTGCGTTGGTGACTGCTATTACTAATGATGAGGGGTATCATCGGGTTTACGCGGATCAGATTTTGCAATGGGGGGATCGGGGGGATTTGCTGATTGCGATTTCTAGTTCGGGAGAGAGTGAGAATATTTTGGAGGCGGTGGATGCGGCGAGGGCGAGGTCGATGCGGGTGATGAGGTTGGCTGGGTTTGCTGTGGGTAATGCGTTGCGGGGGGGGGGGGAGATCAATTTTTATGTGCCCGATGAAACTTACGGCTTTGTCGAATTGGCACATGGGGTGATGGTTCATTTGTGGACTGATGCTTTGCGTCGGGTCTTGGATTTAGAAAGAAAAGAGAGTCATGATGTTGTCATCAAAACAGAAAATTTTAGTCACAGGCGGGGCGGGGTACGTCGGAGCGGTGCTGGTTCCTAAGCTTTTGGATGCGGGGTATCGGGTTCATGTGCTTGACTGGTATTTGTATGGCAAAGATGTTTTTGGGGTGCATCATAAGCATATGGGTCTTACCGAGTTTTGCGGTGATATTCGTGACGAGGGGTTGCTTGAGAAAGCGATGGCGGGTTGCCAAGGGGTGATTCATTTGGCTTGTATTTCTAATGATCCGAGTTTTGAGCTTAACCGGTCGTTAGGTAAGTCTGTTAATTTTGATGCTTTTGAGCCTTTGGTTGGGATGGCTAAAAGGAAGGGGGTGAAGCGGTTTATTTATGCCTCTTCATCGAGTGTGTATGGGGTGAGCGAGCGTGAGATTGTGGATGAGGGGCATGTGCTTAATCCGTTGACGGATTACTCGAAATATAAGGCGGATTGTGAGCCGATTTTGCTTGAGGAGGAGGATGCGAATTTTGCGCCGGTGGTTATTCGCCCGGCGACGGTGTGTGGTTATTCGCCTCGGCAGCGTTTAGATTTGACGGTGAATATTTTGACCAATCACGCTTATCACAAAGGTGAGATTACGGTTTTTGGGGGGACGCAGAAACGGCCTAATATTCATATTGAGGATATGACGGATTTGTATTTGCATTTGTTGAGTGAGGATCGGGAAAAGATATCGGGTGAGATTTTTAATGCTGGCTATCAGAATCATAGTGTTGGGGAGATCGCGAAAATCGTGCAGGGGGTTGTGAGTCGTCGGTTGAATAAGGAGATTGGTATTGTTACGACGCCTAGCGATGATTTGCGGTCTTATCATATTACGGCGGAGAAGATTAAAGGGCGGTTGGGGTTTTGTCCTGGGCGAGGTATTGCGTGTGCGGTTTCTGATTTGTTGGATGCTTTTGAATCTGGAAAATTGATTAACACGTTGGAGGATGAGAAATATTTTAATATTAAGATGATGCTGGCGTTTGAGGGAAAGCGGGTGTTATCGCATGGCTGAATATGGTCTTTGTGAATTAAAAAAAATTGCATCGGAGCTGCGTTATTTAACGGTGAAAATGTCTTTGGAAGGTGGTGCGGGCCATTTGGCTAGCGGCTTATCTTGTATTGATCTTTTAACGGCGGTTTATTTTGGTGGTTTGAATCTTTGCCCTGAAAAGTTAGATGACCCTTTGCGTGATCGTTTTATTTTGAGTAAAGGTCATGCGGTTGCGGGTCTTTATGCGACGCTGGCTAGGCGGGGTTATTTTGATGAGGGATTGTTAAGCACTTTTAATGGGGCGGGTAGTTCTTTGCCTGAGCATCCGGTGCCTGGGTGCGTGCCTGGGATTGAGGTGGCTACGGGGTCGCTGGGTCATGGGTTGTCGATCGGTTTGGGTTTGGCTCATGCGGGGAGGATGAAAGGCTTAGATTATCGGGTATGCGTGTTGCTTAGCGATGGGGAGTGCAACGAGGGGTCGGTGTGGGAAGGGGCGATGTATGGGGCGGCTAAGGGTTTGAATCGTATGGTGGTGATGGTTGATTATAATGGGTGGCAGGCGACGGGTCGGACGGATGAGATTTTGAATGTTGGATCGTTGCGGGATAAGTGGCGGGCTTTTGGCTGGGATGCTATGGATGTGGATGGGCATGATCTGGCGGTTTTGCAAGAGGCGATTGGGCGGGGGGGGTGTGGGGATAAGCCTACTGCGTTGATCGCGCATACGGTTAAGGGTAAAGGGGTGAGTTTTATGGAGGATGATAATAATTGGCATTATCGGATTCCTACTGTTGAGCAATTGGCGGCGGCGGGGAAGGAGCTAGGGATTTTATGAGAAATGCTTTTGTTAAAGAGTTAGAACAATTGGCGCGGTCTGATGATCGGGTGGTGCTGCTTTCTGGGGATATTGGGAATCGGATGTTTGATGGTTTTAAGGAGATTGCGCCTGATCGTTTTATCAATGCTGGTATTGCGGAGCAGAATATGATTGGTGTGGCGGCGGGTTTGGCGTTGAGCGGTTATAGGCCTTATGTTTATACGATTGTGCCTTTTTTGACGACGCGATGCATGGAGCAAATTCGTGTGGATTTGTGTTACCATGATTTGCCGGTGGTGCTGGTGGGTGTGGGTGGGGGGCTATCGTATAGTAGCTTAGGTGCTACGCATCATAGCTGTGAGGATATTGCGATGTTGCGGTCGATACCGAATATGCGTGTGTGTTGTCCTGGTGATCGGATTGAGGTTGGGGCATTGGTTAGAGAAACGATTGGGATGGATGGGCCGACGTATTTGAGGCTGGGGAAGAAGAACGAGGCGACTGTTCATCGGGAGGGTGTTGGGTTGCGGATGGGGGTGGCTTGTGTGTTGGAGGAGGGGAATGAGATTTGTGTGATTTCGACGGGTAATTTGTTGCCTTGGGCGGCGCAATTGACAGCAGCTTTGGGTGAATCGGGTGTGTCTTGTTCTTTGGTTTCGATGCATACGGTGAAGCCTTTGGATGGTGATTATTTGAAGAGGGCATTTGCTGGGCATGGCTTGGTGGTTAGCGTGGAGGAGCATTCACGGATTGGGGGATTGGCTAGTGCGATTGATCAGTGGCGTCATGATTTTGAAGGGGGAGGGGCTGATTATTTGGGGATAGGCACGGCGGATCGCTTTGCGCATCGGCTGGGGGATCAAACTTATGTTAGGCGGGGATTGGGGTTGAAGGAGGAAGTGATTCTTAAGCAGATTTTGGATCGGTTTGGTGGTGTGTAAGGATGTCAATGGCATGCTTGGGAAAAAGAGTTTGTTTGGGATTTTGGGTTTGAGATGCGCGTGAAATTTATTTTTTGGAAAAAGAAAGAAAGTCGGTAGAGATTATGAAAACCAAGGCGGCGATATTAGTGGAGACGGGCCAAGATTTGGTCATTGAGGATTTAGAGATTCCGGTTTTAAAAGCTGGTCAGGTTTTGGTGGAGATGGCTTACTCTGGGGTTTGTCATACGCAGTTATTAGAGAGCCGAGGGGATCGGGGGGAGGACCGTTTTTTGCCTCATTGTTTGGGTCACGAGGGGAGCGGGATTGTGCGGGAGATAACGGGGTGTGTGTCGCGGGTGAAGGTTGGGGATCGTGTGATTTTGTCTTGGATTAAAGGGTTGGGGGCAGATATTGGTGGGACGGTTTATCGTTGGGGTGGGAGGGAAGTTAATGCGGGTGCGGTGACGACGTTTAGCGATTGGAGCGTGGTGAGTGAGAATAGATTGACGGTGTTGAGGACGGATATTGGGATGGACCAAGCGGCGATGTTGGGCTGCGCATTGCCTACGGGTTTGGGGGCGGTGGTTAATGCTGCCAAGGCTAAGGCGGGCGAATCTTTGGTTGTTTTTGGTTGCGGCGGGGTGGGGTTATGTGCTGTGGGGGGTGGGGGGTTGCGCCTATCGTTGCTAGCCTTTACCGATCTACGATAGAGAAAGCAATTTGTATAAGACACCAGTGCGTGTAAAGGCAACCCACCGAAAGCACACCCTGGCCGAGGTATTTCCCATTCAGTAAATACATATTTGAAATTTGAGAAACAATATACTCGTTGAAGCGCACCCGCCGAAAATAACCTGCCAAATGCGCCCGGTTTTTCATC
>CAZSSX010000144.1:1248-7105 GCA_964609545.1 uncultured Phycisphaeraceae bacterium | reverse complement strand
GTCTTATCGTCAGCAAATCAAAAATAAAATCGGTATCGCAGATTGGCAACTTCTTTTCACTTCGGGCGGAACCGAGGCAAATAACATTTTAATGCAAGGCGCCGCGGCGCATGACATCGATCAAATCATCATCTCAGAATTAGAACACGCCTCCATAGATGCCCTCGCGCAAATCCAACTGCCCGTCCCCGTGCGATATTGTCAAACCAATACTCAAGGCTCTCCAGACTTACAGCATCTAGAAACATTACTCAAAGCGGGGCGCTCCTTGGTGGCGATGATGCATGTCAATAATGAGACGGGTTGTATTTTTCCGATCAAAGAAATCGGGCGCCTAGTCAAATTACAATGCGGAACCTTGCACGTGGATATCGCCCAAAGCCTAGAAAAAATAGCGATCCAAGAAGTGATCGATACCGCGGATTCCCTGAGTTTTTCATTTCATAAAATCAATGGCCCAACGGGTGTCGGCTGCTTAGCCATTAAAAAAGCCCAAAGAAAATTGTCCCCGATCTACGCGGGAGGTGGCCAAGAGGCGGCATTGCGCAGCGGGACCATTTGCTTACCACTAATCGCAGGCGCAGCGGCATCGCTAACCGGGCAAATCCCCCGCGACCCTGCCCATAGCCAAACACTGGAAACTTTTTTTGAAAAAACAGTTGAGCATTACCAAATCATCAGCAGCGATGCCCCCAAGAGTCCGTTTATCCAAATGGTCTGCTTCCCCGGGGTGATCAATGATGATCTCATCGCAGCGCTTTCCCAGAAAAATATCTGGGTAGGCAAAGGCAGCGCCTGCAACGCTTGGAAAGGCAATCTCTCCCGCGTGCTGTCAAAAATGAAAGTGGATGATTTTTTGAATGAATCTTGCATTAGACTGAGTTTCTCAAAAACAACACAACATCACGAAGTTACACATTTCATGACGCATTTTCCAGACTGCTATGAAAAAGCCTTGGCCCAAAGCCCCTACCACGCCCACCGGGCATAAGAACGACGCTTTAAGCAGGGCAGTGCAAATCACAACAAGGCAACCCATCGCTATCACACCGGCGATCCAAAGGCGAAAACAACATCAATAGTTATGGACAGGGGAATTCCTTGGGCATGACAGAGCATCTCGGGGGCATTTGGGGCGCTTCTAGGGGGTATTTTGGGGGTATTTCAGGGGGTTTCCGGAGATTGGTTGGGGGTGGGGCTTCTTTTTTGTCCACTGGCGGTTGATCTTTTGCCCGCATTGTCTAAAATCCAGCCCTACGATTTAATTGATTTTTGGAGATCAACTGTGGCCAATACTTTTCAATGCACGCTGGTAACACCCGAGAACGAGGTTTTAGACGACACCGTGACTTATGCCTCGATCCCCGCTTGGGATGGGTTGATGGGCTTAGAGCCTCTCCGAGCACCGATGTTGGTGAAACTTGGCGATGGCTTATTGAGGCTAGATTACGCCGATGGCGCGTCGAAACACTTCTACATCGGCGGCGGATTCGCCCAGATGCAAGATAATGTCCTCTCCCTGGTGGCCAATCAAGCCGTCTCTACCGATCAGATCGTCAAAGCTGATATCGAACAAGCCTTGGCCAAAGCCACCGAGCGCCAAGCCATATCCGATGATGAGGTCGCGCGAAAAAAACGCGATATTGATCGCGCCAAATCAATGCTCCACGCATTGGAAAAAATTTCCAAAAACTAAAAACTAAAAACTAAAAAATTCAGATGAACATCTCTAGCCAAATCAGTAAGCCAGCTATTGCGCAGATGGAAATAATTTATTTTTTAAAGGCTTGGGCTAATGCGTAAATAACACCTTCTTTGAGGCCCGCTTGGCTAAGCGTAAAGCGCGTGGTGTGCGTGGCTTTCATAATCTGATGGATGACTTGGGTAGCGATCAGAATAAGGTCTGCCCGGTCCGTGCGCAGCCCGAGCTGCCCGATGCGCTGGGCGATGGACATCGGCTCAAGCGTTTGAATCAGTCTCTGGGTGTGCTCAAAACTAAAACCGTCGGGGCAAGGGTTTTGATAGAGTTGGCGAGAAAGCTGAAGCATCGTTTTAATATTGCCGCCCGTGGCCAAGGCGATATCGGGCCGCGTCTCGTGGACAATTTCTTGAACCCTCTCAAGGTGAGGCGCTAAGATCTTCCCAAGGCTAACCCCAGGCGTTTGCTCTTGGCGTGAAAGAATCCGCACCGGACCCAGTGGCAACGAGATGCTCTGGTTGATCGTGCCGCGCGCCGCTGTGGTGAGTTCTAAGGACCCGCCGCCTAGGTCGATGATCATCGCATTTTTATTTTTAAGATCATGTATTTTTGATATCGCCAAAAAGCCTAGCTCCGCTTCCTCCCGCGCGCTGATGATCTCAATAGGGATATGGCTCAGCAGCTCGACTCGGCTAATCAGCTCCTGGGCATTTCGCGTGTGGCGCAAAGCGCTGGTAGCGATCGCCCGAAAGTGTTGCCGCTGAACTTGATGCCGATCTAATCTACGCCTGATTTGTATGAAAGCATCCGTAACCTGGCTGAGCGTGTCGGGGCAGAGGATGCCCGTCTGAAAAGCATCGTGACCGATGCGCACGGGGTATCGTTTTTGGTCGTGGATATGGACCGTCCCGTCTTGATGCAGGGAAGCTAAGAGAAGTCGGATGCCGTTGGATCCGGCGTCGATGGCGGCAAGGGGGAGAGTGTGTGTTGGCATGTTGATTTATTTTAGGTTTGTTTTGGGCGCTGGCAAGTTTTTACTGAAAGCTGACTTTGGTTGAAAACGGCTGTGAAAAAAACACAACCCATGCTCATCCCGCTGATATCTGCTATATTTAACCATTGAAATCCCTTTTTTGGAGTTAAAAACACGATGAAAATTACTTTGCCCGATGGTAGCGTTAAAAGTTTTGATGGCCCCGTCACCGCGTTTGAGGTAGCCATGTCAATCGGCCAAGGCTTGGCCAAGTCCGCCATCGGGGCGAAGGTAGATGGCGTGTTGGTGGATATCCAAACCACGCTAGAAAAAGATTGCACCCTAGCTATCGTGACAGGCCCCCGCATCGATAAAAAAGGCAGAGCCAAATGGCGCGGAGGAGAGGTCGACCCCGATGCCATGTATTTACTCAGACACTCCGCAGCACACGTGATGGCAGAAGCCATAGAGGATCTTTGGCCCGACACCCAATTGGCCTATGGCCCAGCACTAGACAACGGCTTCTACTATGACATCGCTTTAGACACGCCTATCTCAAGCACCGACTTTGAAAAAATAGAAGCGAAGATGGCACAAATCATCTCTCAAGAACGCCCCTTTAATCGTTATGAACTCCCAGCCGAGCAAGGCTTAGCCCGGCTCAAAAAAGAAGCCAACAAATACAAAATAGACAATGCCCAGAGAGCTATCCAAGCCGGTTCAGAAAAGTTGAGCTGGTATGTCACCGGAGAAAAAGAGGCAAACTGGGAAGACCTCTGCATGGGGCCACACCTGCCTAATACCAAAAGCATCGGCGGCTTTAAAGTCATGAGCATCGCTTCGTCGCATTGGCATGGCGATGTACAAAGCGATCGTTTTCAGCGCATCTATGGCGCCGCATTTTTCACGCAAGGCGAACTAGAAGATCACCTAGAAAAACTAAATCAAGCCAAAGCACGTGACCATCGCGTCGTTGGCCAACAACTTGGCTTATTTGTCATTGACGAAAAAGTAGGACAAGGGCTCATCCTATGGAAACCCAAAGGCGCGATTATCCGCGGCGAATTACAGAAATTTATTGGCCAGCATCTCACCCGGCAAGGCTATAGCCAAGTCTTCACCCCGCACATCGGAAAATTGGACCTGTATAAAACATCAGGCCACTTCCCCTATTATCAAGAAAGCCAGTTCCCACCGCTGATCGATAGCGATCAATTAGCACGCTTGGCCGACGAAGGCTGCACCTGTGGAGAGCTAAGCAATCGCATGCAAACCGGCGATATCGAAGGCTATATGCTAAAGCCCATGAACTGCCCGCACCATATCCGCATCTACGCCAGCGATAAACACAGCTACCGCGACCTACCCATCCGCCTAGCGGAGTTTGGCACCGTCTATCGTTGGGAGCAAAGCGGCGAGCTAAACGGCATGACACGAGTGCGCGGGTTCACTCAAGACGATGCCCATTTGTTTGTGACACCCCAGCAGCTCGACGAAGAAGTGCTAGCCTGTATTGAACTGGTCAAAGTGATTTTTGAAACCTTAGAAATTAAAGACTTCCGCGTACGAGTTGGCTTGCGTGACCCAGACAGCCAGAAATTCGTAGGCCAGTCCAGCGATTGGGATGCCGCGGAAAAAGCATGTCTAGATGCAGCCAAATCCTTAGGCGTGCCTTATGTCGAAGAACCCGGCGAAGCCGCGTTTTACGGACCGAAAATCGATTTCGTCGTCAAAGACGTCATCGGCAGAGAGTGGCAACTAGGCACCATCCAAGTAGATTATCAGCTCCCACAGCGTTTCGATCTCAAATACACAGGCAGCGATAACGCAGAGCATCGCCCGATCATGATACACCGCGCGCCGTTTGGGTCGATGGAGCGATTCATAGGCGTACTCATCGAACATTTCAACGGCGCATTCCCGCTATGGCTAAACCCAGAACAAGTACGCATCTTACCCATCAGCGACAAATTCCTAGACTATGCCCAAGAAGTCTGCCAAATGCTCAAGCAGCAAGGCATGCGGGTCAGCGTCGATAGCTCCAGCCAACGGGTTCAGGCCAAAATCAAAGTAGCCCAAGGCGAGAAGATCAATTACATGCTCATCGTAGGCGGGCGAGACGTCCAAGCAAGAACCGTCAGCGTCCGTCAGCGCAGCCAAGGCGATCTAGGCGCGATGCCCCTAGAGGCCTTTGTAAAACAGGCACAAGAAGAAGTAGACAGCAAAGGCAAGCAGTGTGTCTGTGTCAAGGCGGATTGTGATGGATGAGGATCTAATCGGCCGTCTACCAACGCTCCCCGAAGATCGGATATATAAAGCTATCGTCGTCGGCTATGGCCCGGTGGGACGCTGCATCACCGAAATTTTAGAGCAAGCAGGCGTGGAAGTCCATGTGCTTGAGAGAAACGAAAAAGCGGTGCAAACCCGTTTGAAAATGGGCAAAGCCGCAACGCATGGCGACGTCGCCCAGCCCCAATCCCTCTTGGACGCAGGCCTCATGCAAGCAGATGCCCTCATGCTAGCCATCCCGCAAGAAGAGCTTGTCATTGAGGTCGTCCGAGGCGTTCGCAATGTCAATAAAAATATTTACATCGCAGCAAGAACCAATTATTTAAGCAACGGCATGATCGCCAAACAGGCCGGAGCCAACCACGTCACCATCGAAGAAGTAGTCACCGCCACAGAAATGAGCAAAGCAGTCATGCTAGGCATGATCCTAGGCCAAGACGCCTAAAGGACCGACATGTTGAAGACAAATATAAGGCCTGTCTTCAGCCCAATTTTTCGGATAATCAGTCAACCCCGAGCTTATGCTCACCGTCGCGATATCTCTTTACCAGATCGGGCAGCGACGCGGTAAACTGCCCTTGGCTTAACACAAAATCGGCCCCGTGATCGTGGGCGGCTTGTAGCATCTGAGCATGAACATGAGGCCCGAAGGCGATGATAGGCAGCTCAGGCGTGTGAGACTTAATCAACTTAATCATATCCAACGCAGTCTTCTCCAAGCTCAGATCAATAAACACCGCAGTAGCAGGCAAATTGGCTTTCCCGTCATCTACCCGGTCTAAGCGTTTTTGCAAGGCTTCCAAATGGCGCGCGGGCCTAGAAAGCACCGATAGCGCATCGGCGGTGGACGAGATTTTTGTGGCAAAAAGTAAGTCTGTACAGGCGTAGATAATCAT
>CAZSSX010000144.1:0-1238 GCA_964609545.1 uncultured Phycisphaeraceae bacterium | reverse complement strand
CGTAGATGATACGTGCCCCGTGATGACCAGACAATTCCTCGCTCGCAAAGCCGATGTTTTACACACATCAATCGGTCGGGATTATACGGAAGATGGGGATAAAATTAGCACGCTGGACGGAATAGCATCAATTCAGTTAATATTATAAGCCGTTGGGGAATAATACGCCGATTGAGTTGGTGAAGTATGAGGGGAAAGTAGACGTTGCTGATGGAGTTAAACAATGCCCTATAAAAAAGTATTCGATGATGTCGGGTTTCGCTATGACCCAAATGATTTATATCACCAAACCATTTGTTCGGTTTTAAAAGCCGCAGAACTGCTAGACTTGCCTTACCATTTACGTTTGATTTTGGCTCAGCCTAAAACAGAATTGATGGTGCATTTCCCCGTAGAAATGGATGATGGCGAGTACAAATTATTCAAAGGCTATCGCGTTCAGCACAATAATATCCTAGGACCATACAAAGGCGGCATGCGATTCCACCCCAATGTACAGCTCGATGACGTCAAAAGTTTGTCCGTCCTAATGACCATGAAATGCTCCCTGATGCGGCTGCCCCTAGGCGGCGCCAAAGGTGGCGTACAGGTCAACCCCAGAGAACTATCACAACCCGAATTGATGCGATTAACACGCCGCTTCTTTAGCGCCCTAGGCAGTAACATCGGACCCATGCACGATATCCCCGCACCCGATGTAGGCACAACACCACAAGTCATGGCCTGGGCCGCAGACACCTACATGAACATGTCTTCCCCCCAAGTTTTACATGAAGGCCAAAGCGTCGTCACAGGCAAACCCTTAGACTTCGGCGGATCCCATGGGCGAAACAAAGCCACCGGCCAAGGGCTCGTTTATATCCTAGAACAAATCTTACCCGAGCTGCAAATCCCACTCCAAGGCATGACCTTTAGCATTATCGGCTTCGGCAATGTCGGCGGATGGACAGGCAAACTCCTCAACGACTTAGACAGCAAAATGCTCGCCGTCATGGACCACACCGGCGCCTTGTATGACCCCGATGGCATCGATTGCCACCTACTCATGCGCCATGTCGAACAAACAGGCGGCATCAAAGGCTTTGCCGGCGCCCAAGTCATCACCGAGGATCAATTCTACGCCACCCAGGTCGATGTCTTTATCCCCGCAGCGCTAGAACAAATGGTCAATGAAGAAAAAGCCAAACTCGTCAATTGCAAAGTCCTAGCCGAAGGCGCCAACGCACCAACAACACCAG
>CAZSSX010000143.1:0-7111 GCA_964609545.1 uncultured Phycisphaeraceae bacterium | reverse complement strand
TAGTGGGCGGATTTAATGATTTAAGAGGCGGCGGCGGCGGCGGTGGTGGCGGCGGGGCTGGCGGCGGCGGTGGTGCGGGTGGCGGCGGCGGTGGTGGTGCTGGCGGTGGCGGTGGTGGGGGGGGTGCTGGCGGTGGCGGCGGTGGCGGCGGTGGCGGTGGGGCTGCATTCGGTAGCGATGGCAGTAAGGGTGGTGCTGGTGGCTGGGGTGGCGTGGGCGGAAGAGGTGCTAGCGGCGGTGCTGGTGGCTTGGGCGGAAAAGGTGGCGCGGGCGGAAAAGGTGGCTGGTCAGGTGCTGGCGGTGGTGGTGCGGGGGCATTTGAAGTGGTTGTGCGTGGGAATCTAAACGCTTCGGGGGGGACATTCTTGGCCAAGGGCGGAGCGGGTGCTTGGGGTCGGTCAGGTCAATTGGGCTTACCGGGCGGGAGTAAAGGTAACGGGTCTATACCTCCCTTGGGAAAGACTGGGGCTGCGGGTTTCTCGGGTGCTTCAGGCGGAACAGCGGGGGCAGCGGATGGAGGTAGAGGCGGTAATGGTGGAAGGGGTGGCAGAGGTGGTGCCGGCGGCTTTGGTGGCGCCGGTGGAATTGGCGGACGCGGTGGACGCGGTGGACGTGGCGGACGCGGTGCGGGCGGCGCAGGCGGAACAATTAAACTCACGGGGGCGACCACTTCCACCGGCGGCATAACCATCAGCACATTCGGCGGAAGCGGCAATCAGCAGGGACAGACGGGGCGATTCCTTTTTGGCAACAACACAGGCTCAAGTTTTGATGGCGTGGTGGGTGGTAATTCGTTTTACCGTAGTGGTCCTAAGGGTGACAATCCATTTGTAGGTGGAATCAGCACGCCTTACATGCCAGGGCTTAAAGGCGGGGGCGAGGCCTACGGTTTATTAGACGCCAGCTTGCGTGGCGATTTTAATGCGACGCTTATTGACATTCTTTTTGACAAACCAGCTGATGGGGTGGTCGCATTGCATCGGGAAGATTTGGCTGCGGACGGGACAGACTACGTGGGTTATGATGTGCTTTATCTGCTTAATCTCAGTGATGTTGATTTGGCTGATCCGAGTTTTGGATTAGGCACCGGCAATGATTTGCTTGTAGGCGGATTTGCTAATGACGTCTTATTTGGTGGCAGTGGACCGGTGAGCTTAGGGGTTTTTGAATCTCACGAAATCTATGCGACGCTTGTGCCCGAGGGTTCAACGAAGTTCATGGCTGGAATTGACAGCCCCTTTGTCCAAGGCGTTACCGATGAAGCTTTGGCTGATGGTGATACGGCGTTTTTGATTGCTGACGTCGTGGGTGATTATGATGATGATAATGATGTGGATTTAGATGACTTGAACATGGTCCGTGCGGGAATGGGCGGAATACACGATTTGTCTGATATGTTTAATGTGCGTAATTATTTTGGACAAAGCTTAGGCGTTGTGGCGCCTATTGCGGTGCCAGAGCCTAGTAGCATTTTACTCGTGGGATTGGCGATGGGCTTGGGCTTATTGAGAAAGCGTAACGCGTAGCAGAGGTCGAAAAAACTGACAATACTTTAAAAAAGCCAGCTCAAAAACGAGCTGGCTTTTTTTGTGTAATCAAAATTTTAAAAATTGAAATCTGTTTAGGCCGCTCGTTTTTGTGTTTGAGGGAGAAGGGGATTTTGGGTTTTAGGCAAAGGCGCGTTGCCTAGAGTTTGTTTTTTTAATGCGTTAAAATTATGCTTCAAAAGATAGTGTTTGTAGAGCTGGCTTGTAATATGGAAAAGGTATGCGGGGTTGGTGCTGGCATATCTTTTGAAGAGTCTGCGTGGCTCGCAGGCCAGGCGGAAAGCCCATTCTAAGGAAAGCTTCTGCAATATTGGCGGAGCTTGCTTGAGTAGCCCCGCGTGAAAATCAAACGCTGCGCCTACCCCGATGAGAATGGTTTTGAGTTGTGGGGAGTATTTGGCCATCCAAGCTTCTTGCTTGGGGCATCCCAAGGAGACGAAGGTGATATCTGGCTTGGCGCGGTTTATTTGGGCGATGTATTTGGCGTGTATGGGCGCATTGATTGAAGCGTAAGGCGGGCTAATGGCTGAAACGATGTGGACGCTGGGAAATTTGGTTGCGATGGCTTGTTTGAGTTTATCTAGACAATGAGAGGATGCGCCGTAAAGTGCAATACGCCACTTTTTTTGGGGGGCTTGTTCTAAGATTTTAAGCATCAGCGTAGGCCCGTAGACACGGGTGGGGTTGGGGTCTCCCAGCAGTTTTTTTGCGACCACCAACGGCATGCCATCTGAAGTGTTAAGGTCGGCTTTGAGTAATGCAATCTTGTGCTGGTAATGATGCTTTGCGTGGATAATGCTATGCACAGGGCAGATGTTAATCACGCGGTGTGATTTTTCTGAGACCCAGCGTTGAATAAAATCCATCGTTTGTGCGTAATCCAGCTGGCTAATAGGAATCGAAGCGATCAGTGTGGTGGGGATATGGGGCTGATTAAGCTGGGAAAATTTGTACTTATCCATGAGGTTTGTATCGGTTGTAAGGATTGGGTGATTAAGTGCGTGTGGAAAAGATAAGCGCGTCTTTTCTCGTTTTGAGTTGATGTGTTATTTTCGATTTGATCGTTTTTTTCTGTTTGATTGTTGTATATCCTTTAATCGTTAAAGTTGTGATATTTTCGGTACGATAGGTTTGATAACTTCTGGGTTAGTGTGCGTCAATGCCGTGATTAGATGTTTCGGTAAGGCGTTAATGAGGCGTGAAAGATAAGAGCAGGTAATAGCATTTAGATCAATGTCATCGCGTCGGCAATTTTTAGTATTGGTTGTAAGGTTCGGTATATGCAAACAGATAAAAACAGACAATATGCCTTAGACGTTCACGGTGATGATAAAATGCTGTGGCCAGTGGTGGGGCGTGCTTTGCGGGGGCGCCGGTTGCTTGCGTTGAGCGTTTCGTTGGCAGCTTGCTTAGGCGGCGCGATGATACTTTACTTTACGATCTCCCCGAACTATCGAAGCACCGGGGTCATCCGTCTAGCCAGCGATCAACAATCGGTATTTAGAACCGAGGGAGCATCCACCGCGGTAACAGCGATAGGGTTTATCGCTTCGCAGGTGGAAGATATTGTGCGGGGTGAAGTGATCGACTTAACGTTAGAAGACCCTTGGATGCGCCAGGCATTGGGGGGCGAGGCTGGGAGTTTTCAAAAATTAAGAGGTGGCTTAGAAGCTGAAAATCGCTTGGCTTCGCCGCTGATTAAAATCAGTTATATTTGCGAAAATGATCTCCTAGCCCAACGTGTTGTGGATCGTGTGATCGGCAGTTATATTACGTTGCGTATGAAACGCCATGCACAGAATGTGGCCCGACAGGTGACTGTACTTAGTCAGCGTCGTGAAGCATTGAAGAATCAACGCGAGTCGTTACGAGGGATGATCTTGGCGATTAAGAATAATGTGACGCATGGCAGTGTGCGGGATTTATATGCTCGGTACGAGAAACGCGTGGAGCGCTTGGATGGGGAATTGTCCTCGCTAAAGATTCAGTTTGCAGGAGCGGAAAGTATTGTCCAAGGATTAGCGGAAAAAGAAAAACATAAGCTAGGTCTACAGGGGAAAATTAACGCCGCGACTTTGGCTGACGGTGATGTGGTTTTGAATCAGTATTTAGATGAATTGACAAAATTAGAAATTTCGTTGAGCCGACTGAAAGATAAATTTACAAATTTGCATCCGG
Source organism: uncultured Phycisphaeraceae bacterium (assembly GCA_964609545.1). Lineage (GTDB taxonomy): Bacteria > Planctomycetota > Phycisphaerae > Phycisphaerales > Phycisphaeraceae > CAZSSX01. The sequence goes on along the minus strand of CAZSSX010000143.1, from coordinate 3,386 downwards.
AGGTGATTGCTGGGACAAAACAGATTAAGCAGTTACAAAAGAAAATTGATCAACGGATTAAACGTCATTATGCGGCGGGTAAGCCTAAGGCTGAGGATGGGCACGAACTTTCGTGGGGGCAGCAAGCGATGTCTTTACAAATGCAATTGACTAAAGCGCAGTTGTTACGCGATGAAGCGAATGAAAAATACCAAGCACTGGGGAAAAAAATCCGTGAGCAGACACCTCAAGCAAAACTAGATCAAGCCCAGTATCAGTCTGAGCATCAGCAGGTCAATGCACGAATCTTAGCATTAAACACACGCATCGCGCACTTAGAGTTAGAAAAAAACCAGCAGTCATTTGTTGAGATTGTCAGTGGGGGATCGTTGCCAAGCAAGCCATTGGCCAATGGGCGTTTGGGAAAAGCAGTCATCGGCGGGTTGTTAGGTTTGTTACTAGGCTTTGCGGGTATCGTTCTTCTGGGGATCCGCGATAAGCGTTGTTTCTATCCCGATCAAGCGTCTTATCAATTAGGCGATGTGCCGGTGCTGGGCATTGTCCCTAAACTTCATTTGAAGTCGTCCAAGCCCCGAGAAATGGGATTGGCTGCTTATTGTATTGGTGGGATACGTTCTAATTTAGAATTCGGCGGACTGGGCCAGAGCAAAAAAACAGTCATGCTCACCAGCGCGGGTGAGGGTGAGGGCAAATCGGATTTAGCATTTGCAGTGGCCATGTCATTTGCCGGATCGGGTAGTCGAACTTTATTGATTGATTTTGATTTAGATTCTTTTGCGTTATCTAATCGGGTGGGTAGTTTGAAAGAAAGTGGGCTGGGTATTCTGCCGGTCAACGGATTGCGTCAAGCGATCAACGGCGTGTCGCTGCATCAAGCGGTGGATGGCACGGATATTCCTAATCTGAGTGTTTTGATGGCGGGAAAGGATGATCGTCCGACCTCGTCGATGCTTTCTGTCAATGCGGTTAAGCATATTTTATGCCAAGCGGAAGAACAGTATGACGTGATTATTGTTGATGGCGGACAGTTGCCTTATGGCAGGTCGTCAAGCGTGGTCGCATCGCAAGTCGATGGCGCAGTGCTCGTCGTTTCTCGTAAGCAAAAATATCCGTTGCTTCAGCGAAGTGTGACTTGCTTGGAGCAGTTGGGGACACCCGTTGCGGGCATTGTTTTTAATTATGCAAAATTGAATCAGGTCCAAAGTAAAAAAGCATCTGATTTTGTAGGCTTAGAAAACCTCTGGGATGGGAAAAAACACACGTCGTCAGAACCGCTGATGGGATCTTTGGCGATGGCGGTGGCGGTTAATTTGATGCACGACCTAGGAAGATTTCCAGGCGAAGCAACATCGGGGCTGGACGCGGTGGCGGCGTAAAGAAATTGAAAAACATATCTATAGTTGTGCCGTAAATACATGGAATCAAAAATGAAAAAACAAATGCAAAATAAACAAAGCTGTTGGAATCGTGTGTGGAATTTGCAATGGTTTCTGCTGATCTGCCTAGGCATTCTGATCAGTTGTAGCCAATCAAAAATGAAAAAGCCTGTGGAGTTACATCATGTACGCTCAGGCCCATCTGCTTTGTCTAGGCCGTTGATTCTGGAAAAACGGTTTATCTCAGCGCGTGTGTTACATGCCCAGAAGCCTAAGGGGAAATACGATATCGGGGTGAATGATGTTTTATTTGTAGACCTAGCAGATGACGATGCCAAAGGAAAAGGCTCACGCTCTTCCGGTCAGCAGCAAGGTAAAAGCACGGTCTCGAGTGAGGGTTATATCAACCTGCCTTTGGTGGGATTGGTTAAAGTCAAAGGCAAAACAGTAGAGCAAGTACGGCAATTGTTAATTGTTGCCTACCAAAAATTTATTAAAGACCCTCAGGTGGTAGTGGAAGTGTTAGAGAAAAAGAGTAAGCCGATTTTCCTAGTAGGCGCTTTTAAAAAACCGAAAAAGATTTTCATGACCAAAGCAACTAATGTCATCCAAGCCATTGCCCAAGGCGGCGGCATCGGGCAAGATGCGGATCTACGCCACGCACGTTTGATACGTCGCAATGCAGTGGTGGCGGTGGATATTTATGCGATTTTAAAAGAAGGACAGCTAGAACAAAATGTTTGGCTAGAAGCCAACGATGTGATTTATGTACCCGATGATAAGGACCAGCGGGTCTATGTGTTAGGGCAAGTTAAAAATCCAGGATTTGTTAAGCTCGTCCATGGTAAACTTTCTTTAAATCAAGCAATTTCAGAAGTGGGCGGATTAATTGCCAATCATTTAGAGGTTGGCAATGCTCGGATTATTCGCACGCTGACAACCACCAATGGTGTATTGATCAAAGTGGATATTAATAGAATCAGAGATGGGGCAGCCATGGCATTTAACCTACAAGCCGGTGACGTGGTGTATCTGCCTAAGAGTAATACCGGGAGCTGGAATGATATTATGCGTGCGATTCGGCCGACGATCGGAAATATCTTTTCGATCTCAAACTTGGTGCGAGACACTGTTGTTGTAGAGTATGATAGGTAATCATTAGGTGCCAGAGAAAGCTATTCTAATTAAAAATACCAGTGGCTTATGGGCTGGCGTCAAGCATGTGCTTTGTCATCATGTCGCGCGCAAGGGCTTGGTGACCTTTGTCGATCAGCTGGTCGTTTCGGGTGTGGGCTATTGTGTTGCGGTGTTGTTTAATCGGTATGCTGCTCAGTCAGAGTATGGCGCATTTGTGATGGTACTGACAGTGTTGGGATTAGCATTGTCGTTTCAATCGGGCATTGTGACCGGCCCACTAACGATGTTGGCGCCTACTTTTGAAGGCGCCAAATCAAATGAATTTATCAGCGCGTTATTTGCATTGCAATTGGGCATTGGTCTTTTGTTTTCTGCGATGATCGGCGGCTATGTTTGGGTGTTACATCTAAAACAAGCAAATCCCGCATTGATACAAGGGATGGCAGCACTGGGAATCGTGCTTTTTGTGATTCAATTTCAAGAATTTTTTAGGCGTACGCTTATGGCTAAGCTTGAAATGAACAAAGCCTTACTCAATGATCTTGTGTTTAGTGGATGCAAATTAGCCATGGTGGGATATTTGGTTTATCAAGGCGTGTTCAAAAATGCGCAATCTAATGCGGGTCTTTTTACCAGTGCACATGTTGTTTTAGGGTACGGATTGGCGGGATTGGTTTCAGTGGTTTTTGGTTTGATTCAGATTCGCAAATATCTAACTTGGCGTGTTGATTCGATCCGTGGGCATCTGAAACAAAATTGGAAATTAGGAAAATGGTTAGTCCTTTCCCGAGCAGTATCATTGCTACAAATAGAAATGATGATCTGGTTGCTTTATAGCTTTAATGGTTTAGATTCATTGGCATTGTTAGATGG
>CAZSSX010000142.1:0-7145 GCA_964609545.1 uncultured Phycisphaeraceae bacterium | reverse complement strand
AATAAAAAGGATCACAGATTGGGCGAGCAGTGGGGCAGTTGCCTGTTGCATGACTTTGTCGTGTGTGGCGTCTATAATGTGTAACCGATGATGTATCTCTTTTTGTATCGTTTATGGGTTTGCGTTGCTTACTGAGTGCCGGTCTGTTGCGATATTGTCTGCTGTGTCATTTGCTTCTTTCGCTTAGAGCAGCGCGCCTCGCATTCTAAATCGCCTTTCATTTCAACACCAAGTTGGCGAAACCCCGCAAACTCATTAAAATAAAATCAGGATTCATACTCAGGCCAAACATCGGCTCAATCAGGGTGAAAAAATGATCACACAACGCTCCATTATCGAACCCAAAACGCTCACTGGAAAAGGCTTATTCAGCGGCAAAGACGTCACCATCACCTTCTGCCCAGCCCCGGCAAATCATGGCGTGGTCTTTGTACGCACAGACCTCAACAACCAAAAAATACCCGCACACATCAATTATGTCACGCAAATCGCACGCAGAACCGCATTGGCCACCGGTAAAGCAACCATAGAAACCACCGAGCATGTCCTCAGCGCCTTGGCAGGGCTTAATATTGATAATATCTTGATTGAAATCGACGGCCCAGAAATACCCGCCATGGATGGATCTGCCAAACCCTTTATCGATTGCCTCCTAGAAGCGGGCATACAAGAAAACCCAGATGCCAAGAGGCAAGTTCTAATCATCCAAGAGCCCATCATCCTAAGAGAAGGCGACGCCATGATCGCAGCTGTCCCTTCCGATGAGCTAGGCATGCAAATTCTCTACGACCTCGAATATAAAGATACGCCCAGTATTGGCCGCCAGCTCTGCGCCTTCCATCTCACTCAAGACCAAGATGCTTACATCGATCAGATCGCCTCTGCCCGAACCTTTATCCTAGAGCAAGAGATCAAAGCCTTGCAAGCAGCAGGCATTGGCAAGCATCTCACCACCACCGATCTACTAGTCATGGACGCGCAAGGCCCCGTCGGAGATAACGCCACCCGATATCCCGATGAACACGCCAGACATAAAGTCCTAGACCTCATCGGAGATCTTTATCTCATCGGCGCCCCGATCCAAGGCAAAATCATCGCCAACAAATCGGGACACAGCTTAAACCAACAACTCGCCCAAAAACTCATCGCTCTCCACGCCAGCCAACATCGCGCCTTGATCGCCACGCGGAACAATGTCTTAGACATCAGAAAATTAACAAAAATATTGCCCCATCGCTTCCCGATGCTGTTGGTAGATCGCGTGGTCGATATTCAAGAAAACTTAGCGGTCGGCATTAAAAACGTGACCATGAATGAGCCGTTTTTTCAAGGTCACTATCCCGGCACCCCCGTCATGCCCGGCGTGCTGATTGTTGAAGCCATGGCCCAGCTTTCGGGCGTACTCATCGGCCAAAATTTACAACACGCAGGCAAATTGGCCATGCTACTAAGCCTAGACAAAGTCAAGCTCCGCAAAGCAGTCACCCCAGGGGATCAGCTCATCCTAGAAGCCCAAACCCTCAAGGTGCGCAGCAAGCTGGCGCATATGAAATGCAGAGCCTACGTCGGGCAAGCGCTGGTGGCGGAGGCGGAAATCAAATTTATGCTCGTCGATGATAATCAGTAAGCAAATCCCAACGCCTTGAGACCTATCTGTTTTAAAGCGCAATGCCCCTTGCCACAGCTCATCCCCATCACTTAAAGGATTGTCAATTTTTTCGTGATGCGACTTGGCATTTGTGCCTCCTTGGGCTATCCTACCCCAGTCTCGCTGGCGGGCGTACGTCACTATTGTTTGAGTGAACCCCCAGCGATCGTTGTAATGAACGATTAACGCTACATTTATAAGGTAAACACGCATGGCAAGCCAAGGTGTGATATCACAGGTCATCGGATCAACTTTTGACGCCAGATTCCCTGAAGAGGCCCTTCCGGAGATCTATAACGCGATCACCATTCAAGGAAAAGTAAACGAAGTTGAAATTAATCTAGTCGGCGAGGTTGCGAAACATCTAGGCGGCGGCGAAGTTCGCTGCGTAGCGCTAGGATCAACCGACGGTTTGGCTCGCGGCATGACCGCTATCGATACCGGAGGACCTGTCTCCGTGCCCGTCGGTGAAGCTGTCTTAGGACGCGTCTTCAACCTTCTAGGTGAGCCAGTGGACAAAAAAGGCCCCGTAGACACAACACATCGGCGCGCCATCCACCAATCGCCACCAGAATACACCGAACTCAACCCCAAAACTGAAATCCTCATCACAGGCATTAAAGTGGTTGACCTGCTCTGCCCATTTGTGCGTGGCGGTAAAATCGGCCTCTTCGGCGGCGCGGGTGTTGGCAAAACAGTTATCATCCAAGAAATGATCGCCCGTATCGCCCGTGAGCACGGCGGATATTCCGTCTTCGCAGGCGTAGGCGAAAGAACACGCGAAGGAAACGACCTCTGGCGAGAAATGGCAGAGGCGGAATTCACCGATGGTGAAGGCAAAACCGTACGCGTGCTAGATCGTGTAGCCATGGTCTTTGGCCAAATGAACGAACCCCCAGGAGCCCGCTTGCGTGTCGCTCTGTCCGGATTGACCATGTGTGAGGATTTCCGCGACCGCTCAGGAAAAGAAACACTGCTCTTCGTAGACAACGTTTTCCGCTTTACACAAGCAGGATCGGAAGTCTCCGCTTTGCTCGGCCGTATGCCATCAGCCGTGGGCTATCAGCCAACCCTTTCAACAGAAATGGGTGAGCTACAAGAGCGCATCACCTCCACAGATCGTGGCGCGGTGACTTCTGTCCAAGCGATTTATGTGCCAGCCGACGACTTGACCGACCCCGCGCCAGCCACGACCTTTAGCCACTTAGATGCCTTCGTCGTATTGTCCCGTAATATTGCCGAAAAAGGCATTTACCCCGCGGTAGACCCCCTCGATTCAACATCTCGTATCCTAGAGCCATCGGTCATCGGCGAGGAACATTACGAAGTGTCTCGTCGCGTCCAAACCATCTTACAGCGATACAAAAGCCTCCAAGACATCATCGCCATCCTAGGCGTGGATGAGCTGAGCGAGGAAGACAAAATGCTCGTGGGTCGCGCTCGAAAAATCGAACGCTTCTTGTCACAGCCCTTCTTTGTGGCTGAGCAATTCACAGGCTTCCCAGGCATCTACACCTCCTTAGAAGAAACCATCGACAGCTTCAAACGCATCTGCGATGGCGAAGTGGATGAGCTACCCGAAGGTGCATTTATGTACGTCGGCAACCTCGATGAAGCGATTGCCAAAGCCGAAAAAATGGCTGCAGCAGTATAAAATTTAAATTTACAATTCAAAAAAGCCCGCTTCATTTTTAAGCGGGCTTTTTTTATGGCAATATACTGACCGACCAGCGGCGTGTGAAGGCTCTGCATAAGCGCTCGCTTAATCACGCTTTTAAAACGAGATGACAGAAACGCAACGCATTAAAAAAAGAGCATTTGTTGGACAAATAGATTGGAATCTAACTTAAAATAGGGGGGTGCTTACATCACGCGGTTTACCAAAACGGGATTGCCCTCAGCTTACTTCAACTGATTTTTGACTTGGTGGTAGCGTTCATTGACTTGCTCGATCAGCTCTATGAGTAGGCTGGGTTTTTGGGTGTTTGCCCAGCGGTTTTCGATTAAGCCGACATGCTTTTCGATCAACACACCGCTGCGCATGATCGCTAAGGCTTGCTCTGTAGGCTCTAATTCTGGAGCTTGGGCTAGGGCAAACCAGATGGCTTGCAGCATGATGATATCGGTGACGCTGGCTTTGAATAAACCTTGGTCGCCTTGGTCGTCTAAGACGGTGACGCCTTTGGCAAATTCTATCCATTTAGCTAGGAGCACTGCCCAGCTTAATCGGTCCACGTCCATATTTTCGGGAGGGGTCATGATTAAACTCTCACGCGCCCTTGTTTGACGATGGCTTGCCCGACGGCTAAATAGTCGGCGGCGCCTTTGCAGCTCGGGGCGTATTCAAAGATGCTCTTTCCGAAAGAGGGGGACTCGGCTAATTTAATATTGCGTCGGATGGCGGGATCATAGATCACAGCATTTCGCCATGCAACGTCTTGGTCTCGCGCGGAGTCTAGGAAGGTTTTTAAATCGGAGAGTACTTCTTGGGCGAGAATGGTTTGGCCTTCATGCATGCAGATGACCACGCCCGCTAGGGTTAATGTGGGATTTAAACCTTGGCGCATGGTGCCGATGGTTTCGAGTAGTTGGCTTAAGCCTTGGAGTGCTAAGAAATGGGCCTGCATGGGAACAATAACCTCGCTGGCCATGGTTAAGGCATTGATGGTCAGCAGGCCCAGGCTTGGCGGGCAATCTAACAAGACATAATCAAATAAACAGGAGCCGCCATCGTCTCCGAGGATGCCAGCACACACTTCTTTGAGCACGCGTTGGGCGGTGCCTAGCGCTACTTTTTCGCTCAGTTCGCTTTCGATGCCAGCGAGGCTGACTTGCCCCGGCAGCACGCCGATGTTTTCTTCAACTTCTAATAAGACGTCCATTGCGCTGAGGGTGGGGTCAGCCATGAGATCGTATAAGGTGAGCTCTAGATTTTCGGGATCGATGCCTAGGTGCAGGGTGAGATGGGCTTGGGGGTCTAGATCGATAAGCAAGACGCGTTGTCCTTGCTTGGCTAGGCTCGCGCCGATGTTCACGGTGCTGGTGGTTTTGCCCACGCCGCCTTTTTGATTCATAAAAGCGATAATGCGAGGGCCTTTCCCATCGCCACTGCTTTTCATTTGATCCGCACGGTCATCGTCAAGCGAGACATCCAGCCCTTGGCTTTGGGTTGGAGGCGGCGTTTGAGTGGCGGGAGCCGTCGGGGTGGCGGTTGGGGTGGTTGGGTGATTAACTTGCGATGGGTCGGGCATGCGTTGCGTTCCTCATGTTCTGGATCTTAAATAAACCACAGCAGGTGATGCTTTTTTTGGGAAGGCTATTTAAAGGATCGGTGTCGTCGCGATTTTGTTTTTGGCTATTGCTGCTGGCTGTTGCTTGGCTCAGTTTTAAGAGGTTACCCGTCAAACATCGCGGTGACAAATTTTTCGGGTTCAAAGGGTTCCACATCCTCTGGCGTTTCGCCCACGCCTACGAATTTGACGGGGATATTGAGTATTTCTCGTATCGCCACGACAATGCCCCCCTTGGCGGTGCCATCGAGTTTAGATAAAAAGATGCCCGTGATATCGATGTGTTTGGCGAATTGGAGAGCTTGGTTGACCGCGTTTTGGCCGATGGTGGCATCTAAAACTAGGATCACTTCGTGGGGTGCGGAGGGGATTTTTTTAGCAATCACGCGTTGGATTTTTGCCAACTGATCCATTAAATGTTTTTGGGTATGCAAGCGCCCAGCGGTATCTACGATGAGTACATCGATATCGCGAGCCAAGGCTGCATCGGCGGCGTCAAAGGCTACAGCTGCGGGGTCTGCGCCTTGCTGGCCTTTGACGATTTGAACGTCTAATCGTTGGGCCCAGATTTCAAGTTGCTTGACGGCCCCGGCCCTGAAGGTATCACAAGCTGCCAATAAGACGCGATGCCCTTGATCTTTCATGGCTTTGGCGATTTTGGCGATGGAGGTTGTTTTGCCCGCGCCGTTGATCCCCGCCACGAGAATGACCGTGGGGCCAGGCTGAGTATTCATCTGAATGGCGCGGTCTTCTTCATGCCAGAGGGCGGTGAGTTGTTCGATGAGAAATCGCTGGGCATCGGTGCCGGTTTTGATTTCTGAACGCTCCCAGCCCGCTTGCAAGTCGAGGGTGAGTTGGCGCGTGGTTTCTAGGCCGATGTCGGCTTGGAGCATGTGCTTTTCTAGGTTATTGATCGCTTCTTGGCTCAAGGGTTCGGGCGAAAAAATACCCGTAAACGATGATGCGGTGCGCGATAAGCTTTGCTTAACTTTTTTAAATACCGAGTGAAATAAACCCATAGATGTGGTTCTCTGCTTACTTGTTATGTTCTGAGCAACATTCCCAATACGTCGCTGACTCGTATTTTACACGGTATCCGATGTGGCGTGCAATGGGCGGGGCAATGTGTGAGAAATGTGTATTTCAACCACGGGGAAAAATGCGTGATTGGCCCATTAGGTAATGGATCGGCCCCCGTCTAGTTTGATCGCTTGGCCTGTGAGATAATGGCCTTGGTCTAAGAGATAAGCCGCCGCGGAGAGGGCATCCTCAGCGGTGCCGACTCTGCCCAGAGGGACACGCTTTAAGTACGACGCTTTGGCTTGTTCGCTATAACTTTCCGCCCAATCAATCACACCCGGGGCGATGGCGTTGACCGTTACTCGCGGAGCCAGCTCGATGGCTAAGGATTGAGTGATTTCCCAAAGGGCGGCTTTGGATGCGTTATAAGCTAAATGATGGGGCAGCGGCTGACCAAAAATATTGATATCGACAAAATTGATGATACGCCCCGGTGTACAGAGCGCTGGGGGAGCGGGGCGATCGGATGAATCTGAAGAGGCTGGCTCACAATGAGATTTTGCTAAAGCGCTGGCGAATAAGCTGCAAAGCTCCGCGGGTAATGCAGCGTTGATGGTGAATTGATCGATTAACGCTCGACGGCTTAGGGTTTTTAGAGGGGTCGGATAGAAGCAGGAGCCGTTGTTGATCAGCCCATGAATCGTTTCAAAAGAATCAAAAAAAGTGCGGTGCACATGCTGGGCAGCATCGGCATCTAAAAAATCCGCGGGGATGGCCAAAGCTTTGCGCCCAAGACCTTCGATGGCTTGGGTGAGTGATGCCGCTTGTTGATGAGAAGTGCGATAAGTAAAGCCAATATCGTAGCCTCGTTGTGCCAGCCCCAAAGCCAAGTGGCGTCCAACCCGTTTGGCAGCGCCTGTGATAAGAATCGTTTTGCCGTTACCGCTCATTTTCACCCTCCGCATCATCGTTATCCTCATCCTCATCCGAAGCGGGCTCATCGTCTGAATCCGGATAATCGTGAGACAGGTCAAACGTGTCCTGGGGCTGATCATAAATCGTATCTTTTTTCCAATCATCGCCCCTGTCCTCCTCGTCTTCGGGGTTCTCCTCGTCATGGATATAATCCAATGGATTAAAAGGCTCCGACGAGGGGGGAGAATCAAGGGGGTTAGACGGGTTAGGTG
>CAZSSX010000141.1:0-7166 GCA_964609545.1 uncultured Phycisphaeraceae bacterium | reverse complement strand
AAGGCTTTTAATATAAACCTCCCCCACTGGGCCTTGGCTTTTTTAACACCAAGTCTTTCTCCCGTCCGCCCCGCCGCCGGGCTTATCAGCAGTTGCCCGCCTCATCCCCCCCAATGTTTGATCCCTTTTATGCGATCGCCATGCTAAAAAAACAGCTGCCTGATTAAAATCTGACAGCTGCGTGGTGTATTTTTGTTTTTTAAATTTTAAATTTATATTTTTTGAATTTTAAATTTTTGTTTTTTGTGGTGCGGATTTAAGCGTTTGTTTTTTTGGGGGAGACGATGCGGCGGCCTACGGAATAGTAGACGAAGCCTTCTTCTTCCATGTGGTCTGGGCGATAGATATTGCGTCCATCGAAAATGACGGCGTGATTCATTCGGCCTCTCATTTCTTCAAAGTCGGGCTGTCTGAATTCATCCCATTCGGTACAAATGGCTAGAGCATCGACGCCATCTAGTGCTTCCATGGCATCGTCGATATAGGTGATGCGGTCACCTAGGACGCGTTTGCAGGTTTCGATAGCGACGGCGTCAAAGGCGATGATTTGTGCGCCCATTTCGAGGAGTTGCTCCATGAGTGTGACGGAGGGTGCTTCGCGGACATCATCTGTGCCTGGTTTAAATGCGATGCCCCAGACAGCGATTTTTTTGCCTGTCATGTCGCCATGATAGTGGTTTCTGATTTTGTCTATAAAGGTGAGTCGCTGTGCTTGATTCACATCGTGAACGCTTTTGAGTAAGTGGGTGGGTGTTTTTGCTTGGATGCCCATCGAGATGCAGGCGAGAACATCTTTGGGGAAGCAGGATCCACCGTAGCCTAGGCCTGGGTATAGGAATTGATTTCCGATGCGTCGGTCTGAGCACATGCCTCGGCGTACTTCGTCTACATCTGCGCCGTAGCTTTCACAGAGATTTGCGATTTCGTTAATAAATGAAATTTTAGTTGCGAGCATGGCATTGGCTGCGTACTTGACCATTTCTGCAGAGGGTATATCCATGGTGAAGATGGGGTTGCCTTGCCTGACGAAGGGGTCGTAGAGATCGCGTAAACGGTCGCCCGCTTCTTTGCTGTCTACGCCTAGGACCACGCGATCGGGTCGATTAAAATCTGTGATGGCGGCGCCTTCTTTGAGAAATTCGGGATTAGACGCCATGAAAAAAGGCTTATCTGTTTCTGATGCGATGGCTTCTTTGACTTTTTGGTTAGTGCCTACGGGGACGGTGGATTTTACGACGATGATTTTTACGTGTGCGTTATCGTCGTGGCCTCCTGTTTTTCCTGGTGCGTTTTGGATGGCTCGGCCGACGTCTTTGGCAGCTGCTAGGACGTATTTGAGGTCTGCGTATCCTGTTTCATCGCTGGGCGTTCCGACACAAACAAAGATAACATCTGCGTCCATGAACGCGCCGTGACTGTCTGTTGTGAATGTTAAGCGGTGGGCTTTGACGTTGCGTACGATCATTGCTTCTAGGCCTGGCTCGTAGATGGGCGAGATGCCGTTGCGTAGGCCTTGGATTTTTTCTTTATCGATATCTAGGCAGGTGACATGATTACCGGTGTTTGAAAAGCATGTTCCGGTGACCAATCCGACATAGCCTGTGCCAACCATTGTTAAACGCATTGTAATTTCTCCAAAAAAGAGTCTATTGCTGCTTGGGCAGTGATTTGATTGTTTGTGATATAGCCTGATTATCGGCCATTTTTTTGTATCAATTCAAATCTCTCTGAATCAATCTGCGGGTTATTCTAACCCATCGCTTGGTTTCATGCACCGGGGGCTTGGGCTTGGGGCTTGTAAATCTGATAAACTGCTTGGCGATGAAAGAGAATGCGATTAAATGTATTGCTATTGATTTAGATGGCACGTTGTTAAACGATGAACACGAGCTCTCAGAGGGTAATGCGCGGGCAATTGGCAGAGCAGTGGCAGAAGGAATAACCGTTATCCTCGCTACAGCCAGACCCCCTCGGGCCACGCTGAAGGTGTATCAGAAGCTGAATCTTTCCACAGTTACGATCAATTACAACGGCTCACTGATTCACCATCCGCCCTCGCGGAGTCATCGACGGCATCGTCCGATCTTGGGGCAGCTGGCGGCGGCGATCACACGGGAGGCTTTTAAGCATGCACCTGAGGTTGTGCTTTCGGCCGAGATTTTAGATCAATGGTATACGCATCGAGTGGAGCCTCGTTATCCGACACAGACGTCTGTTCATTTTCAGCCCGACTATTTGGGTCCGGTTGATACGTTCATTCACCAGCCGATCACCAAGCTGCAATTTCTCTTGGCGCCCGAACGATTGGGCCCCCTTGAGCATCATTTGTTGAGTGTTTTTAAGGATCAGATTGCCGTTGCAATTTCGGATCGTTACCTGCTTCAGATTATGGCAAAGGATGTTTCTAAAGGCCATGCATTGGGTTGGTTGGCGCGAAGCTATGGTTTTGATTCGTCAGAGATTTTAGCGATTGGGGATGCGCCTAATGATATCCCTTTGTTTGAAGCTTCGGGGGTTTCGGTGGCGGTGGGTAATGCTTGGGAGGAAGTTAAGCAAAGGGCTACTATTGTAGGGCCTACGCATAATCAAGACGCGGTGGCTTGGGCGATTAACCGGTTTACTTTGGCGTAAAGGGTTGACAGCTTTTGGGGATTATTTTTTCTGCTGTTGCGCATTGGAAAGGTCGTTGGAGCGCACTTTTTTTAATTTTGTTTTTAGCTTTTTTTGGAATGCTGCCACGAGCTTTTGATATTTGTTTTTCTTAGCTAGATTGGTGTATTGGTGGGGGTCTTTTTCCATATCAAATAATTCTTTGGCTGCGGATCCATCTCTACCGTATGCGATGTATGCCCACTTTTTGGTTCTGAGTAGAAAGCCTTTGCCGTTGATACAGAAGATCCTCTGCCTGACTTCTAGCAGTGGATTATCTAGTAACGGTGAGATATCTTTGCCTTGCAGGCGGGGTTGTTTTTTAAGGGCGCAGAGTTTGGCTAAGGTAGGATAAAGGTCAATCAGTTCGACCAAGGAATGGCAGATTGCTGGGCGTTTACCCGGGACTTTGATGATCAGGGGGACTTGTGTCGATTCTTCGTGGAGGCTTACTTTGGCCCAGAAATCGTGTTCTCCCAGATGGTAGCCATGATCACTCGTGAAGATGACGATGGTATTTTTGTCAAGGCCTGTTTCTTTGAGTGTGTGCATGATCTTGCCTAGCATGGCGTCTATGTAAGTCACCGATGCGTAGTAGCTAGCTACGGCTTTTTTTTGTTTGAGCAGGTCCATTTGCATATTTTTACTTGTTTTGTAATTAATGCCAGCACGGGGAATATCCGCCCAATCTCCTTTGATTTTTTTAGGGAGAACCATGGCGTTAAATTTAAAATTTTTGTAATATTTTTTAGGAGCGACAAACGGGACGTGAGGCCTTACAAAGCCCACGGCTAGGAAGAACGGCTTGCCCGATTTTTTGTACTCATGCAAGAGCTGGCTGGCTTTGGCTGCGGTTTTACCATCGCTGTGAAAGAGGTCTCCTTTGTCTGCTTTGACATAGACAAAAGTGTTTCCTCCCATGACGGGTTTTTTCCCGTTGGGATTATTTTCTAAGGTTTGGCCTTGCCCTGGGGCTTTCCATTCTGGACCTTGGCTGTTAAATCTTTGCGACCAACTGATGGGATCATCTGCGCCGTTGCTGCCGCGCTCGATGCCTCTGGGTACACCCATGTGATAAATTTTGCTGATTCGTGTGGTGTGATAGCCGTTGTTTTTAAAATATTGAGGCCAAGTGGCTCTTTTTCCGATGGCTTTTCTGGGGCTGATATATCCGATGACTCCGGTGGCGTGGGGGTAGTATCCCGAGAGGAAGCTTGCTCTTGAGGGGCCACAGAAAGTGGCTTGGCAATATGCTTTTGTGAATTTGACGCCGCCCGCTGCTAAGGCATCGATATGAGGTGTTTTACAGACCGTATTGCCATAGCAGGACAAAGCATTTGCGGTTAAATCATCTGAGATGACAAACAGCACATTGAATCGTCTTTCACTGGCTTGGGCAATTATAGCCAACCCCAAGAGCATTCCTAAGCAGGCCAACTTTAACCGGTATTTATTAAACATCCAACAACTCCTATTGCTCAAGTGCATCCAAACTAGATTCCCCTACTAGTGCGACGGCTGGCATTTGCTTTTCATGCAGCAGAGACCGCAAATTATTTTTCGAGAGATGGCTTACTATCCACGGATTAAGGCAATGGGTCGCCGCCTTTGTGGACGATCCATTCTAGACATAGCCCGGAGGCTTTGGCGGTGATGCCTGCTCTTGTGCGATCTTGTGTGGCTAGGATTTCGTCGATGCGTTCGGGCCCGTACCTGCCTCGTCCGATTTCGGCAAGTGTGCCCACGATGATTCTGACCATGTTATATAGGAATCCGGTGCCTTGGACGATGACTTGTGTTTCTAAACCGACGCGGATGACTTGGCAATTGAGGATGGTGCGTACGGTTGTTTTTCTGCCGTGGCTGGCGGCGCTGAAGCCTTCGAAATCATGTGTGCCGATGAAGTGGTTGGCTGCCTCTTGCATTTTTTCTAAATCTAATGCGTGGAAATAATGCCAGACAAAGTGGCGCTCGAATAATGGATTTTGTTTGCGCTGTCCATAGATGCGGTAACGATATTGTTTTCTTAGGGCATCGCCGATGGCGTGGAATTTTTTATCGACTTGGGCGACGCTATAGATTTGTATGTCGCTAGGCAATCGGGTGTTGATGGCATGTGCCATGCGTCGGGGTGGGATGCGTGTTTCTGCATTGAAGTGGGCGACTTGGCCGATGGCGTGGACGCCGCTGTCTGTTCTGCTGGCGCCGACGAGCGTGATTTTTTGTTTCATGACGCGGGCCAAGGCTGCTTCGAGCACGCCCGCTGCGGTCCTTAGTGGCGGTCGATTGGGCGGTTCTTGTTTTTGCCAGCCAGCGAAGTCTGTGCCGTCGTAACCGACGACCAGCTTGTAGCGCGGCCTAGTGTCATATTTAAAATCATCGCGCGGGGATGGGGTTTGTGCTTGCTGGGGGGAAGCGGTTTTATTTTCGGAAACATCCATTCCTTGGCTAGGCTCTTTCATTTTATCTGGCATCGCTTTGTTTTATCTCAAAATAAATGGTCATTCGTTTCTGCTTTTTTCATCGGCTGATATTGATATGGTTAACATTTTAACGCGGGAATGAAAGGCCATTGACAAAAATTAATCTTTCATATCTTGAGGGTCGATGCCTTGGGATTCGCACCATTTTGCGTAGGCAAAGGGCGAGACCTCGCTGGGTTTGATCTCGCTGCGGCCGCCCCAGAAAACGTTGGTATAACTTACGGGGATGCCGGCTTGTTGGAGGTGATCGTCGATTGCTTTTTTGTGAGCTAGGACGAGGTCTTTGTCTGTGCCATGGCTTACGCCCATGATGTTTACGTTGTTAAATTCGGGTCCGCCTTCACGCCAATAGGCATGGGTCATGCACATATGTCGGCCCACTTCATTGCCCGCGCGCATCTCCATGCCTTTGGGTACAGCCCAGTGATACAGCGCATTGTAGCGTGTGACCTGCTTGCCATCGGTATGTTTTTTCACATGTTCTAGGAAGGTTGAAAATCGGCCGATGACATTGCGTTGGTTTAAGCTTCTGCCGATTTTGCAAAAAGTTTCGACATCCATGCCGATTTGTTCTGCGCGGTCTTGCCATAGGCCGACTTTGATTTCGTCAGGGGTTAGCTCTCGTTTGATGGCTACGGTGACTTGCCATTCTTGCTCGGTGAGGTCTACGCAGACCGTGTCTAGCACTCTGGCGGGCGCCTCTGTGCGCATGCCGGGGGCGAGTTTTTTGCGTCTGATGTGGCCGACGCCTAGGGCAAAAAGTTTGTTGGCGGGCATGGTGCGATAAGTAGTTGCTTTGATTTTTTTGGCTAAAAAGTCGCAGTGTTTTTTCATGGAGTAGCCGCTGGGGACTTTGAGAGTTGTCCATAGGCGGTAAGTGTGGCCTGCGGTTTGGTTGTCTGTTGTTCTAACCACGACGTGTCCGGAGAAAGGATCTTTTTGGAAGAGGTAATCAAAGCCTGGGTTGAGGTCTTCTTGGCTGATTTCCCACGCGACCAGTGCGCCGGGTGCCAATTTGTTGGCCATGAGTGTTTGCCTGACGCGGCGGATGGTGCCGGCTTGCATCATGGCTTTGATTCTTTCTAGGACGACTTGAATGGGCAGGCCCGATTGCTGGGCAATGGCTAGGAACGGGTCATCTACAAAGCCTTGGATTTGGTCTTCGGAAACGCTTAAGATTTGAGCATTGGTTGGGTCGTCGAATGAAACGGGGAGGGTCTCTGTGGTCATTACTGCTGCCTTCTCTGGGGATGATCCAATATCTTTGGCCATGGGCACAAGCCCAATTTTCTTAAATCATTATTATAGCAAAGGTTTGGTTCTGGAACACCCGAGAGGCTCGAAAATTCACAACCTGGGGGCGGCTACCAGACAAGGGGTTCTTTTTAAACTAAAATAATGCTATGCATATTGCTTTGATTACTAATACAGCATGGCTTGATGAAGAGTTGCCGACCTTCAAGCTGCTCACGACTGGATTTATGGCTGACAATATCCAGACGACACAGATTTTGCCTCAACATATTGATCAGAGCGAGACGTATTCTTTTAACAAGACGCTGACTTATATTGATACGCGTTTTGCGATGCTACGGAACTATCGCATTAGCCGACTGCACGGGGCATTGGCTGGGGCGGATGGGCCCGACTTGATTCACGCGTTAGATGGTCGGCTATGGCGGGGTGCGGTGAATATTGCTCAAAAGCTTAAGATTCCCGCGGTGTTGTCGGCTAACTCTTATCATGATATTAAATTGGCTTGTCAGTTTCAAAAGTTAGCGCAAGAAAATCTTGTTTTTTTTACAGCATCTTCGGAGCAGTTAAAAAAAGAAATGCAAGAACACTGCGCATTGCCTTTGCGTGTGAAACATATTGCCCCTGGCGTTTATACTGCTCAAAAGCCGTTGATCATGCCGGATCGGGAAGCGCCTTTGTGCGCGGTGGTTTCGGGTAATGGTATTTATGATGCGCAGTACGAGGTGCTGTTTGCAGCGCTCAAAAGTTATACGACGCAGCACCCCAATGCGCAATTTT
>CAZSSX010000140.1:0-7172 GCA_964609545.1 uncultured Phycisphaeraceae bacterium | reverse complement strand
TGTCATCAAATCCAGATTTCGCCCATCCCTCACCACCGCATAATCGATCTGAAGATCATAAACCCCCAGCTCCTGTGCCATGGCTTTTTCTATCACTTGGACATTAAAAATACCCTCTTTTTCGATCATATCTTTGCCAATCATCAGCGCCCAGCCCCACGCTGATTCGGAGCATCGGCATCGTCCGAGCCAAGACGGTGATCGGCTTGCGGAACTTGGTTTATAATTTTTCGTTACCGTTTTTTAACCAGTTAGACGGTTGCCAAAGCGCAAAGGCATCGGCTCAATGCTAAAATATCAGCTGAATGTAAAAGTAAAATCAAGAGGGTAAAAGTCAGCGAGGGGCGGTATGATTAGGTTTGGGGGGTAGGGGATTGTTAGAGATGCCCTGCAGTCTGTGTTTTTTATTGGGGCAAATAGTTTTTGGGGATTTGGCGGACAGCGTTGTAATTTTGTATAAAGAATTGCGTCCATTGGGCTTGCTTGCGTGCGAGCTGGGCCGGGGATTGGCTGATTTGATTGAGCTTTTGATAAAATTGATAGATTGTTTTTTTGGCTAATGGGTATTGCGGGTGCTGGGGATTTTGTAGGATGGCGTAGCTTTGGGAGGGGGCGATGGATGGGGGCCATTTGAGGGTGAGTTCCGGTGGCAATCGGTGGAGGCGCTGTTTCATTTTCGCTTTTACTTTTTTGTTTTTTTGTTTGAGTATCGCATCCCATGCTTGCTTGAGTTGTTGGTGGGTGTCGATGGCCATGGCGTGGGCGATGTGTGGGATGATGATAAAAAAGTTGCCAGCGTATGGCGGGAGTGCTTTAGCATCGGTGAAGGGGTTGTGGGGGTCTGTCCAGTTTTTTGTGTGAGCGTAGAGGTCTTGTCTGATAGGTAGTCTGCGTAATTCGAATTTTTCTGGACCATGCCGGGTGTGGCGTTTTTTTTGCCATAAGAGCTGCCCTTGTTTTGAAAGTAGCCATGCGACAAAATCTTGTGCATTTTTCTGATGGGGCGCGCCTCGTAAGATGGAGACAGGGTCTGGGGTGATATTGGTCAGTTGGTGGGGTGAGATAAATTGTATGCGTTGATCGGGCGTGTTGCTTTCTTGGAACCTGCCATAGAAATCAATACACATGCCCGCAGCTGCGTTTGCGCTGGTGACGCTGAGGGGAATTTTGGTGCTTGATGTGGTGAAGTATCGGGCATTGGCCATCATTTCTTGGAGAATGATCCAGCCTTGGGTCCAGCCTTTTCTTTGTAGGATGGTGTTGTAGGTTGCGTTGGTTGATCCGGAGAGGGCGGGGTCTGCTAAGGCGATCCAGTTTTGGTATTTCGGATTTGTTAGATGTCGCCATGTGGTAGGCGGCGGGCAATGGAGGGCTTTGATCACGTCTTTGTTGTAAACGATACCAAAGCTTGAGAGGACAATACCTGCCCAGAGTTTTTTGGGATGATAGAGCCTGTTGTTGCCGATTTTTTCTTGTGGGAATATTTCTAAAAGTTGTTGCTGGGAGAGGTTGATCGGCTGGAGTATCCGGATCTGTGTGGTTTTCTTTTGATTGGTGATCTTAAAACCTTGAGCGAGTTTATTGTGTTGGTAGTTTCCTCCGCCGAAGAATAAATCGACACCGATGCCTTGGTCTAGTGTATTTTGGGCGTGTGCTTTTTTGAATTGCTTGATAATCTGCCTGCGCCATTGGCTGGCGCTTCCGGATGTTCTCCAATCGATTTGAATCGGTTTGAGGTTATTTTTTGCTCTGTATTTTCGGTAGGCTTGTGTAATTTCAAATCTGATTTGTTCGTTATGAGCTGTGATAATGATTAACCCATTGCCCTTGGTTGAAACCTGATGTTGTGAGGTTTCTTTAAGGGCAATGGGCAATACGATAATGAAGATGAGGAGTGTGATGATGCCTATTTTTTGCATATTTTGTTTTTTTTATTTAATTTCTTGAAGGATTACATTTCTGTACCAAACTTTTCCGCCGTGGGATTGGATGAGGATTTTGCCGGCGTCGTTGAGTGCAAATCCTCTGATTTTTTTGAATTTACTTTTAGCGATGTGTTGATCAAATCGTCCCGAGTTAATGTTGTACGAGACGACTCTTGCGCCGTTGAGCCAGTGTTCTATTTTATTTTTATTTACGACGATTCTTGCGTGATTGTATTGGCCTACGGGTTTGAGTTGTTTGAGCTGGTTTGTGTCGAAGATATCGTAGGCTGCGCTTGCTTGGCGGATGCTATTGGCGTTGAGCCCTTCGGATTTATCATCGAGGACTTGGTATTCGATGCCGAGGTATTTGGCTTTTTTACCTTGTTTTTTAGATGTTTTGTCGAGATATTTTGTGACTTTATATTTGACGCCTGAGTTTGATCTTGGATCGAGTTTGAAATCAAAGCTGAGGACGAAATTTTGGTATTGTTTTTTGGAGAGGATATCTTTGCCGTGCCCTGTGTGTAGGAGTGTTCCGTTTTGGAATGTCCAGTCGGATTGTACGGGCGATCCATCGGCGTGGGTCCATTGTGTGAAATGAGCATCAAGTAAGGGCTTGGCGTTACTTTTTTCCCCGAGGAATTTAACGACGTAAGGCTCGATGGCGTCGGCCCATGCGGCGTACCCAAGTGCTTGGGGGTGTAATAAGTCGGGCATCATTTTTCGTGGGAGTTTGCCGTGTGCATCTAGGAAGCGGTGATTGATATTCAGGTAGAAGATATTTTTCAAATCCGCGTAGGTTTGGATGATACGATTTGTTTTTTCGTTGTTTAGGAATTGTCTTGCTTTGCGTGCATCTTTGGGGTCAAGGGAGGTGTTGCCTCTGGGGAAGATGGCTAGGAGGAGTATTTTTGCTTGTGGTTGTTTGGCCCTTAATTCTTTGAGGATGGCAGCGATGCCGTAGGCGATGTTTTGAGGTTTTTCAAGATTATGTCCGGTGTTGTTGGTGCCGATCATGATGACAAAGAGTTTGGGTTTGATGTGTTCTAGATTTCCATTTTGTAGTCTCCAGATCACGTCTTGTGTTTTGTCTGCTGAGATCCCGAGATTGATGGCTTTGCGTTTGGTATAGTATTTTGCCCAGACTTGTTTGCCGCCGCGCTCCCATGAATGGGTGATGGAATCTCCGATAAAAACGATTTGTGCATCGGGCATATTTTTGACATCTTGATTGAAGCGGAGGTGCCTTCTGTACCACCAAGATTTGGTGCTTAAGCTTTTGGGTTTAGGGATGGTGGCTAAGGTTTGGGGTATTTTAACTTGGGATAGCGTGGATTGATAGCTGGGGTCGTTATTGGTTTGGCTTGTTGATGCGTACACTGTTGCGGTGCATGTGAGCAAGATGGCTAAGCTTATTGAAAGAATACGATGCTTAATCATGGGGGAGCCTTTTGGGGTTGAGGGGTTAAAAAATGAAGACATCATTTATCTTGCCGTTTAATGATTTGTTATGAGCGGGCCGATAGTGCTGTCGATTGAATTATGATTTACGTTACAGATTATATTATAAACGAAAACGCGATGGGGTTTATGCAGGAGGTGTTGATGATTGTGGAGAAAGCCTAGCTTTGGTGGCAAATGGTGTTTTTCGTTTGACTGGCGCATGGTTGTGGCGGTGCGTGATGTTGGTTTCAAAATGGATGTAAGTTTTTTTGCATGATGTGTGTGAGCAGAGATCGTTTTTAGAGTTGTTAAAGATCACTGATCTATAGTATGATCTTTGGCGTGTATATGTGAATGATTTTATTAGCGTGTGTAAAATGAGATAGGATTTTGTGATGGCGATGTATTTTCCCGAGATATCTAAGATTCAATTTGAAGGGCCAGAGACGGACAACCCTTTGGCGTTTCGGTATTATGATGCCCAGAAAAAAATAGGCGGAAAAACGATGAGCGAGCATTTACGTTACGCTGCTTGTTATTGGCATAGTTTTTGTGGGACGGGGTCTGATCCTTTTGGCTTGGGCACGCGGCCGTTGCCTTGGCTTGATTTTGCGGATCCGATGCAGCAGGCTATTGAGAAAATGGATGCTGCGTTTGAATTTTTTGAAAAGCTGGGTGTGCCTTATTATTGTTTTCATGATCGAGATATGGCGCCCGAAGGGGCAACGATTCAAGCGTCGGAAAAAAACTTGGCGCAGATGGTTGAGCGGGCCAAAGACAAGCAAGACCAAACGGGGGTGAAGCTGCTTTGGGGCACGGCGAATCTTTTTTCTCATCCTCGTTATATGAACGGCGGGGCGACGAATCCTGATTTTCAGGTACTCTGTTATGCTGGGGCGCAAGTGAAAGCGGCGATTGATGCGACGGTTGCGTTGGGCGGTGAAAATTATGTGTTTTGGGGTGGGCGCGAGGGGTATGATTTTCTTTTTAATACGCAGATGAAACGCGAGCTTGACCACTTGGGTATGTTTTTACAAAAGGCTAGGGATTATGGGCGTGAGATTGGTTTTAAAGGCGTGTTTTTGATTGAGCCTAAACCGATGGAGCCGACGAAGCATCAGTACGATTTTGATGCTGCTACGGTGATTGGATTTTTAAAATCTTATGGCTTAGAAAATGATTTTAAGCTTAATATTGAGGGTAATCATGCGACTTTAGCGGGGCATAGCTTTGCTCATGATTTGCAGGTGGCAGCTGATGCCCAGATGCTGGGCTCGATTGATGCCAATCGGGGAGACCCGCAAAACGGCTGGGATACGGATCATTTTCCGATGGATTTGCATGAGACGACTCAGGCGATGATGGTGGTATTGCAGAGCGGTGGGCTTGGCGGGGGCGGTGTGAATTTTGATGCGAAGGTTAGGCGTAGTTCGACGGACTTGGCGGATTTGTTTTATGGTCATATTGGAGGGATGGATAATTTTGCGCGAGGCTTAGAGATTGCTTATGGGATTTTAACCCAGAGCCCAATCCCGCAGATGGTTGAGCAACGTTATGCATCGTACGATCAAGGCCAAGGGGCGTTGTATGAACAAGGGGAATTGGGATTGGATGCGTTGCGAGATTTGGCGATGCGTTCTGGGGAGCCTAGGCAGCGCAGTGGGCAGTATGAGCTTTATGAAAATATTATGAATCGGTGGGTTCGCTGATGGGACGTTATTTAGGGATAGATTGTAGTACGCAGAGTATTAGTGCTGTGGTGATTGAAACGGATGGAGGGGAAGTGCTTTGGCGTGAGAGCATTGATTTTGGGCAAGGGTTGTCCGAGTATGGCGCGCCTCGGGGCTTTGTGCAAAGAGGAGATGTTTTTTTTGCCAACCCGATGATGTGGCTTGATGGGCTGGACCTTTTGTTGGAGAAGTTACAAAAAAGTTTAGGCTGCGTGGGGATTGTGGGGGTCAGTGGCGCGGGGCAGCAGCACGGTTCGGTTTATTTAAACGGGTCTTTTGATGGGGCATTGGCGCGTCTGCATTTGCAGAGCCAGGAGAAACTTTCCACGCAGCTAGCGGGTTGTTTGTCGCGGGCGGAAAGTCCTATTTGGATGGATCAATCGACGGCGAGGCAATGTGTAGAGATTCGGGATGCGTTGCCCGAGGGCTATGCGTTGCGGGTGAGCGGTTCTGATGTAACGGAAAGATTTACGGGGCCTCAGATCCGAAAATTTTATCAGATGGCGCCGAAGCAATGGGAGCAAACCCAGCGGATTCATTTGGTGAGTTCTTTTTTGTGCAGCGTCTTAACTGGGCGCAGCGTAGCGATTGATTGCGGTGATGGTGCGGGGATGAATCTCATGGATTTGGCGCGGTCACAATGGGATCAAAAGTTGCTTGATGCGACGGCTAAAGGGCTTAGGCAGAAGCTGCCTAGTATCGCAAAGAGCTCAAGTGTTTGCGGTCGGGTAGGCGATTATTTTGTCAAGCGCTATGGCTTTGACGCGGGGGTGGATGTGGTGCTTTTTACAGGGGATAATCCGAGTAGTCTAATCGGTTGCGGCGGGGGGCTTGCTGGGACAGGGGTGATTAGTTTAGGGACAAGCGATACTTTTTTTGGCAGCTTAGGCGGGCTTGAGACGGGGGCTAAAGGTGAGCTTGAAGATTTTGAGCCGAGTGGGTATGGCCATGTGTTTGGCAATCCTGCGGGGGGATTGATGTCGCTGGTTTGTTTTAGTAATGGAAGCTTGGCGCGGGAATGGGTGCGCGATGCGCTGGGGCTTGACTGGGCGGGTTTTAGCAGGTGCTTGGAGATGGACTGGGATGCGACGGGGCGGGATGTGGTGTTACCTTTTTTGGTCGATGAGATAACGCCTAGGATTAAGGCTGAAGGCTTGATGATTCAAGGCAGCCAAGGGTTTAAAGCACTGCAATGTAAAAGCTTGGTTAAATGTTTTGTTGCGTGTCAATTTCTTCATATGAAAAAATATGTGGGGCAGACTTGCTGGGATCGACTGATTTTGACCGGCGGGGCGAGTGATAATGACGCGATGTGTCAGATGGTGGCAGATATTTTTGAGGTGTATGTCAAGCGTTTAGCCTCTGGAGATTCCGTGGCGCTGGGGGCTTGCTTGCGCGCAGCTGAGGCAGTCGGCGGCTTCACTTGGGAGGCGTTGTTTGAGATGTTTTGTCGTGGAAGCGGTGATGAGTTTAAGCCTAGGCTTTCAGAAAAAAATTATTTGAAAAATTTAAATGCAGGTTATCAATCGCTGTTGAATCAAGTCCTGGGCTAGATGCGATAGTGTGTTAAATTTTTCTTGCGTCAAGCTAGGCGCCAAATAAAAAAAATTGTAGTGAGCTGATAGATCATGGATTGAGATGTGATTAAGGGGTGGGTCGGTTTAGGGTTTTGTTGTTGGAAGGATGTGTTTTATGGCTTGTATCAAATGGCAAATCGCTGGCTCGGATGATCAGCTGATTTATGGTAGTTCTGATATCCCAGAGGCTGGGGTTGAAACGCGCGGCGCGCTGCTGATGGCCCATGGTTTGATGGGTTATAAAGATTATGGCTTTTTGCCTTACTTAGGGAAAAGGCTTTGCAAGGCATTAGATTTTGCGGTGCATCGTTTTAATTTTTCGCATTCGGGAATGACTCATGATTATCAGCGATTTGAAAAACTCGAGTTGTTTGAAAAAGATAATTGGGGGCGCCAAATTGAAGATTTTCATGCGGTGGATTTGGCATTAAGGCAAGGGCGTCTGCCTGGCGGTGATCAGCTGGGAAATCGGTATTGGCTGGGCCATTCTCGGGGCG
>CAZSSX010000139.1:3116-7198 GCA_964609545.1 uncultured Phycisphaeraceae bacterium | reverse complement strand
TCTAAGATGTAGAGCATGTGTGGTAGGTCGATGCGGTACATGGTTGTGCAGAGGCATTGGCAGCTTGAGAGCATGCGGACGAAGACGCCTCGTTTTTCGGCTTGGATTTTTAGACGGTTGACGAGGTGTACTTCTGTGGCGATGGCGAATTGGTCGCCTTGCTTGGCGTTGCGGATGGCGTTGATGATGCCTTCGGTTGATCCTGTGCTGTCTGCTTTTTGGCAGACTTGGTAGGAGCATTCTGGGTGTGCGATGACGGTGATGTTGGGATATTCTTGGCGGATTTGGTCGATGTGTTCTGGGCGGAAGAGTTTGTGTACGGAGCAGTGTCCTTTCCATAGGAGGAAGGTGACGCGGTTGATTGTTTCTGGGTTTAGGCCTGCGAGGGGTTGGTGTGATTGGGGGTCCCAGATGGCCATGTCTGTGTCGGTGTTGAATCCCGCTTTGGCTGCGGTGTTTCTGCCTAGGTGTTGGTCGGGTATGAATAATATTTTTACTTTTTGGTTTGGGAGTAGGGGTGTGTCGCCGCCTTGGAGTGCCCATGCGATGATTGCGTCTGCGTTTGAGGAAGTGCAGACGGCGCCGCCATGTTCGCCGCAGAATGCTTTGATTGCTGCGGTGCAGTTCATGTAGCAGATGGGGATGAGGCGTGTTTGGTTGGTGTCGATGACGGCGGTGATTTGGTTCCAGGCATCGATGGTCATGTCGTAGTCTGCCATGTCTGCCATGGAGCAGCCTGCGCCTAGGTCTGGGAGGATGACTGAGACGGATTCTGGGGTGAGGATGTCTGCGGATTCAGCCATGAAGTGTACGCCTTGGAAGATGACGTATTTGGCGTTATTTTTTTGGACTTCTTGTGCGGCTAGTTGTGAGAGTTTGAATGAGTCGCCTGTGAAGTCTGCGAATTGGATGACTTGATCTTGTTGGTAGTGATGGCCTAGGATGACTAGGTCGCTGCCTAGCTTTTGCTTGGCTGCTAAGATTTGAGATTTGAGGGCCTCATCGCTGAGTGCGTGGTATGAATCGGGAAGTTGGGGTTGCCAAAGGAGGGTGGTCATATTTGAGGACTCCGCTGTTGTATTTAGGAGGTTTTTTTAAGGGTTGGTCTGAGATTATATCCGAAAAGCGGGGTTGATCGTGGAAAATTTGTGTCTGTTTGAGATATTTCATCGTGGCGGGCTTTATATGATGGAGGATATCTATTAAAACATAGGTATGAGTGATTTTTTTAAGCAACATCAGCAGCATGGGCATATCCCGGTTCTTCCTGAGCAAACGCTTGGGTTATTAGATCTTAGGCCTGGGATGACGGTTTTGGATTGTACGGTGGGTCGGGGGGGGCATGGGAGTTTGATCTTGCCTGAGTTGGGGTCGGGGGGTCATTATATTGGGTTGGACGTGGATGGGGGGAATGTGGATTATGCGCGTGATCGGCTGGCGCCTTTGGGGGGGAGGATTGATCTTATTCAATCGAATTTTATCGCGGCCAAGGCGGCGTTGTCGGGTATAGGATTAGAAAAAGTCGATCGGGTGATTGCGGACTTGGGTTTTGCGTCGAATCAGATGGATGATGGTCAGCGGGGTTTTTCTTTTCAGGCTGATGGGCCTTTGGATATGCGGCTGGATCATGGTAATCCTGTGACGGCGGCGACGCTGGTTAATACGATGAACGAAGTAGAATTGGCGGATGTGATTTATCGATTTGGGGAGGAGCGGAAGAGCAGAATCATTGCGAAAAAAATTATTGAAAGTAGGGGCGTTAAGCCGATCAAAACTACAGCAGAGCTTGCATCTGTGGTGTGTGAGGCGATCGGGCGGACGCACACTGTGACAGGGAAGCGCATTCATGCGGCGACTCGAACATTTATGGCTTTAAGAATCGCGGTCAATGCAGAATTAGAAGTCCTTGCTGCGTTACTTAAGTTGATACCTCAGTTAGTTAAGCCCTCTGGTATTGCGGTTGTGATTAGTTTCCATTCGCTTGAGGATCGTTTGGTTAAGCAAAGTTTTGCGATGCTAAAAAAACAAGGCAGTGGCAGAGTTTTAA
The DNA here is from genome assembly GCA_964609545.1 of uncultured Phycisphaeraceae bacterium. GTDB lineage: Bacteria > Planctomycetota > Phycisphaerae > Phycisphaerales > Phycisphaeraceae > CAZSSX01. The sequence goes on along the minus strand of CAZSSX010000139.1, from coordinate 5,151 downwards.
CTAAGAAGCCATGTGTTGCCGACGATCATGAAGCGCGGGTTAATCCGAGAAGTCGAAGCGCCAAGATGCGAGCGGTGCAGATTTTATGATGGCAAGTGTTTGGCATAAGTAGGCAATAGATTGTGAGCAGTGTGTCATGATCGAGAAGTATAAACAAGCAAGGATAAGCCCCAACGATGGAAGCGATGACTCGAGAGACCAAATTAGGATTGCTGCTGACACTTTGCTTAGTGATGGGCGTGGGGATTATCGTTTGTGATTATTTGGATGTGAGGCCTCATGATAACGCGGATATGGCGATCAATGCTAATGACACGCTGGGCGGGGCATCGAACCAGAGCACGCGCATCGGGGGAGGCAAAGACCTGCCCGCGGCTGAGGCGCATCATCGGTTGATTGAGCCAAGGCAATTGGCGGAGGCGGCTAATCCGCGCACTGGTGAGGCGGGCGTGCGGGAGGAGGGGTTTCGGTTGCCAGAGATTACGGATTTGTTATTGGTTGAATCTGGGGATACGCGGGAGCCTATCGTTGGACGGGAATCTCGGCGGCAAGAGCCTAAGGATCTGATTTATACGGTGCAAAAAAATGATCGCTTGTGGTCTATCGCGGAAAAATTTTACGGCAGTGGCACGAAGTATAAATTGATCACCCGGGCAAATCCTAAGACGATTAAAAATCAGATCATTCATCAAGGCGATAAGATTCGGATACCGGGGGTGAAATCAAAAGGTAATGCGGGGTCGGTGGGTGTTTCTTCGGGTGGTCATGTGGGGGCTGATGGCGGGGGTCGCTTGGTTCGCAATCCATATGCTAGGAAGCTCATCGGGCAGTTGGAGCGGAAATCAAATAGACGGCTGCGGGGCAGTGAGATTAAGCAGATACAAGAATATGTTGCGAGTTATAAAACGCTTGCTAGCCGGTATGGCGGGAGCCAATTTATTCCGTCTGGGCAAGCGACGCGCTTGCGTGATGAGCTACAGCTTATTAGTCGCGCGGTTTTAGCAGCGGGGGCTGGCTTGGTGCCTAGACGGGGGAGCGGTGGGATGCGTGACGGGGTTGGTGGTGGCGTGCGCGGGGTGTCTGGTCGAGATTCGGGTCGGGGCGTTGTGGCTAAAAAGCATAAGGTGGCTCGGGGCGAGTTGCTGTGGCATATCGCTAAGCAATATTTTGGGGATGGGCGTCAATGGACAAAGATTAGAGATGCCAACCGCGGTAGAGTGAGTGCTAAAGGGCAGGTCAGAGAAGGGGTGGTCTTGATCATTCCCAGCTTGGGCCATTAACGGAGCGGTTACATGACTCTGGCCAAATTGATTGTGTGCATCCTTGGGATATGGGCTATTGCGTTGACATCGTTAAGCTGGACGCATCAGAAGATAGATCTGATCAATAAAAATGCGCATATGAGACGGAAGATAGACCGGATTAGACCCGAGCTGTGGCATTTAGATAGCCAAATATCCTTAGAGCTGGGGAGAATCAATATCGATGAAGAAATCAAAAAGCAGGGTTTGGAGCTTGAGCCTATCACGCCGTTGCAAACCGAGAGGCGGTGATGGGTGAGTCCTATGGATCAAAACGAATCAGAAGAGCCAACGCCTAGGGATCAAAATGCCGCTGAGGAGGAGCAGGAATATCAGTACGCCTACGATCCGGCAGAAGATCAGGCGCTAGAAACAGAGGAGCAGGCGCAAAATCAAGGCGAGCTTCGGGAGGACGTGCAAAAGGCTCAAGATGCTAAGGAGCAAGATCAAAATGAGCAAGAAGATGATGAGTATGAGTACACGTATGAATATGAGTATATAGAAGAAGATGCGGAGGAAGGCGGAGAGGATGGAGAAGAGGATGAAGGAGAAGATAAAGAAGATGAGGGAGATGCTGTATCGGTAGATGATGAAGATGAAGATGCGGGGCAAGGGGATGATGTAGATATCGAAGCAGAGGAGGAAGGGCAAGCCGAGGAAGAAACGGATGGACAAGAAGCATACGAGGCTGAGGCTGATGAGTCATGCGAAAATGTAGAAGAGGAGGAGGAAGA
>CAZSSX010000139.1:0-3016 GCA_964609545.1 uncultured Phycisphaeraceae bacterium | reverse complement strand
GGCGGTTTGTTCGCGGGTGAAACCATTGCCGAGGAATCAGATGAGCCACGCGAGGAAGGGTTGGATAGCCAAGGCGTGGAAGGCGTGGCGGGGGAGGGCTTAGATGAAGAGGTGATGTCCGAGCGGGTTGCGGGGGCGGATGTTGAGGTGGATTTGCCTTTGTTTAGGCAGAGGCGGGGGGGGCAAGATGGAGATGATTTGGTGGAGGAAGTTGGGGCATCGGGGCTGTCTCTGCCGATGTTTGATGGGCAAGGCGAGCAAGCAGAAGAGGCGGAGGGTGGAGATGCTCAGGCTGAGGCGTTGGCTGAGGATGACGAGGTATACGCGGCGGTGGCGTTGCGTGCATCGGGGAAGAAGGGGGCGAGAAAAAGAAAAGGCTGTACATCGCCTCGCCAGGCGGAGGTTAAAATTGATCTTAAGCCTCGCCAAACAGAAGCGAAACTTTGCCAAAGGATCGACCGCTGGGCAGTGGTGGGGGCGGTGTTGATTAGCTTGGCGATGTTGGGTGTGCTTTATAAGGTTTATCGCTTGCAGGTGCATCCGCCCCAGCCGATTTTAGCGCTGATGGATAGCCAAAATACAAAGCGCAAGATCGTGGCTAGGCCTGGCAGTATTTACGATCGCAACGGGGTGGTTTTGGCAAACAGTGATCTGGGCTATCGACTTTTTATCGACCCGCAGCTGATCAAAGACCCCTCTAATTTTGCAGAACGCATCGCCCAGGCGCTAGGCTATGACCCCTCGGTGATCACCGAGGCGCTTTTTGATGCTGAGGAAAGATATTACAACGCCAAAGCGAAGTATCCCGAAAAAAAGCATAAGCGATCGCGCTTTGTGGTGATCGATCGGCAGCTGACGGATCAGCGGCTAAGAGCCTTTCAAAGGCTTCAAAAAGATAGGCAGCGCCACATCCCGGGCTTGGGCATTTATCCTTTTATGAAGCGTAATTATCCGCAAGGCCATGTCGCGGGGCAAATCTTAGGCAAGCGGGGTGGCGGAGTGGCTCGAGAAGGCCTTGAGCGGGTGTATCGTGATAAAATATCGGCAACCAGTGGTTCGATTAAGATCGAAAGAGACCCTAAGGGCAATGCGATTCAAGTGAGGCAAAGCGATATTGTTTCGCCTGTGGATGGGCGTGCGGTGACGCTGAGTATTGATATTGTGATACAAAAAATCGCGGAGGAAAATCTGAAAATCGCGGTGGATAAATTTAAAGCCAAAGCTGGGCAATGCATTGTGATGGACCCGCATACTGGCGAGATTTTAGCCATGGCCAACTATCCTTTTTTTGATCACAGTATTAAAACGAAAAAATACGACGCCAAGCGCAGCAGAAATAGGTGCGTGACGGATGTTTATGAGCCTGGCTCAACGTTTAAGCCTTATGTTTGGGCCAGCGCGTTGCAAAGTGGTCAATGCAATATGGGTATGATGATTGATTGCACGACATCGGGCGCGTGGAAGCCGCCTCGCGGTTCTTTACTTCACGATTCGCATCCGCACGGGAGGCTGAGCTTTGAACAGGTTTTGGTAAAGTCATCCAATATCGGCATGGGCAAAATCGGATATAAAATGGGCAAGCAGAAGCTCTATAACGTGGTGACGTCCTACGGCTTTGGACAAAAAACAGCCAGCGGATTGTTGGGCGAAGTCAGGGGTAAAGTGAGAAAAACCAAGCACTGGTCGATGACCGATCTCACACGCGTGCCGATGGGCCACGGGGTGGCGGTGACGCCTTTGCAGATGGCCAGGGCTTTTTGCGTCTTTGCCAATGGGGGGCATCTGATTACGCCGACGATCCTAGCGATACATCAAAAACGCAATGAAGCAGATCAGGCATTGCTGGTGCAACGGGTTTTAGATCAACAGGTGGCTAGCAAAACAAGGGAGGCGATGTTTAAAGTGGTGACCCAAGGCACGGGCAAGCGAGCCAATAGTCAAATTTACAAAATCTTCGGAAAAACAGGCACCGCCCAGCTGCCGATTCCGGGTGGGGGCGGATATTATCATGATCGATATGTCGGCTCGTTTATTGGGGGTGCGCCGCTGAAGCATCCGCGGATCGTGGTGCTAACCGTGATTCAGGACCCGAAAAAAGGACTGGGCCACTATGGCGGCACGGTGGCGGGGCCTGCGACTAAGCGGACGATCGAGCAGACACTTCGGTATTTAGGGGTTACGCCTAGGTACTGGAAAAAATAAAAATGAAGCTTAGCAAAGCGGTGCGGGTGCAATGTTTTGAGAATACAAAGGCTGGCAGTGTGATATCGCGTGGTTTTTTTTATCCGGAAACGCCCTGGGCTTATGCAGTAAAATCCTTGATAGGCTAAGGCCAAGGCTGTTGTGGAATCTGCTTTTACAAGCTTGACACGCCAGCAGCTTAAGGATATAATCCCCGACCCTAGCGGGCGATTAACTCAGTTGGCTAGAGTGCTTCCCTTACAAGGAAGAAGTCACAGGTTCGAGTCCTGTATCGCCCATTGCAAACTAAAGGCTTATGAATTTCGATTCGTAAGCCTTTTTTATTTGTTGAGGGTGTTTGACATAATGTCTGGCGCGCTTAAAAGACTAGTAAAATAAATGCGATGAATGTCGTAAATAGTCAGTTTTTCGTAGGGCTGTAATTCATGAGAGCCTTTGGATAAACCGTATCACGGTTTGATGCGGCGATACTCTCCCTTAAAAAACAGTGGCCATATGGGTGGGCTATGGAAAGAATGGCGATAGCGATTCACCATGTCCAGTATTGTGTCTATTACGGCCACCCCTATACCAACTCGGCTGAGGTATAGAATTATATCTTATGGTTATGGGTGGCTGTCCCGACTCTCTTGACTTATATTTCAACATGAATTGTTCAGGCAATAACCGGTCCACATTAATGATAATGAAGATGTTTTAGGCGTAACTTTAGACAAAGCCATAGACTTACCGCTTATATTTTTAATGCAGATAAGTAATTGAGCCCTTCTATAAACCTCAAATTTCTTTTGAAAATGTACGATTCAAGATTTGC
>CAZSSX010000138.1:0-7277 GCA_964609545.1 uncultured Phycisphaeraceae bacterium | reverse complement strand
TATCATAATCAATCACACGCGAGTCGCCGATTTTTCGCATCGTAATCGTTCGCCGATCCGTGCAAATAATCTGCCCCTTGGCGCCCACCCATTTGTGATTGGCTTTGATCGTCACCACATTATTTCGTACGCCCGCACGGACCAACCCATCTAAAACCTGCCGCCCGTGCGCTTTATTGTGATGCCAAAAATTCTCATGATTAACAGGCAAATGGCCAAACCATAATCCCGCATGATGTGGATGATCCGTGTCCTCACCTTTAACGCCTTTTTTCATCGGATAATTGCGCACCAAGTTAACCCCCGTAGGCCCAACAATCGGCCAAAGAATAGGCTTGTCAATCCCCTTGCCCCGAAAAAGATATTGCGTGAAAAGCTTCCCGCCAATCTCAACCCGAACACGATCCTTAAGCGTAGTAATCGTAAACCGACCGCCAGCCCCCGTTTTTTCAATAGGCCCAGCTTTTACCCCAGCTGCACAAGACAAAGACAAACTGAGTAAAATCAAAAATGTACTTTTTTCAAACGCCTTAATAAATCGTTGAACCATAATATGAACCTTTTCTAGTGATGATAAATGATCAATGAATTTTTAAAATGATTTAACACGGGACCCATTCATTTGCCCCTCAATTTTTTTCATATAAGCCAAGCTCTCCCGCGCAATCGTAGGCGCATCGGGATCATATTTGAAAACCTCAACCGAAACATAACCCTTATAATGGCTTTGCTTGAGTGCCTCGAAAATAGGCTCAAATGCAACCTCGCCCATCCCAGGCCCTCGCAAATTCGGGTCATTAGCATGAAAATGATGCGTGTACGCTTGAGATTGGCAAATGATTTCTTCAATCTTAAGCTTCTGGCTACTCATCGCCTTAACATCCAAATGCAAACGACAAGCTGGGCTATCGACCGCCCGAATCAACGCGATCGTCTCCGATGCAGTGGTTAAAAAATTGGTCTCGACCTGGCCCAAAGGCTCCATCACCAAAGTCACATCCAAATCAGCAGCCACCGCGCAAACCTCCCGACAAATCTTAACCGCACGAGCAAAAGCATCTTCATAAGATTGCCCCTCTGCAATATTCCGCTGCAACGGCGAACCAAAAACCATTACCCCGCCGCCGGTCCCCGATGATGCATCATTGCCCCGACACATCGCCGCGCAAAATCGAACCTGCTCAATCAAATAAGACGCAGTCCGTTGATTCATTTCATCATCCGCTGCCGTCAGATGATAACCCGTAGTCTTGGCCAAAAGCCAATGCAGGCCAATAGGCCAAATTCCAAAAGATCGAACCAAATCGCCCAGACGCACAGCATCCCCACGATCAAGCACATCCATCCCATACCCCTCCAGCGTAAACGGCGCGATCTCCAAGCCCGTATACCCCGCATCAGCAACATCCTCGCAAATCCGTTCAAGACCCCAATCCCCATAAGTTTCATTACAAATCGCATATTTCATATTGATCTCCTGTGACATAAAATAATTATATAGTGTATACTCAATTTAGACGTAGAACCAAGAGAAATGTTTTAACAGAGATATTTTTTTCTAATAAAAAAATAAATATACCTTTAAATATAGAGAAAAGAGAGCCTCGGCGGATTTCATTGTAGGCGTGAAAATCAGAAAGAACAGGCCGATTAAATCCTCGCTTGGCCTCCAATCATCGTTGCGTGTTAAATACGGGGGGGAATCCACCGCGCTTTTATTAAAGCCGCGAGGACTATCTTCTAAATAGCTGCAAAATAAAAGCATCCAAGTGCGTTAAATGTTTAACACTTCAGAATAAAATGACAAATCTTTTTACTTGGCGTGACACCATCGTTCGCAAAATGATATTAAAATGATTTAGCAATCACCCCCAGCCACTGACCCGCTAGGAATTACCCCTATGAAACCTAAAAGTATCATCCTCGCCCTGCTCCTGCTTATCACCGCATCTGCTCGTGCTAATCACGATCAAATCCTTTGGTATGATTTTCCCGCGGCAAACTGGGAGACCCAAGCCCTTCCCATCGGCAACGGGAATCTAGGAGCCATGATCTTCGGCGGCATCGAAAAAGAACAAATTCAATTCAATCAAGATTCACTCTGGATCGGCGATGAATCAGAAACAGGCTCTTACCAAGCCTTCGGCGACGTCTACGTCACCTTAGATGCCAATTGGGATAAATTCGGGGTGAGCGCGCCAGGTCAGCGGACGGGGGGCTTCGCGCAAGGCGTTCAAAATTCGTACGACGATTCAACCAAAACAAAGTGGCTGGTCACACATCACAATCAACCCATCATATGGCAATTGAGGCTCCCGCAAGCGCCTAGAAAACCCTTAACACAATATACGATCATCTCAGCCAAAGGCAATCCCGCATGGGCTCCTCGTCAATGGAAATTACAAGCTTCGAATAACGAAAAACATTGGGTCACCTTAGACCGTCAAAATTTGAAGAAGCCGTATACAAAGCGAATTCAGAGAAAAATATTTAAATTTAAAAATAAAAAAACCTATCGCGCCTATCGATTTATTTTTATCCCCTCGGATAAAAAACAGTTCCAGCTGACTTCGATTCATCTAGGCCGATCAAGAAAATCGCCTTTTCGCGTGACCCCTAAATCCAACCCCACCTATCGACGACAGCTCAATATCACCAACGCCATCCATACCGTCACCTATCAACAAAAGGATACCCGTTTTAAAAGAGAATATTTTTCGTCTAACCCGCAAAATGTAATTGTTCTGAGATATACCGCGGATAAAAAATCGGCTTATAACGCCACCATTGGGCTAACCGATATGCACCGAGCCGCTATCATAGCCAAAGGCAACACCATCACCGCGACAGGCAAGCTCAATGGATACGCCTACCGATCGCCGACCACCCGCAAAAATAAATACAATATTAATCTTCAATACGAATCTCAAATCAAAGTCATCCATCAAGGCGGAACCATCGCCATCAAAAATAACCGGATCATCCTAAAAAATGTCGATGCCTTTACCATCCTACTCGCAGCAGACACCAACTATATTAATAAACGCTCCCAAAAATGGACCCGATCTCATCCCCATCAGCGAGTAAGTAATACACTCAAAAAAGCATCTCAAAAAACATTTGCCCAGCTGAAAACGGCCCACGTTAAAAACTACCAAAGCCTCTTCAACCGCTTGCAACTAGACCTAGGCAAGACCCCCGATCAAATCAGATCATTGCCGACTCATCAAAGGCTAAGATCATACAAGAAAAAAATAAAAGACCCCGATATGGAAGAATTACTCTTTCAATATGCCCGATATCTCATGATCTCATCCTCGCGCCCAGGCTCATTACCCGCAAATTTACAGGGGTTATGGAATCACTCCAATGGCCCTCCATGGCGCTCGGATTATCACACAGACGTGAACGTTCAGATGAATTATTGGTTTGTAGATCAAGCCAACCTTTCGGAATGTTTCGAACCACTCGCAGAATGGCTACACTCTATCCGTGCCGTGCGAACCGAGGCAACCTTTAAAAAATATGGCGTACGAGGCTGGGCCACTCGGTCTGAAAACGGAATTTTTGGAGGCGCCTCTTACAAATGGGTCCCAGGAGATGCTTCATGGGTGGCCCAAAATGCCTTCGATCATTACGCCTTTACCAGAGACCGAAAATATTTACGCACACGATTATATCCTATCCTCAAAGAGCTTTCCCATTACTGGGAGGATTCTTTGATCAAAAGAGCCGATGGCACATTGGTCTCTCCCGCGGGCCAATCTCCCGAGCATGGCCCGCACGTTCAAGGCAATTCTTATGATCAACAATTGGCCTATGATTTGTTTACCAACTTTATCCAATGCTCAAAAGACCTTGGCGTGGACAGCAAATATCGCCGCAAAGTCATCGCCATGCGCGATAAATTACTCGCCCCGCAGATCGGCAAATGGGGACAACTACAAGAATGGGAAGCCGACCGCGATAACCCTAAAGATCGGCATCGGCACCTTTCACATCTCATCGCCGTGCATCCCGGCAGACAGATTTCACCCATCACCACCCCCAAACTCGCCCAAGCCGCAAAGGTTTCCATGAACGGCAGAGGCGATGGCGCCACAGGCTGGTCCAAAGGTTGGAAGATCAACGTCTGGGCAAGGCTTCATGATGGCAATCGCGCTTACAAATTACTTTCAGAACAACTCCGCGGGAATTTTTATCCCAACCTTTATGGCTTTCACCCGCCCTTCCAAATCGATGGTAATTTTGGCTACGGCGCGGGCGTGTGCGAAATGCTACTCCAGTCCCACATGGGACAAATTCATCCCTTGCCTTCCCTTCCCGATGCTTGGCCCAGCGGCTATATCAAAGGCATCAAAGCCAGAGGCGCTTTGGTCGTTGATCTATACTGGAAAGATAAAAAGCTTAGCAAAGCCATCATTCACGTACAAAAAGATAAGCAAAAAGCGCAGGCTTCTCATCTGAAAAATCGCGTGGTCAAGTTCCGAACAAAAATACCCGTGAGTATTACATCCAATGGTAAGCAGATTTCTCAACGCCAAATAAAAGGCCAGCCTATTATTTTGTTTAACGTCATAGGCGGAAAAAGTTACACCATTACCCCTAAATAAAAACAGCGAAGAAAAACAGCCGCCCTCCAACAGCTATCCCACAGCGTGCCATATGAACGCAACCATGATAACCCATCAAGCCTACAACCTATATAAGATGCAAGATAACATGTCTTCACCACCCAAATCGTAATCAAGTATGTGTTGTATCTCTTGTTCTGAAGTCCTGATATAAGCGCCAATAAAAAAAGGTGGTTGATCGTTACAAAAACGATCAACCACCCACGGTCAATGGCCGTTTGTTACAGTCGCGTCCTTCGCATCAGCCTTGTCACGATGGCTAGGATATTTTCGATCCATAAGGTGCGAATCAGGCGAATTTCGGACCATCCCAAATCCGACAGAAGAGATCGCAGGCGCGATGATGGAAACGATATTCTTGGCAAATAAATGCGAGCCGATGAAGCCCTCGCGGCTACTAAAACCAAAACCATCGGGATGCAATGCAATCGCGCAGGTGCTTGGGATCAGGTGCTTACGAACTTTATAAAAAGGAGGCACCACAAAAGCCGGCGTATCAACCCCCAGCAAGTCCCCAGCTCCCATCAAGGTCCGACTAAGAAAAACCGATGATGTATAATTTTGCTGAGCAGCCGCGGGAATATCAAACCAATGAAAAGATTGCAACATTCGCTTACCCGTGAATAAGCGACCGACAAATTGGGCGTTGCTCAAGATATTTTTGCCTTTTGTTTTAACGTGATGGATCGCCCCCGCAACGGTTTGCGGGTAAAGACCGACATAAACACGCCCTTGATAAATTGACCACGCGGGCGAAAGCGCGGGCGTGGCAAGATAATAAACTTTGATACCATCATAGGTGGTCTGCTTAATGCTGGCGGTGATCTGATCGCGCCGAAATTTGTGATTGACTTGCTTTTGAATCACGGCCAACGCTTTAAGTAAGCTGGCTTGAAAGCGAGCGGGATCTTTAACTTTTAAGATGCCCACTAAGCCTAGGATGCTTGTCCCATTGACATTTTTATCGGTATAGTAAACGATGTCTTGCCCTAGGTTTTCTAGGATATCTTTTTGCAGGTTAATGCCTAGTTCTTGATCGATCCTTGCTCGTATTTGATCGTATCGTCTTTTGGCTCGGGGGTTGTTGTCAGCTAGAAATTGGGATAAGAATTTTTCTAAGCCGACCACATCTAAAGAAAAACCCCCCGCGATTTCCGCGCTGGCCGGCACCGAACTCAGCAGGTTGCGACCTTGAAATGGCCGATTAAACAGCGTCCATAAACCGATATTTTTCTCACGTGCAATAGCCAGGAAACCACGACTCATCCAGTCCCTGCCTTGAAACCCCATGCTCAAAGTGATCGATTTGAATTTGTCCATAGCCAATAGTTCCAAGCCTTCTCGGTATCGTCGCGTGTGCGAACGGCGATTGGCGGCTAAAATTTGCATGAATTTGGCGATGTTATAATGCAATGCTACTTGGGGATGATCGACCAAACCTTTGGGATTGAGATTTTGCCCCGCTAATTTTTGCCCGCGAAAAATAGCCATCGTCTTCTTGTTAAATTCACCCAATGTCACGATCAATACGCCTTGATGAATCTCAACGTGAAGCAAAGGCTGGACCTCTTTAGGCGCAGCCAAGATGCCCGCTTCGATCATGGTTTTGAGAGATAAAAGTTCATCCCCGCCTCGCAAGAGGATAGCCCCTTGAGGCATCGCTTGCCTGCCGGTTTGTTTAACATCGGTGAGGATCACTGCCCATTGATGGCTGGCTATCATTTTGCTATAAATCTGGACCATCGGCTTGATCATCGCAAATTCCCGCTTCTCTAATGCAATACGATTAAGCACACGAGCAAATGTCAAACTAAGCACCTCTTTAATATTTGATGCATCCACGACTTGCTGAAGATGCGAACCCTCGTAGCCGCCTTGCCCATCGGCTTGCCCCGCCCATCCCAGATAAGCCAAGCTCCCAGCAGGGACACGCTGAGAAAAAATACGATCAACTTTGCCAGCCAAAGCTTCGGGGCTTTGCAAAACCACAATAACCGCCATCGCTGCAAAGCATAGCCCACGTTTTAAAAATTTAAATTTCAAAATAAACTCCATCTCTGCCCGGGCATAGACCCAAGGCTGCATAAGTAAAAAAAATACATCAAAACAAAAAGAATAGACACGCATCCGCAAAAGGTGCCCAAATCATTTTAACAGATTTTAGCCCACTAGCCACAGTATCAACTCAATACATTTTAAAATAAACTCGGGGGACAAAAAATAGCCCCGCGATTTGGCGTCGCGGAGCTATCAATGATTAACAACTAATCCTAAGCATCATGTGCTTATAACGTTTAGTACCGAGGCATCTCAAGAGGAACCTTACCATGATATCTACGGGCCACCGGTCTAACCACCAGCGCAGCGCCTTGCGCTTTTAAAAATCTATTCAGCATAGTAATAGGGATATCACTTCTCACATGCCCATCAAGGAATCCAACACTGTACGCGCCGTTTGGCTGCATAAGGTAAAGAGCGACCGTTTGGTTTGACCGACTCTTGGATGACTTTAGCATTCTCACCCATTTGATAGAGCTACGCGATAAGATACGCCTCTTGGCTGCATCGCTTAGGCCCTGCCAATGAGCCGGCCTGGTAAAAGAATCCTCTAGACTGAAAAATGCTTCGGGACCTTCTACGGAG
>CAZSSX010000137.1:0-7289 GCA_964609545.1 uncultured Phycisphaeraceae bacterium | reverse complement strand
CAGCAGGGTAACCACACTGAGGAGGCTTGCTAAGATAAAAAATGTTCGACGATCAGGCACGACGGGCAAACCTAAATTTGAGAAGAAAGAAGAATAAGATACCCGCCTTGAAACAGGGGGTTTCCGATGCTTATTTCTATCGGCGGTCTTGGCGGTTTTACTCCAATTTCTCTGATTTAAGTTTAACATCCGTGCACTTTCTGCTAAAAATCCATTCTTTAAGCATCATTTTTAATTTTAAATTATGGTTTATTCTCTGTTCCGCGGGCGGAGCTGTTCTCTTAAATCCAGCTCATCCCCCCCGCCGAACCCCCCGTCCTTGTAGATATGACTCCTGTCACTATGTTTTTTATCGTACCTAGAAAACTGCGTGGGGCTTGCACTGTTTAGAGGCTCTTTTGCACAGCCGCTTAACGATGTCAGAAGCAAAATCAGTATGAATTGATACGATTTTTTCATAGTGCCCAATATAACATTTTTACCAGTGTTCGAAGCCAATTTACTTGTGCAATGGGCAAATATAAGTTGTATCCCTAAAGTTCCTCGCGTTTTCTACAGAAGCTGGGTAAAAGTGGAGACTTATCCACAGGTATTGCCAATCGTGGTCTTTAATAATTGAGAAGCAATTAGCCTCTTACTACCTTGGGCATCAATAATCCGGTAAAATAGCCGACTTGCCCCTGTATCAAGCTGGGCGATAATCACCTTTTAAATAAAGAGTAGCAGCATGATGAAGCCAACCCTATGGAGCCAAACCCTTATTCCGACATCTCGCCAAACCCCAGGCGATGCGGTCGTGCCGTCTCATCAGCTGATGCTTCGCGCGGGGCTGATTAAACAGCTTGGCTCTGGCTCGTATGATTACTTGCCTTTGGGTTTGCGGTCTTTACAAAAAGCCAGCCAAATCATTCGCCAAGAGATGGATGACTCTGGCGCGGTGGAAGTTTTGATGCCCACGCTCCAGCCGATTGATCTTTGGGAACAGACGCAACGGCGGGAAACTTATGGGGAGAATTTATTCGTCCTCAAAGATCGGCACGGCGCGGAACAAGCGCTAGGCCCGACGCACGAGGAGGTGGCTACCGATTTGATCAAAGCGCATGTTGATTCGTATAAACAATTGCCTATCAATATTTATCAGATTCAAACTAAATTCCGAGACGAATTTCGGCCGCGCTATGGGGTCATGCGTTCCCGTGAATTTCAGATGAAAGATGCTTACTCTTTTGATATTAACCTAGCAGGACTCAACCGATCTTACGATATTATGTATGAAACTTATCAGCGCATTTTTACGCGATGCGGTGTGCCGTTTGAAATCGTCGAGGCCGACGCGGGTCCGATTGGCGGCAATGCTTCTCACGAGTTTATGATTCCTGCGCCAACGGGTGAGGATACGATTCTTAAATCAGACCGAGGTAATTACGCGGCCAATGTTGAAAAATGTGAAATCGGGGATCGCCATTGGTCCTTTGATGGCGACGCGCTGGGGGAATCCGAAGTGATTGCTACGCCTGGGTGTGGCAGCATCGAGGAAGTTTGCCAGTTCTTCAAGAAAAAATTAGGGTCCAAGCTTAAAGCTCAAAATATGATCAAGACTTTGGTATGCCAAGGGGATGGGCGATGGATCGTTGCGGTGGTGCGCGGCGATCACGAGCTTAATGAAGTCAAATTAAAACATGTAGCGGGCTGCGAAAATCTGGTATTGGCTGATGAAGACTCGGCCAAAGCCGCTGGTTTTGTGATTGGTTTTGTGGGGCCTCAGATCATCACCACGCGCGATGATGTCAGCCTCATCATTGATCCCGATGTGGCCAATGCAGGTTTTTGGGTCACCGGCGCCAACAAGGTTGATCATCATACGAAGCTTTTCGATTGGAAACTTGATGTGCTTTCTAAGCTTGATGGCTCGGCCAAGAAAAAAATGATGGTCGCGGATATCCGTAATGCAGTGGCGGGCGATCCCTCGCCTCGCAACGATGGCGGGATTTTAGAAGAGACCAAAGGCATTGAGGTGGGACACGTTTTCAAGCTTGGTACTAAGTACACCGAGGCTTTAAATGCACATGTTTTAGATGCAAACAATCAACGCGTAGCGCCGTTGATGGGTTGCTACGGCATTGGGGTGAATCGTATCTTGGCCGGGGCGATCGAAGCGGGAACCGCGGATCGTCAAGGGCATGATGAGCATGGGATTATTTGGCCCGCAGCCATCGCGCCTTATAAAGTTGTGATCACTACTATTAAATACGATGGGCAAGCCAAAGAAGTGGCTTTGGACCTAGCGGGGCAGCTTCAGAGCATTCATCCCAAAGGCACGCTAGAACATATTGATGTGATCATTGACGATCGCGACGAGCGGCCGGGCGTGAAATTTAAAGACGCGGACCTCATTGGTTTTCCAATCCGAATCACCATCGGGGACAAAGGCCTAAAGCAAGGGCAAGTAGAAATCAAACTTCGAACAGCAGACCAACCCGAATTTATTAAGCTAGAAGATGTTAGACAGACGGTCGTTAAGCTTTTAGCCAGCTGCTAGTGCTTGGCGAAATTTTCATCAGCATCGTGGCATGGGCAATGGCTTGATTTTGCATCTCATCAGCGGCATTGATATGAAATCGTTCGCGTTTTTTTATTGACACGCGATACGCTGATTTTGAATGTGACAGCACAGGTCTGCTCTGTTTTTTAAGCTATCTGGCCAATGTGTTACATGCAGCACCGTCATTTTATTTTCTTTACAAATATGCAGTAATAGCTTTTGAATATGCTCCCGTGTTTTTGGGTCAAGCGCTGCCAAGGGTTCATCTAGCAATAACACTTTAGGCCAAGCACTGATCGCGCGGCCCAATGCGACGCGCTGTTGTTCGCCGCCCGAAAGGTTTTTGATCTCTCTGGTTAACAGGCTTGATATTTCAAGATCGCGCGCCAACTGGTTCACCCGCTCTGTGATTTTGTCCGTGGACAATTTTCTTAATCGCAGAGCAAACGCCAAATGATCGGCGACATTCATATGAGAAAAAAGCGATGCTTCCTGGGGCAGATAGCCTAGGCATCGCTTTGCCGGCGACCAATCGGTGACCTCTTGATCACCGATGATGACCTTGCCTTTCTCGGGGGCAAAGAGTCCAGCGATGGTTTCCAAAAGTGTTGATTTACCCGAGCCAGTTTGCCCGGTCAGCACCGCGTATTTCCCCTGCGGAATGATGAGATTGATATCCTTCAGAGTGCATCGGCCTTGGATAATGGTGAGGTTAATCAATTCAATCATTTTTTTCTCTACAAACTTTTAAAGCCAAAAAATCGGACCGTCACTAAAATGATAATCGAAATAGCGATCATCATGATACTCAATGCGATGGCTAGATTTAATTCACCAGCTTGCAACTGATTGTATATCGCTGTTGACATGACTTGGGTATGGCCTTCGGTTGCCCCGGCGAAAATCATGATCGGGCCGAATTCACCGATACTGCGTGCAAAGCCCAATG
Organism: uncultured Phycisphaeraceae bacterium; assembly: GCA_964609545.1. Classification (GTDB taxonomy): domain Bacteria; phylum Planctomycetota; class Phycisphaerae; order Phycisphaerales; family Phycisphaeraceae; genus CAZSSX01. The sequence continues at coordinate 3,798 of CAZSSX010000137.1, read as the reverse complement.
TCCAGCTTGCCACCAATGCGGATTTTGACTGGGGCAATAAAATTTTCGTAAACGCGCCCCACCTGGAACAGCCCAAGGTCATCGCCACTTGCTCTTGTCTCACAGGCATCTGATCAAACGCAATTTTCATGGTGCGCACGGTAAATGCAACGACCAATATAATTTGGGCAATGAGAATCGCGGGGATTTCAAAAACCACATTTTGCTTCAGCCAAACAAGTGCGCCGACCTGGGATTGATCGAGTAATTTAAAAAATAAAAGCAGGCTTAACCCCAATACCACCGGGGGCAACACAAGGGGAATATCAAGGACTGTTTCTACCGCGGCGGAGAACGGCATTGATTTCCGAGAAAGCAGATAAGCGATCGGAATGGCAAAGATGAGGCCTAAAGACGCCGAGAAAATGCTGCTTAGCAAGCTTAATTTCACTGCGGCCAAGAGGTTTCCATCTTGGGTGAATGCATAGAAAAATTGCGACCAATCTGCTAATACAAAATTCGCGCTCACCAATGCAATGATCAGCAAGACGTAAGCCGCGGCAGCCAATATAAAAAAGAAATGCATTCTATTTTTAAGCAGTACCATAAATACCTTCTTTGCCGATCTCCATCTCCACGCTGCTGTTATTATAGCACAATTGTAAAGCTGCCAAGCCCGCAAGCTGGCAGCCCTTGCCTGCGTATCACTGCAAAAAGTTTTTTCTTTCACCCCGATAGCGATGATGATTGCAAGAACCCCTTAAGGAGAAAAACCTAGGTTTCGGAGCTTCTTAGCAGTTGATTGGTTTTTCAGTCTTTTTAAAAATCGTTCACACATCTCGCGGTGGTGGGTGGTTTTTAAGATCGCCCCGGCGGCTATTGCGTGAGCATTTTTCAGCTGAACAATATCAACCACGCGCAACCCAAATTGTTTGGCGGTGACATCCCAAACAAAGGCTGCATCTGCTGCTCCCATTTTCACATCCGACGCCAACAAGGTCACTGATTGCCTGATAGATTTAGCTTGCTTTTTTATTTTTTTGTATGCATGCGATTTTTCTAATGCTTTGCGCAAGGTATGCCCCGCGGCGGCTCGATCATCGCAGATGACATAATCCCATTTTTGCAAATCTGATAATTTATCGATGCTACGAGGATTTTCACGTGCGGTAGCCAATACCAATTTTATTTTCGCCACTTTTTGATGTGTGGTGATGATGCCATATTCTTTTGCTTTTTTGATATAAAACATATCTGCGGAGAAGAATAAATCGCCGGTATCTGCTAAGCGTATTTGTTGCAATAGTGCGCCACTTCCGCCGTATTGGATTTTGATATCCATTTTAAATTTTTCTTCCAACTCTAAAGCCAAAGGCTTGATCAATGGTTTTAATACCGCGGCACAATAGATTCTGATGCTTTGCTTTTGTTTTTGGTAATGCTGAGAGATCACATCCACAAGCAACGCCAAGACCAAGATTGCGCAGCCACCCAAAACCCAAGCACCTAATGCCCGATTTTTTCTAGTTTGAGCTTCATTATGCATCGCTACTCCATGATTTGCATAAAGAAAAGACCATTGACGTTAAAATACTAGCATTTTCAATTGATACGATCAATATTCCGATTACAATAAACGATATCATAATCATTGTAAAACCATTTGTTGCCCCAAGCGCATGACCTGATGAAAGATCACCAATGAAACAAGCCCAAGCATTACTGAGCCTATTATGGCAAGACTATACCAGCCTCAACCCGCGAACCCTTGAAATCTATGACCTGCTTTCCTCTAAGGGACACGTCCAGAATGATCATATCGCATTGCGGACTTATAATCATCCCAAGGTCAACGTCGATGCATTATCCCAATACTTTACAAACTTAGGCTACGTGCCGATGGAGCGTTACCAATTCACACAAAAGCAATTAAACGCACAACATTTTGAGCATCCCGATACGACATTGCCTAAGGTTTTTATTTCCGAACTCCGGTTAGAATCTTTTTCTCGGGCTTTGCAAAACACGGTCAATCAATTCATTGATCAGATTACTGAAACGGATCTTAAGCGTTGGGATTTTCCCGTCATCGGTCGGCCTTGGTCTTTGACATCGCAAACCTACCAAGCATTATTAGAAGAATCAGAATACGCGGGCTGGGTTAGCGCGTTGGGTTTCCGCGCGAATCATTTCACCGTTTTAGTCAATGCACATCCCGGGTTTGCAGACCTCAAAACGCTTAACGATTTTCTATTAGCATCGGGGTATCAGATGAATCAATCCGGAGGCCTCATCAAAGGCAGCCCCGATGTTTATCTTGAGCAATCCTCCACGATGGCTAGTAAAATAGATATTCCATTTTCCGATCGTGTCTTACCGGTTCCGGGGTGTTATTACGAATTTGCCCAGCGCTATCCTTTGCAAGATGGCAGCCTATTTAATGGCTTTGTGACGGGCTCGGCAGATAAGATTTTTGAAAGCACCGATACGCAATCTTAAATACGTCCGCGACTTTAACCTCTCTTAAAAAGATCAACCTATCATGATGAAGCCCCCAAAAAATATACTAGCGATTCTTTTTTTAACACTCACAACATTCGGCTGCAGCGATGCTCGCATTTCCGCGCGCGCCTTTGCATTAAAGCCTCAGTCGCCTCAAAAATTCACCCGCTATCGCATCGCCCAAAACCCCGCGATAACCCACCGTTTTTTAGATCAATATTTCAGATCGGATATCAAAGCATACGTCGCGAGAAACCAGGACCGTATCGACGAAACCACCCAAACGATGTTAGGCCCATCGGAGTTGCCCCCCATCCAAAAACAATGCACCGATGCTGCGATGGCATTGCTCTCTGCCAAAGGCTTGACGCACGATCAGCGTGCCCCGCAAATCATCGTGTATTTAGAATTTTCCCAAGGCTCATTTGCTTACACCATCCCCTCTCGCAGCTCCTTCTCCGAAACATCTGAACTGACCGGAACCAATAATCGCAGGACCATGACCAAGCACGAGTATATCGGCGCCCGCACCAACATAAGCTATGGCGTGAGCCTCTGCGCTGTGATTGTCGATGCGAAAACTCACGCGGTCATCTGGCAAAGCTCTGTCACCGGCATCACCGAAGACAATCACCAAAAGGCATTACGAACTTATTTAATCCGGTATCTATTTTCCACCTATCCTTTGAGCATGGCTGAACACGTCAGATCGGTCGATGTCAACGCGCTGGATTAACCTCTGGGCGCCACGCTAATTTATTAGCCCAAAAGTCGAGCCAAGTAGCCATCAAATAATCGCTGTGTGATCGGCCCGGGTTGCCCCGATCCGATAGTGCGGTCGTCTACTTGGGTCACCGCTTGGATTTGCGATATCGTCCCCGCCACCATCAGCTCATCGCTTTGCAAAAGCTCTTGCTGGGTAAACTTTTTCTCAAGCCAAGGTATTTTCATTTCCTCTGCAATCTCTCGAATCACTTTTGCAGTGATGCTCGGGAGCAGCTCGGGCCCGGCGGGATGGATTTGTAGCTGCCCATTTTTAACGCGCAATACCGCAGTGCAAGTGCCTTCCGTCACTATATCGTCTTTAACTAATATCGCTTCTGATGCGCCGACTTGGCTTGCTTTTTGCTTGGCCAAAATATTAGGTAGCAAGGTGATGGCTTTAATATCACATCTGCCCCAGCGTTGATCCTCACATAAAATCGCACCGCCGGGCAACGTTTTTAATCGGTCTTGGCGCGTTACTTTTTTCGTCAACGTCGGCACCGCCAAGAGATGCGTCTGATAGGGTTTTTGGGGAAGATGCGAACGAAGCCC
>CAZSSX010000136.1:0-7335 GCA_964609545.1 uncultured Phycisphaeraceae bacterium | reverse complement strand
ACGATTAAAAAAACCTCTGCTGCTGGTGACTTTTTTGATCGGCCAATGGGTGATGACTTGATTGATGGTCACTAGGTTGTATGCGTTGATATAAAAAGATTTTTTTTGTTGATGCGTTTTAAAAGTATATTTTTTGCTTAATTGGCTCATCACCTCTTTAAGTAAGCTCGTGTCTTTTCTGATTAAATCATATTTGACTAAGCCTTGCTTGGTCACATATTTTTTCATAAAGGCATCTATTTTTATCAGTAGTGTTTCTGATTTTCCGGGGAGTATTTTTCCAGTACTGGCTGTGGCAAATTGGGGGGTGCCGCCGCCGGTTTGAAACCGAGAAAATCCGTATGAGCTAGCGATAAAGATGGTGAGATAAAATAAACTATTTTTGATCTGTTTATTCATGATTTAAGCCGATCTGCAGCGAGAAAGAAATCCGTTGGCATACTCTGACAAGAGTAACAACTTTTATCGGTTATTTATTCGCTATAGATATAAAAGTTGCTGAAGAAAGAATCTGCCACGTGTCACTTTATGGGGTACAGATGTTCTAGCATCTGTTTTATGGAAAATTATCAATGCCCCGCCGATCAAGACCAGTAATCGGCAAACCAGAGGGCAAATGTAGCCCAAAAAGAAATCCAGCTAATCTTTCGTTTCATCTTAAAATGATCCCTTAATTTTTTTGCCAACGCGCTTGGGTTACTGTTTTCATGTCAAAGAAGCCATGGTTATGCGGTGTCCTGACGTGGGTAGAGGCTGTGGGTTAGCCGATTTGGGGGGTAAGGGATTGGGGGAAAGCTATTTCTAGCCAAACGGTATCGGCGTCTAATTGTACGGCGGTATCGTGGCTATTGGCTGGGATCAAGACGGTGTCGCCTTGCTTGAAGGGGACTTTATTTTTGCCTGTGATGAGCAGGCCTTTGCCTTGCAAGACCATCCAGATGACCAAGTGATCGTAGGGTATTTCTTGGCTGAAGCCTTGGGACATTCGGACTTTTTCGATTCTGAAATGCTCGCATTGTACGAGTCTGCTGACGGTGGTGAAGATGCCCGCGATATGTGTTTTTTTTTCATTTTCGCTGACCTGCGGCGGGGCAAAGTCGATGCATTGGAGGGCTTGGTCGATGTGTAATTGGCGGGATGTTCTGCCCCAATCGTAAACGCGGAATGTGGTATCGCTAGGGGTTTGCACCTCGGCGACGAGTATGCCTTTGCCTAGGGCGTGGCAGGTGCCCGAGGGTAGATAGTGACAGTCTCCGGCTTTGACTGGTACTTTGATCATGAGTTCTTCGACGGTGTTATTGGCGATGGCGTTTTTAAACGCTTGGGGGGTGACGCCTTGCTTGACGCCTTTGTAGATACAGGCTCCGGGTTTTGCGGCGACGATAAACCATGCCTCTGATTTTAGGAATGCATCGGGATTTTTTTTCGCGTATGCCTTGCTGGGGTGAACCTGAAGGGATAGATTTTGGGCGGCATCTAAGTATTTAATGAGGATGGGGAATTGGCCTGTGGGGTCTAGTTTTAGCCTGCCTAAACATTTTTCGCCGTATTTTTGTATGACTTGATTTAAGGTTTTTCCTTTGAGGTGTCCGTTGGCGATGACGGATCTTGCATCTGTCTCTTGGCCTGCGATTTGGAATGCTACTAGGTCTGCGATTTCCCATGATTCGCCGATGGGTGTTTGGGTATTTTGTGGTATTGTTTTGCCGATGCTTTGTAGATTTTTTCCGCCCCAGATTTTTTGTTTGTAGATCGGTTCAAAGATTAGGGGATACAATGGCAATAAGTTCTGTGTCATCAATGAGTCATCCTGGTTTATTTTTTTATTGAAATCGCCACAGGTCGCGCTGCGGTACGGTGCCTTTTTTAGACGCTTACCTATTATAGATTTTTGATTTTGTTTTGCGCAACATCGATGATTTTACACGTTTGTTTTTTTGAGATGCGAGGCTGGCAGACTTTTTTTTAAATACATCACGATGCCCCGGAATCCGATGATTATGCTATAATTTGCTTATCTATAGATTAAAGGTGTGCAGATGATTCAGAGACGTAAAACGAGACAATTGACCTTGGGTGATGAGGAGCATGGCTTTGTCAAGATTGGGGGCGACGCGCCGGTGAGCGTTCAGACGATGACATCGGGGTATACTTATGAGATTGATTCATGCGTGACGGAAATCAATCGGCTGGCGGCTGCGGGGGCGGACCTTGTGCGGGTGGCTGTTCCACAGAAGAAAGACACCGCGGCGCTGAAAGAAATTTTGAATCAGGTGCAAGTTCCGATCGTGGCGGATGTTCATTTTCATTTTCAACGGGCGCTGGAATCGATCGAGGCGGGGGTTCACAAGATTCGCCTCAACCCGGGTAACATCAATGATCGGCAAGAAGTGATTCGGGTGATTGACGCTTGCAAAGAGCGCGGGGTGCCGATTCGGATCGGGGTTAACGAGGGGTCTATTGTCGAGCGTAAAGATAAACAAAAACGGATGAAAGAACTGGGCGGTGTTTTTTCGGATAATCCGCACGGGCATCTGCTGGCGATCATGATTACCAAGCTTGAGGAATATCTAGAGATTTTCCATCAACGAGATTTTCATGATATTGTGATCAGCGCCAAGTCTATTGATCCGCAAATTGTGATTAGTGCTTATCAAGAGATTTCAAAACGGTTTGATTATCCGCTGCATTTAGGGGTGACTCATGCGGGGCCTAAGGAAACGGGAACCATCCGATCGGTTGTGCCGTTGGGGCATTTATTGGCTTTGGGAATCGGGGACACGCTTCGTATTAGTTATGCTAACGATTCGATTTATGAGGTGCAAGACGGTTTGGAGCTGCTTTATAATTTGGGCTTAAGACAGCGGGTAGGTGCGGAGTTGATTGCGTGCCCCACGTGCGGCCGAATTCAGGTTGATCTTTATCGTTTAACGCAGCAGGTGCGGAAGAAGTTGGCTGCGGAAATCACGCTGCCGATGAAGGTGGCGGTGATGGGTTGCGTGGTCAATGGTCCGGGCGAGGCAGAGGGCGCGGACGTTGCTATTTTTGCGGGGGATCGCAAAGGGATTATTTATGTCCAAGGGCAACGCGTTGCTAATGTTGCAGAGGAAGATATTTTAGATGCGTTGCTTTTGGCATGTAAAAAATTCGAAGCCAAGGTCAACGCGGGGCAAGCCAAGCTGGGCGATAAGACGGTTGCGATTTTGCCACCCGACCCGATCGGGGAGTTAGGCAGCGGCCAAGAGAAAATCGCTGCGGGGCAAGTCACGGCCATCTCGGTTCATAAAACTTAATTTTTCAAATTTCATTTTCGAATAAGGCGGCTAAGGATGATTGATGAAGGGCCAGGCGAACACGATGCGCATCTGATGGATGGTGGGGATGATAGCTCGGTGCTCTGCCCCAAGTGCCAGGAGGAAGTTTGGGCTAGGGCTACACAATGCCCGCATTGTAAGATTCATTACGCGGGTGAAGCGTGGGAGTTTGGCGATTATTTGCGTGTTAAGCCTTTGAAAATCAGTAAGAAGATGGGGTTGATCGTCATCGGTCTGCTCATCATTGCTTTCTTAGCTACTCAGATTTTTTAGGCTGAGGAAACGAGCCATGGGCCGACGGGCGAGCGTTTTTATCTTTCCATTTTCATTTGGTTGAGCCAATATGCGACCCGCGATTTTTTGAGGAAGAAATAATAGAGCCTACCTTCTTGGTATTGCCGACCGGCGATTTGCTCTGCTTGATGGCCCACGCCGATGAAGATATCGGCTTTGCCTGCGGCTTTGAAGGCGCCGCCTGTGTCTTGGTCTAACATGAATTCCATGATGCGTTGTTTATGATTTTTATTAAATGCGATCAAGGTGTCCACGAGCACGACGCCGCCTCGAGGGTAAACCGTTTTTGCGGTGGCGATTGAGCGAAAGGATGATACTTTAAAACCTAGGGATCCTGCGGGCCAATTTTCGCCTGGGTATTCCCTGAAGAAAATAAACCTTGGGTTTTGGTTGGTGTAATCCTTTAGCTGCTCTGGATGTTTTTTGAAGAATTTTTGGATCGCGGTGAAGCTTAGGCTTTGATCTCCTAGTGCTTTGTTTTTCAGTAATAATAAGCCGATGCTTTTGTACTCGTGGCCGTTGTTTCCGCTGTAGCCTATGAAAATGGTTTTTTGTTCATCGACTAAATCGATGCGGGCAGAGCCTTGGACGTGTATGTTGTAAACCTCATGCGGATTGGCTAACCAGATTAGCTCGGTGCCTTTGAGTAATTGCTGTTCTTGGATTTGCTTGCGCGGGGGGTATTGTGTCATCACGCCGTTGACTGGATGGCCTAGGATTTTGCCTGTGCGTGGGTCTGTGACTAAATCTTTGGGTCTTTTGTAAAGGGGGTATTGGTATTTCCCGAATCGCTTGCGTGAGCCTTTGTAGATGGGTGAATAATATCCGGTAAATAAGACGTCGCCTGATCCATCCCAGCCGACGCTGGTGTAGCAGTTAAATTCTGCTTGTATTTGGCCGGGGGTGACGCCGGGGCGCTGCCTAAGCCTTGCAAAAGCGAAGACGCTGGCGCGGGCTTGATCATGCGTGATGCCGTCCATGGGGAAGAATTTTTGAGTTGATGAAATGGAAAACCATTTTAGGCTTCGTTCGGCGGCGGCGTTAAATCCTTTTTTACTGGTTAAAGCGTTACTGATATTTGGCCATTGATAGACCGAGAGCAAGCGCAATCCGCTCTTTGCTTTGAGCGGGCGGGCGTAATCTTTTTTGATGAGCGTTTGTTTACAGCCGACGGATGCGGATGCGATTGCAAAGCATAGCAAGCAAAGCCACAAGGATTTATTTTTCAGACTCAATTTCAGACTCATCTAGAGGCTCCTTCCATGAAACCCATTTCAATATTGACCGTTAACACTCAACCATTCACCCCCCCCACCGAATACCCCTGCTGCAATCCAACGTCGCATTCAAAGATTATACCTTGACTAGGCCACTGATACGACAAAAAAAATGGCCTAACTGGGGGCGGGATGTTTGGGGTAGTTTATCATAAAAAACAAGGCGCTGTCTTTGCATTTAAATGCCTGATCGTAGACCAGAGGATTTAAATGACAAAGACAGCGCCTTGCAAAATGATCAAATCACTTTTGATTTTTACTCGGGTGTGACGTTTTCTGCTTGTAGGCCTTTTTCGCCTTGCTTTACGTCCATTTTGACATGTTGGCCTTCGTAGAGTTTTCTACGGCCTGCCATGTTGATGGCGGTGTTATGAACGAAGACGTCTTTGCCGCCTTCTTGTTCAATAAAGCCAAAGCCTTTTTCGTCGTTAAACCATTTTACAATACCTGAAACTTGTTCTGACATCTTAAATTTTCCTGTGTTTAAGAAGATTAAAATAAATCTATAGTGATTGCGAAGCATTCCTATAGTACACTTGACTGCAAGTAGCCAATCTAACCGGCATACAAGCCAATAAACAGCACTTCTTCATAAACATTGGAGTTAGATGAAACTAATATTTACAAGACAGTCGCGTGTACTTTAATCAATTTCAATTGTTTTGTCCACCAGAAAATAAAGTTATCAAGGTTTTTCTTCTTGATTTCTTAAAAACGCTGGTTAGAATGCCCTGTTCGATGTCGTTTTTCGCCCGAAACACCTCCCTAGATGACATTTATTAAAAGTGACACCCATTGCTGTTCGTTTTGGGATTTAACCACATTACCGCCTTTGCGAGATGCCTTGGCGAGCTTTTGCCCTGCATCCAAGCACGGCCAACTTATTTAAGGAACTCTGATCTTGACCCATTTGCTCGATAAAAATGAAACAAATCTCAAAACTGAAATTCTTTCGGGGCTAACGGTGGCTTTGGCGCTTGTCCCCGAGGCGGTGGCTTTTGCGATGATCGCGGACATTCCGCCTCTTTATGGGCTTTATGCGGCTTTTATCATCGGACTTTTTACCTCTGTTTTCGGCGGCAGGCCCGGGATGATTTCTGGGGCGACCGGAGCGATGGCGATCATCTTAGTAGATTTGGTTAAAACGGGTAACGGGCTGGTTTTTAAAGGGGCTGATGGGCAAACCATCACGCAATTCGGTGAGTATTTCGGGATTGAGCTGATGTTTGCGGCGGTGATTTTAGCTGGCTGTATTTTGATTTTAATCGGTCTTTTTAAGCTTGGGAAGTTTATCCGTTTGGTCCCCCACTCGGTGATGCTAGGCTTTGTCAATGGTTTGGCGGTCGTTATTTTCTTGGCCCAGCTGGCTGATTTTTATGTCCCCACCGAGCAAGGCAGGCCTAGCGATGTATTGCTAGGGGCGGGGCCTATGGTCACGCTGATGAGCTTGATCGGTTTAACGATGCTGATTATGTATCTCTTGCCTAAATTCACCAAAGCGGTCCCCGCGGGCTTGGTGGCGATTGTGACGGTCACGCTGATTGCTGTGGGGCTTAAGCAATGGGGCGGGATTGAGACCACGCGGGTGACGCCGTTTCAGGGCCATTTTCCGCCGTTTCACGTGCCCGATTTATTGCACTATGACTCGACTACATTGATTTACCTTTTGGGTATTGTTTTGCCTTATGCCTGTATTTTGGCTGGGGTGGCTGTGGTGGAATCTTTGCTCACGCTTAGCCTCATCGACGAGATCACCGAGACCCGTGGCAGCGCCAATCGGGAATGTATCGCGCTGGGTGCAGCCAATATTGTCACGGGATTCTTTTCGGGGATGGGCGGTTGCGCGATGATCGGCCAATCTATGATCAATATCGAATCTGGCGGCAGGTCTAGGCTGTCTGGTTTTTCAGCGTCTATTTTTCTGCTCATTTTCATTTTATATGCATCGCCTCTGATTTCTATGATTCCCAAAGCTGCTTTGGTGGGCGTGATGTTTATGGTTGTGATCGGCACCTTTGAGTGGTCCTCGCTTCAAACTTTGGGTAAAGTCCCGCTGAGCGATATCGTTATCATGCTCATTGTCACGCTGGTGACGGTCTTTATGCACAACTTGGCGCTGGCGGTTTTGATCGGGGTGATCATCGCGTCGCTTCATTTTACTTGGCGTAAATCCACGCGGATCGGGGCGCGCACGGAGAAAGAAGGCGATACGCTTGTTTATCTGCTCAATGGGCCGTTGTTTTTCGGATCGACACACTCGTTCTCGCAAATTTTCAACCCTCAAAATGATCCAGACAAAGTGATTATCGATTTTAAATTCACACGCATCCACGACCAGTCCGCTCTCGGAAGGTATCCACTGCCCGGACTCGGGGTCATACCAACCCACGGGAATCGTTGTGCCAGCGGGAAACTCGAGAAAGTTCTCATTGTACATCGCGGCCCTGGGC
>CAZSSX010000135.1:0-7352 GCA_964609545.1 uncultured Phycisphaeraceae bacterium | reverse complement strand
ATCCACGTGCGCCCCAATCCAATCCAACAAATGCTCATCGCAAATCACCGCGTGCTTAATGCATTCAGCCAAGCCACATCGCATCTCGCGTTTAGGCAGCGTCTTGAGCGTATGAGTATCAATCACCACCGCGCGAGGCTGATAAAACGCGCCAGCCAAATTCTTGCCCGCCTTGAGATTCACACCCACCTTACCCCCCACGCTTGCATCAACCATACTCAGCAGCGTCGTCGGGCATTGCACAAAAGGAACACCCCGCAAATAGCTCGCGGCAACATAACCCACCGTGTCCCCCGTCACACCACCGCCCAGCGCCACCACCGGGCTACAACGCTCCAAACGCTCACCCGCAAGTAATTCCAGATATTGCCCCACCGTCCCCAAATGTTTCTCTGCCTCCCCCGTTGTTAGCGCTTTGTAAAAAACATCAAACCCTGCCCCCCTCATCGCCTCCACCGCCACATCACCATAATATTCACCCACCACCCGATCAGCCAGCACCGCGCCCCGTCCATGCCCCGCCACGCCTCGCACTATTTCACCCAGACGCCCCAAAGCCCCCGCTTCAATGATCACGTCATACCCACAATGCCCCAAGTCTAGGCTCACCTTCGCCATCACAACACATCCTTAAACTCTTGCTCTGCATTTCAAAAAATAACTCACAGCATAACATTCTACCCCAACAGCAAAACATCACCAAACCACAATCCCCTCGCATCCTCACATCACCTATAAAGGCGTAAAAAAATGACGCAAAAACCCTTGCAGCAATAATGACACATGCTACAATCATCGCAACATTCCAGCCTACAGTTTCTTTTCAGTCCCATTTGTCTTCACGGAGAAAAAACATGCTCACCCGCTCCCTTCAATACACGACCTTGGCTCTAAGCCTTGCCCTCACCGCTGGCGCTGGCGCCACCACCCCGATCAGCCCCGGGCACACGCCCCCCGTCCAAGAATGGGCCAAGCAGCTTGGCTCCCCAAAAATAAACGACTCTATCGAAGGCAATATGATATACGTCAGCGACATCGATGATTATAGCACCGGATTCTCGAGCGATAGCCAAGGCAACCTCTACGCTGCATCAACAAAGATCCTGCGACAATTCAGAAAGACAGTCAGCGGGCTGGTGACCCTCGTGCCCGCCCCATACACCTCGCCTATTGAAACCACCATCGCCAAATACGACACCCAGGGCAACGTGCTATGGTCCAAAACGAAAACACTCTCAAACAACACGCGAACCACCCTCTCCACAGACCCTCAAGGCAATACCTACGCCTTGGAATCAACATCCTTCAGAAACCTGCCTTTCTATTATTCAAATTCCTCAGGCGGTCCATTTATTAAAGAACCTATTACACCCACCATCACCAAATACGACACCCAAGGCAACATCCTCTGGACACGACAAGCCCCAGTGGTACACACCTTAGGCCAACGCACCACCGTCACCACCGACAACCTAGGCAACCTCTATTTCACAGCCATCGTCTTCAACGTCGCGCCACAAAGCACCACTCCCAATCCCATTAGCGTAAATGCATCCGCACCCACTCTCAAAATGCTAGCCGCTAATCTACCACTCATCATATGCAATAAATTTATTACCAAATACGATGCCGATGGCACTATTGCTTGGATAAAAAAATTCGGAACACAACAAACAGGTTTCATAAACGCGTCCCAAACAGCCAACAACAGCATCTCGACAGATAACCTAGGCAATCTCTATATCGCTGGATTCACCCAAGGCGGCGTCACTGATATCAACCAAGGCCAGGCAGGATCATTCCTCGCAAAATATGACACCAACGGCAACATCCTATGGTCAAAAAAACTCAACCGTAACAATAACGACAACATCCAATACGTTCAAAGATACGTTACTCACCGCCCCAATGGACTGGACACAGACGCCCAAGGCAATATCTACCTGACAGAAACCGTCTCTCGCACCCCAGAAGGGACACCGATCTTTTATACCGATACTTTTTATACCGATACTTTTTTCAGCAAATACAGCACCCAAGGCGATCTGCTCTGGACAAAAGCATTAGACCATAACACCCGTCAAAACAGCAATACCATCACCGTTGACAAAAATGGAAACGCATACCTAGCGGGATACACCGACGCGCCAGGCATGGGACGCAACCCATTTATTGCAAAATATGATACCGATGGTCAGCTGCTCTGGACCAAAGAATTAGACACCAGCCAAGTAGATGATTACGCCAACGGCATCGCGATCGATGACCTAGGCAACATCTACCTCGCAGGAGAAACCCGAGGCAGCACCGCCGGCCCACACGAAGATGGCCTAGACATCTTTATCATCAAATTTAAAGATCTGCAAGCCATCCCCGAGCCCACCTCACTTTTATTACTAAGCCTCCCATTGCTCGCACTGAACAGAAGAAAAAAGCAATAGCTATTCATCCTTGTCCACCTATCCAACCACAAAAAAACCCGCCTCATACGCGGGTTTTTTTATTTAAAGCCTGCCCCCTTACCCTTAAGCGCATCACCTATAAAGGCGTAAAAAAATGACGCAAAAACCCTTGCAGCAATAATGACACATGCTACAATCATCGCAACATTCCAGCCTACAGTTTCTTTTCAGTCCCATTTGTCTTCACGGAGAAAAAACATGCTCACCCGCTCCCTTCAATACACGACCTTGGCTCTAAGCCTTGCCCTCACCGCTGGCGCTGGCGCCACCACCCCGATCAGCCCCGGGCACACGCCCCCCGTCCAAGAATGGGCCAAGCAGCTTGGCTCCCCAAAAATAAACGACTCTATCGAAGGCAATATGATATACGTCAGCGACATCGATGATTATAGCACCGGATTCTCGAGCGATAGCCAAGGCAACCTCTACGCTGCATCAACAAAGATCCTGCGACAATTCAGAAAGACAGTCAGCGGGCTGGTGACCCTCGTGCCCGCCCCATACACCTCGCCTATTGAAACCACCATCGCCAAATACGACACCCAGGGCAACGTGCTATGGTCCAAAACGAAAACACTCTCAAACAACACGCGAACCACCCTCTCCACAGACCCTCAAGGCAATACCTACGCCTTGGAATCAACATCCTTCAGAAACCTGCCTTTCTATTATTCAAATTCCTCAGGCGGTCCATTTATTAAAGAACCTATTACACCCACCATCACCAAATACGACACCCAAGGCAACATCCTCTGGACACGACAAGCCCCAGTGGTACACACCTTAGGCCAACGCACCACCGTCACCACCGACAACCTAGGCAACCTCTATTTCACAGCCATCGTCTTCAACGTCGCGCCACAAAGCACCACTCCCAATCCCATTAGCGTAAATGCATCCGCACCCACTCTCAAAATGCTAGCCGCTAATCTACCACTCATCATATGCAATAAATTTATTACCAAATACGATGCCGATGGCACTATTGCTTGGATAAAAAAATTCGGAACACAACAAACAGGTTTCATAAACGCGTCCCAAACAGCCAACAACAGCATCTCGACAGATAACCTAGGCAATCTCTATATCGCTGGATTCACCCAAGGCGGCGTCACTGATATCAACCAAGGCCAGGCAGGATCATTCCTCGCAAAATATGACACCAACGGCAACATCCTATGGTCAAAAAAACTCAACCGTAACAATAACGACAACATCCAATACGTTCAAAGATACGTTACTCACCGCCCCAATGGACTGGACACAGACGCCCAAGGCAATATCTACCTGACAGAAACCGTCTCTCGCACCCCAGAAGGGACACCGATCTTTTATACCGATACTTTTTATACCGATACTTTTTTCAGCAAATACAGCACCCAAGGCGATCTGCTCTGGACAAAAGCATTAGACCATAACACCCGTCAAAACAGCAATACCATCACCGTTGACAAAAATGGAAACGCATACCTAGCGGGATACACCGACGCGCCAGGCATGGGACGCAACCCATTTATTGCAAAATATGATACCGATGGTCAGCTGCTCTGGACCAAAGAATTAGACACCAGCCAAGTAGATGATTACGCCAACGGCATCGCGATCGATGACCTAGGCAACATCTACCTCGCAGGAGAAACCCGAGGCAGCACCGCCGGCCCACACGAAGATGGCCTAGACATCTTTATCATCAAATTTAAAGATCTGCAAGCCATCCCCGAGCCCACCTCACTTTTATTACTAAGCCTCCCATTGCTCGCACTGAACAGAAGAAAAAAGCAATAGCTATTCATCCTTGTCCACCTATCCAACCACAAAAAAACCCGCCTCATACGCGGGTTTTTTTATTTAAAGCCTGCCCCCTTCCCCTTCAAAATTATGCTTCATATCAAATATATTCCCTTGTAAGCTGCCACAGGCCATTGGCTCAGAGCATTGAAGTTACTCAAAATAATCAACAGCTTGGCAGTTTGACCCTTTTTTTAAAGAATATCTAAGCTGACGTCCTTGCTTAAATCTGTGATGGGCTGAACGATGAGATCATAATCTTGGACGCCTGTGACTTGGCATCGCACGACTTGGCCGGGCGATAGGGTTTCTTGGCTGATGACATAACTGAGTGAGTCAACTTGAGGCGCTTGGTGTTTGCCTCGTCCTTCATAAAGCTTGCCGCCGCTAGGCATATCTGTTGTGGGCTGAACCTCATCGCCGGTGTCTTGGTCGATTAAAATATCCAAGACTTTGGCTTGGTTGAGCCAAGATTCGTTTCTGTTAAAAGCAACTTGCTGCTGGGTGAGCATGAGCTGCTCAATGCGTCGGGAGACGACATCGGGGTCCACCGCGCCGCCTTGGTCATATTGGGTTCCAGCGACGGTGCCTGGCTCTCTGGAATAAGGGAATACGCCCATGGCTTCAAAACCAAACTCGCCTACGAAATCAACGAGTTCTTTATGTTGATCTTCGGTTTCTCCTGGGTAGCCTGAGATAAAGGTTGTGCGTATCACCATCTCGGGGATGCGGTCGCGCAGTTTGGCGAGTAAGGTTTCGATCAATTTTCTGCTGGTTTTACGCCTCATGTTGTCTAGCACTTGATCGTTGATATGTTGCAGAGGCATGTCAATATATTTGACGACGTGGTCCATTTGGGCGATGGCTTGGATCATTTCATCGGTGAAACAAGAGGGGTAGGCGTACATGAGGCGTAGCCATGCGCCGCCGTTGTTTTGGGCTGCGGTGTTAAGCGATTTCAATAGGCCCGATAGGCTGGCGGTGTAGCCGATGTCGTTGCCGTAGCTGGTGGTGTCTTGTCCGATTAGATTGAGTTCAAATGCACCATCGCTAAAGAGTTCGTTAGCCTCGGCGATGACGCGATCTGCGGGCTTGCTGCGCATTTTTCCGCGGATGCTAGGAATGGTGCAAAACGTACAATTTTGGTTGCAGCCTTCGCTGATTCTAAGGTAAGCATAGTGGCGCGGGGTTAGGCGGAGTCTGGCGCTATCGGATTCGAAGTAACCTTCCTCTGTAATGCCGCGGTGTTGCTTGGCGATGGTTGCGTTGGTGGCAATAGATGAATAGATTGGCAGGTCGATGCCTACGTCTTTTTGAATGGCTCCTTGGCCTCGTACAGCTTTGACGATATGATCTCTATCGAAAACACCCACCATGGCGTCTACATCGGGGCACCAGTCTAAAATCTTTGCGCGATGGCGCTGAACTAAACAGCCTGCGACAATGACGCGCTTGCACTTGCCTTCTTTTTTAAGGGCCACGGCGTGGTTGATTTCTTCGATAGATTCTTCTTTAGAAGCTTCCAAAAAGCCGCAGGTGTTAATGACAATGGCATCTGCTTGGGCTTCATCGTCGATGGGTACGATGCCATCCTCGCTTAATAAGCCGAGCATTTTCTCGGAATCAACCAAGTTTTTTGGGCAGCCTAGACTGACAAATGCGATGGTGCGGATGGGGTCATTTTTTGTTGTCACAGTGGGGGGTGGGTTTGTCATAGCCCCACATTATAACAAGAAAAAAAAGGGGAAGCTACCATGGCTTAAGAAGAAGGGCGTTGGGTGTTGAATGAAGCGGGCTTATCGCTAACTGAAAGCATGGTTGGGGCTTATTTACAATGACCTTTAAGCTTATCTCTGATCAGTGGTGAAGATGGATATCATGGTTTGGATGGGCTTGTTTTTTAAGATGATAAGGCAGCTTTTCATGGTGTTTTTCATGGGGGGTTTCATGGGGTTGGTGGTTATGATGTTCGATGTGGTTTTGGTCTGAAGCTTGGTGGTGATGGGTTTTATTTTCGATTTCAGAGATTCCCCACGCTAGGGTTAGGCCTAGTAAAAATAAAAAGGAGAGCTTCCATCGGTCATGGCTATGAAAATGAAGCTCGGGAAGCAGGTCACTCATGGCGATACAGACAAAACTTCCTGCGGCAAAAGCTAGGCCGATGCCTACGATTTTGCTATGACCTAGGGCGGATCCATCTATGCCTAGATGCAGCAAGAGGTAGAACAGTCCGGCGCCTAGTGGGATGGCCAGGGCGAAGAGTAGGTTAATCCAGAGGCGACGGGTGACGCTTCCGTCGCCGAGCTTAAATAAGGTCATGAGGGTCATTGAGTCAAAGGGTTTGTGCAAGAAGATGACTAGGAAAATGGCAAAGCCGCCGGCCCAGCCGTTGTCGGTTTGGACGCTTGCTGCTAGGGCGATTCCTGCGATGAGTGAGTGGATGGTTAGGCCGATGGTGGCGCCTGTCCAAGATAAACAAAAGCTATGATCGACGTGGCAATGGTGGGCGTCGTGGCCATGGACGTGCTCGTGTCCGTTGGGTTGGTGGTGACATTCTTGGTGTGTTTTTGCGTCTGCTTGTGTGGGGATTTCATGGGTATGGTATTGAAAGAAACGTTCGAGGAAAAACATGGTGATAATACCGAGGACCATCCAGAAGGCTAAGTCTTTGACGCTTAGCCCGCTGAGGCTGGCATGGGGTAAGAGGTGGAACATCCCGACGCCTAGCATGAACCCAGCGATGGCGGAAATGATCAGCTGCACGCGCCGATGTGTCATTTTGATGAGATTGGCAAGGTACCCACCGGCCAAGGAGACGATGAAAATTAAAAAACAATAAACAAGAATGGGATAATATTGGCTCATGAAAAGAGGATCCATCAAGTGAAAAAACAAAAGCGGGCGCGTCGATTATTTTATACGATACACATTTCCCAAAAGATCGCCTAAAATAACGGAATATGTGGAATTTAACATCATTTGAGCCTGTCTATCTAGCCGATAGTTAAGATAAGCTTTTAGATGCTATGACTATCTGGTTATAAACATAAGTAGACCGGATTAGTTGCAATCTGGGCAAACAACGGGTACAATGATGACCCC
>CAZSSX010000134.1:0-7438 GCA_964609545.1 uncultured Phycisphaeraceae bacterium | reverse complement strand
AACGTCCCCGAGAAAGTCTATCATTTGTTTTTTTGATAGGGAGAAATGCTTATTGGATATCTGATTAGGAAATTCATATAATACTGGTTTGGCATTGAATCCATTCATTGCTTCTCGATCTTAAAATAATCTGGCCACTACGACTACCGCTGAAAGGCTTCTAATGCGTCTGAAAAAATTACTGTCTCTGCTTGGTCTACTTTTTGTAGTTTCAATTCAAGCCAAACCTGTTCACGTATTGGAGCAGATTGCCCAACTAGCTAAGGAGCCGACGGCTGCCCTTGAGAGTCAAAAAGATTGGCTCTTAGATAACACCGGTTATACCGCACATGCTTATCGAGGGAAGAAGGCAGATGAGCTGATTATTTCCAACGGATTGATCTCTCGAACTTTTAAAGTATCGCCTAACTTGGCGACTATCGCTTTTGAGAATTTGATTAGTAACGCATCTGTTATTCGTGGAATTAAACCCGAAGCGCAGATTACGCTTAATGGAAAAAAATACGACGTAGGCGGCTTAAAAGGCCAGCGTAATTACGCCTTTTTAAAGCAGAGCTGGATTAAGGATTTGACCCATGACCCTAGGGCATTTCAATTTACCAAACTCACAATTGGAAAGCCTAAAAAAACAATGGGATGGAAACGAATTCGTCATCATGACAAATTTGCCAAGTGGCCACCTAAGGGAATTTATGTGCGTATGGACTATGCATTACCTAGCCCTCTTGGTGCAGCCGCATGGGCAAGACTTGATAGTCATCGTTCAAGAAAGACTTTATTTACAGATTCTTTTACGAAGCTAGGCAATGGCTGGCGGGTACACACTTCACCGTCTCATTCGCGAAGCTCGTTTAATAACGAAGGCAAAGCGGGTGAGATCTATACGCCAGCCAACACTTGCGTTTATGCCCAGCGTAAATTACCTAAAGGAACCAAACTGGTAGAGCTTCAGCTCAATGCCGGTACGGATCAATCTTCTAGCTGGGGGCCTGGCATTGCTTTGGTTTTCAAAAAACGAACGATCAAATTCAATCTCGGCGCCAAGGGATTTTATCTTTATAACGGGGCGATGGAGCAAGCTAATCTTAAGCATCCCAAATTCAAAATCAATCGTAACAAGATCATCAAAATCCGGTTAATGATTGAAAAAAATATACTCTTATGCCAAGCTCAGTCTGGCCCTAGCGGCTGGTATACTTACCAAACGGTTAAGCTTAAAGCAGGAGACAACATCCCCTTGGCTGTCCGCATTGGGAAGCTTGGGAAAAAGGGAGGCGATAAAGATTTTCATGCAACAGGTGATTTAGTACGATTAAAAATTGAAAAATTCACAGCATACTCCGCGCTAAATCACAAAAAATCATCTCAACCAAAGCTACTTTCTCATGATATTATTCTTTCGGTTCACTATGAGCTGTACGATGGCATTCCTGTTATGTGCAAGTGGTTAACCGTCCAAAATCATTCTAAAAAACCAATTGTAGTCAACA
Organism: uncultured Phycisphaeraceae bacterium; assembly: GCA_964609545.1. Taxonomy (GTDB): domain Bacteria; phylum Planctomycetota; class Phycisphaerae; order Phycisphaerales; family Phycisphaeraceae; genus CAZSSX01. The sequence goes on along the minus strand of CAZSSX010000134.1, from coordinate 5,948 downwards.
AGTTTACCTCTGAAATTTTAGCAGCCGTTGAATATACAACCGGTGTAGATGCCAGTGATATCCCCAACACCCCTCCAAATATTCATGTCGAAACAGATTATGCATTTGGTGGTTTTACCTCTTATGGCGCGAACCAATATGCCGTGCATTGGGAGAAAGATCGTCAGTATCGCACGCAAGTTTCTTGGGCAAGACGTCTGCCTTGCTTGCTAGAGGTTAGACCTACAGTCGGTCCCGAACAAACGATTATGCCTAACAAATCCTTTGCCTCTTTCCGCGCTTATATCTTGCCTCATGATTCTTATGATCGTGAGCGCCAGAGCTTATCGATCCGTCGAATGTACCGAGTGATCGCGCCTTGGACGACGGAAAACCCTTTGATGATGCATGTTCGCCGTGCGAATTGGGAAGCGGTAAAAAAGGGTATTGATCAATGTGCCGACGTGGGTTTTGAGATGGTCATTCTCACTTTTGGGTCGGGTTTTAGCATTGAAAATGAATCGCCTAAATACTTAGCAAAAATGAAAAAGTACGCAGATTACGCCAAGTCTAAAGGCATCGAGATTGGAGGATATTCATTGCTTTCCTCCCGCCGAGTAGGCGGTGGCAATGCGGTGGTTTCTCCGAAAGGTAGCCGCCCTAAATTCGGCAGAGCCCCGGCGCTAACGTCCCAATGGGGACAGGATTATTTCCGAAAGCTTTATCAGTTTTTCGAGAAAACGGGAATGGCACTACTTGAACATGATGGCTCTTACCCGGGAGATATTGATATCACGCCGAGGCTGCCCCTACAAAAAGGCGCCCTAGATTCAAGATGGGCCCAGTGGCGCATCATCACTGATTTTTATAAATGGTGCAGAGCCAATGGCATTTATCTAAATGTACCCGATTATTATTATCTTTCGGGATCAAATAAATGTGGCATGGGCTATCGCGAGTCCAACTGGTCTTTGCCCAGAGCCCAGCAAGTGATTCATACAAGACAAAATATTTACGACGGTTCATGGACTAAAAACACAACGATGGGCTGGATGTTTGTTCCGCTAACGCAATATCAAGGAGGCGGAGCTGCCGCAACAATTGAGCCTCTGAAAGATCACTTAAATCATTATCAGCAGATGATTTCCTCTAACCTCACCGCGGGGACGCAAGCATGCTACCGTGGCCCTCGGCTTTATGATGCGGTTCAAACCAGAGATATGCTCAAAGCCCAGGTAAACTGGTTTAAAAAACATCGGCAAACATTAGAAGGCGATCTGATCCACCTCAAAAGACCAGATGGGATCAACCTAGATTACTGGTTAATGGTCAATCCTATTGCTCGAGAAAAAGGAATTTTCACGGTTTTTAATCCCTTAGATAAACCAATCACCCAAAAAATAAAGGTCAATGTTTATTACACCGGATTGTCCAATACACTAACGGTGACTGATAAGAAAAATAACTCCAAGATTTATCCTATCAATCGGACGCATCACATTTTTATTACCGTGACCGTGGCCCCTCAATCTCAAACCTCCTATATTCTCACACAATAATAAATATAGATCCATTCAATAAACACACTAAAAAGTCTGCTTATGATTCATTCAAAACGATAAGCAGACTTTTTTTATTGCAAATATCATCAAAACAAAAATCAAAAATATGACCCCAAAATTACCAGAGTTTACATCCCCAAGACGTTAGATTTATAGATATGCTTCTTTTACCCATAATTACTCTCAAAACAAGGTTCTCAAATGAAAAAATTTAATCTGATCATCTCTATATGCTTCATAGCATGTTTCGCAATGCCCATTGCCGCCTCTCAAGGCAAACACTCCCGCCCTAATATTATCTTCATTTTGGCTGACGACTTAGGCTATGGCGATATCGCAGCGTTTAATCCGCAAGGAAAAATCAAAACGCCTCATATCGATAAGCTTGCTTCACAAGGCATTAAGTTCACCGATGCTCACACTTCCTCCTCTGTCTGCACCCCAACGCGTTACGGCATTTTGACCGGACGATATAATTGGCGATCAGTCAAGAAAAGTAGCGTGCTTTCTGGGTATTCCAAAGCCTTAATTCCGGCATCAAGGCTTACCGTGGCATCAATGCTAAAAGCCAAAAATTACAACACCGCATTTATCGGAAAATGGCATCTAGGATGGGACTGGGCGGGTACACCAAAAAATATAGACTATAGCAAACCCATCACCAACGGACCACAATCATTAGGTTTTACCTACTCATTCGGACACTCAGGCTCCCTAGATATGGCACCTTATGTGTATGTCGAAAATAACATGCCCACCGCCATTCCAACCAAAACCTATCCAGGAGCGGGATCTTATGCTTTTGCCAGAAAAGGGCCTATCGCACCCGATTTTGATATCACACAGGTCACACCAAAATTCTTCAAAAAAGCAGAGCAATACATCACACAACAGGCTAAAAAAGACAAACCTTTCTTTCTGTATTTACCATTACCCTCCCCCCACACCCCGATCCTTCCTACCAAACAATTCCAAGGCAAATCTAAACTCAATGCCTACGCTGACTTTGTAGTGATGATTGATCACCACATGGGAAAGCTCCTCAAAACAGTCAAGGATGCCGGAATTGAAGATAACACCATTATCATTTTTACATCAGACAACGGCTGCTCACCTAAGGGAAACTTTAAACTTCTTAAATCACTAGGACACAACCCCAGCGCAATCTACCGCGGACATAAAGCAGATATTTTTGAAGCCGGACACAAAGTCCCCTTCATTGTAAAATGGCCAGCCGTAATCAAACCAAACGCAACAGTAAACAAAACCATTTGTACCACTGATTTCTTGGCAACCATCGCACAAATTGTAGGCCATAGGCTTAGAGATAATCAAGCAGAAGATTCATTTTCTATCATGCCACTTTTTAACAAAACAACCAGCCAAGACTACGCGCGTAAAAACACCATCCATTCATCCATCCGAGGACGCTTTGCAATAACCATCGGACACTACAAACTCTCCGTGTGTGCCGGCTCTGGTGGATGGTCCAAACCTCATGATAAAGATGCCATCAAGCAAGGATTACCCCCCGTTCAACTCTATAACTTGCAAACCGATCCGGGTGAAACAAATAATATTTGCAAACAATATCCTCGTATCACCAAGCACTTATACAAAGAACTTCTCAAGACCATTAACAAAGGGCGTTCCACCCCGGGAACGCCTCAAAGTAATGATGTCAACGGAAACTGGCGTCAGCTTAAAGATGTCATCAAGCTTGGTAAATGGATTGACAAGCTTTAAAATCAAAGAATGTCAAATCCACACAAGACCAATATAAAACAAAGAGCCTTGGCGATTCTACCGTTACCAAGGCTCTTTTTTTGTTGTTTCTTTTGATTCATCCGCGGGTTGATGAAAAATGAGTCGTCCGGATAATTTATCTTTAGCGGGCAGATCGATTTGCAGGCTGACGATGGCATCCTTGAGCTTGGATTGGCTGAGTTTGTCTAACGCTAGGAGTAATCTTGATTCTGGTGAATTGGGTAGGATCAGATTGATGGTTTTTTTAAAGGATAAGATGCCTGCTTTGGCGTTGCTCTTTTTTTGAATCTGAACGAAGTCAGAAATCATTTTCTGTAAAGAAGATGATTTGATATAAATGCTCAGGAGATTCGTTGTTTTAGGCTTAAATAATTCGGGGTTGGATTTGATTTTGTTAGACAAGTTTTGGGTAGGATCTTTGGCGACATCGATACAGGATCGATGGAATTGGGGGCTGGTGCTGATGTAAAACCACTGACCGATTTGGCCAAAGGTGATGCTGGAAAAAAGATGTGAATCAAGGCCCAATTGTTTTAACAAAGCAATCGTTAACGAGTGGGTATACAAGGTGTGCCCAAGATATGTTTCTTTTTGAATTTTAGATTTTTTGTTGTCGTTCTGGTTGAGCCTTTGCGTGAGGCGATCAAGCAAACGGTGCAGATAAAAACTTGCATTTTTGTCACTGACTTTTAATGCTAGGCCGAGCGCTAGCCGCCCTTTGTCGGCTTTACCCGCGAAGTAAACTATAGGGGCTTGGATGTGTGGAGCGACGCGTTGAGAAAATTTGTCTGGCTTTAATAATTGATCAAAAAAAGCAACTTGTTCTTTGGGAAAAAGCTGTTTGGCATTAAAACTGCCGACGATGGCGGTGCTTAGAGGCAATGGGCAAAAGTCCCCGGGGCGAATGTCTTTTTCGAGATTTTGATAGATCGCTTTGAGAGTCTCTGGAAGAGATACGGTGAATTCGATGAGGAATGTCTTTTTATTTTGGTGAGCAGTGAAAGCTAGGCTTTGTTTGGTTTGATCTGAATGGGTGTAAAATAAAACATGTTTTTGATTCGCATTTTTCTTGATAAAAGACTTGAATTCTGGATTGTTGACCAGCCGATTTTGAATGTCAAAACCTCTCAGCTGGCTGAGCATAAAAAGTTTACTTTTTGGATGGCAGATGGCGATCCAAGGATTTTTGTCGTATCCCACAGCGATGTAAGAGTCTTTCTGATGTGTCTGGTAGATATTATATTGATCGACCTTAAGGGTGTTGATACGGTTGAGATTTAATTTTTTGATGATGAGTTGTTGGTGCTTGGGGTCGGATTTCATGACGATAAAAGATTGCTGAGGCTTGTTGGTTGTTTGGCTAAAAATGACAGCTGTTTGTTCTCCTAAATAGTGCGTGATCATTTGTTCGCTGGTTAAGCCTAACTGGCTATGTATTTTTTTCCAAGCTTCATTGGCATGTAAAACATTGACCTCGGTTCGCAGATAGCTCACCAGCGGATTGTGGCTTTGATGCCCTAACCATTGGTTGAGATGATTGATCTCGAGATATAGACTGGCATCTTTAGGCGCAAATGCGTGGGCATTTTTCGGATAACCACCCCATGCTGAAACTGGAAAGCAGATCAGCAATAGGCAGAGCAAAGCCCAAGACTTAAGGGGACGGGTGAGGTTGACGCGGTGGGTGTGATGTAACAAGTGAGGCTTCCCTGTGCAACAATTAAAAAAGATCTTTGTCGATAAAATGATCTTGGTAAATCATCTGAGTGTCGGCTTGGGGCTTGATGTTTTGGGTAACGAAATGCAGTAAATGCTTAACTCGGAAGACGCGCTGGGTGTCGTCGAGGAGATTTTTTATAAATTTTTCTTGTTGCTTAGCTTGGGTTGTACCCATGCTAAGCAGTGTGCCCACAGGGTTTTGACGGACATGAGTTTGAGCTTGTGGTTCTAAGAATTGCATTTGGCCGAGTAAGATGGTGAAAAGAATAATAGCCGCGGCAGTGAACGGGATCAGGTAGCGGTTGATCTTGGTAAATAGGCTAGGCTGGGAGGTGGTGTTAAATGCTGCAATGACTTTGCTAGTAAAGAGATCTTGTGTGTTGATAAAATCAGAAGCTTGGTCTTGCCATTTGAGTGATGCCAAAAGTTCTGATTCAAGATCATATAGCTGACGTGCATCGGAGGATCCCGCAAGGAAATCTTCAAAGGCCCGCTCATCAATTTTAGAGAGGCAGCCATCGCGGTAATCTTCCCAGTCGGGATGATTCGGGGGGGAATTTAAATTCATGGTACGTTCTCGAATTTAGGGGCTAATGTTTTACGCATAGCAGACCGCCCCCGGTGCAGGTGACTTTTAATTGTGCCGGTGGGCAGTTCCATAATCTGGGCAATCTCTTGAATAGACATTTCTTGTTGATGGAAAAGGATGATGCAGCTGCGTTGTATTTGGGAGAGTCCTTGCATGGCATGATCAATCTGTTGCTTTTTATAATTCAGCTCGTCGGCGCGAGTCGTGAGCTGTTCAGCGGTGAGACTTTGGCTGGCCATCCCTAGGTAATCGCTGCTGACGTTACGTTGCTCGGCTCGGCGAAGATGGTTGATATAGATTCGGCGTGCAATGGTAAAAAGCCAAGTTTTTAA
>CAZSSX010000133.1:0-7451 GCA_964609545.1 uncultured Phycisphaeraceae bacterium | reverse complement strand
CGCGGATGCCACCGCAATTAGCGCCGTATAGTCCTGGTTCAATGGTGACGACATCACCTGCTAAAAGCTGATCTCCGGCGTGGTCTAGCAGGGGTGCTTCGTGTACGGCTAGGCCGACGCCGTGTCCGGTGCCATGGGGCATGGTTATTTGTCCGGCTTGTTTGGGTAATCCCATTGCGTAGCCTGCGGATTGGATGACGTGGGCGGTTGCGCGATGTATATCATTTCCAGTTGCGCCTGCTTTTAGTCGGTCGGTTGCGGCGGCTTTGGCTTGGCAAACGGTTTGATGCATTTTTTGGAGTTGGGGATCGATTGGGCCGTGAATCACGGTGCGGGTGCAATCTCCGTGGTATCGTGTTTCTTGTGATTTTGGGAAGATGTCGATGATGATGGGCTGCTGTGTGTAGAGTGGTCCGCTGCCTGAATGGTGACAGTCTCCGCCATCTTTGCCACATGCTACGATATTGCCTGGTGTGGTGTAGCCTTGGTCTAGTAGCCATCGATCGATGATGGCTTTGACGCTTTGGCTGGTGAGTGTTGCGCCTTGATGGTGTAGGATTCCTTGTGCATTTGCTTGTGCGTTGGCGATGGTTGTGCATGCGATTTGCATGGCTTGTTCGGTGATTTTTTGTGCGTTTTTGAGATATTGAATTTCTTTTTCGTTTTTAACGCGCCTATCGATTAGGCCTAGGTCGGGATCGCATTGTACTGCTATGCCAGCGTTTTGTATTTGCTCTAGATAAATTAGGGCTAATGATCGGTCGGCGATAACGTTTTTGATTTGATGTGTTTTTAGTAGTTGTGCTAGGCCTTGTGCGGTTGCGATTTGGCGGTCGCCTGCTAAGCCGTCTGTGGGGGTGAAGTGGGCTGGGCAATAGACGTGGTCTACGCGGGCGTGTTTTTTTGCGCGGCTGATCTCGATGTCTCGGATCAATAAAAAGCGTTGTCCATCGGGGAGTAGGACGTAGGCTGCGGGGTCGCCTACGCTAAAACCGATGCGATGATACAAGGTCAGATTTTCGGCGGGAATGCCGGCGATTACTGTGGCGCTATGTGAATGGTTCATCCTCTGCCTGCCTATTTTTTATGCGTCTTGCTGTGGGTCTGGTTGGTCAAATAAAAAAAATTGATTTATTTTAACGATGGCGAATTTTTGGGTGGTTTGGTTACTCTTGTAGGAGGGATCGGCCTTGCATTTGTGGGGGCGTTTCTAATCCTAGGAGTTGTAGTGCTGTGGGGGCGACATCTGCGAGTCTGCCGCCTGGGCGCAAGGTTTTGTCTTGGGCTTGTGGGTCGACGAGGATGAGTTGGACATCGTAAAGTGTGTGGGCGGTATGAGGTTCGTTTGTGTTGGGGTCAAACATTTGCTCGGCGTTGCCATGGTCTGCGGTGATGATGAGTTTTCCGCCTTGCTTGAGTGTGGCTTGTGTGATTTGTCCGACGCATTGGTCTACTTTTTCAACGGCTTTGATTGCGGCGTTTAAGTTGCCGGTGTGTCCGACCATGTCGCCGTTGGCAAAATTAACGAGAATAAAGTCTACGGGGTCTGGTGCTTGGATTTGTTCTAGGACAAAATCTTTGACTTTGTCGGCGCTCATTTCTGGGGCTAGGTCGTAGGTGGCCACGCTTGGGGATTGAGCCATGGCGCGGCTTTCTCCGGGGAAGGGTTCTTCGCGGTAGTCGTTGAAGAAGAAGGTGACGTGTGGGAATTTTTCTGTTTCTGCGCAGCGGAATTGTCTGAGGCCTTTGTCTGCGAGATATTGGCCGCAGATGTTTACCATTTTTTTAGGCTTGGGAAAGGCGACGTCAACGGGGAGGCCTTCTTGGTAGGCGGTCATGGTGACAAAGGTGAGGTCTAGACGGTTGCCGCGGTCAAAGCCGACGGCGCCGGTGTCGGGTGAGGGTGGCATTTGTGCCCATGCATCATCTTTGAGGGTAAAGGCTTTGACGATTTCGCGTGGGCGGTCGCCTCGATAATTGTAGAAGATAACGGAGTCGCCGTCTTTGATGCGTGTGTCTTGGGCGGTTTGGTCATCTTTGGCGATGATGGTGGGTGTGACGAATTCATCGCCTTTTTGTGTGGGGGTGATGGGGTTTGCGTAGTAATTTTCAATGGCTTGGATGGCGGTGGTACAATGTTTGGCGCCATCTTTTTGTGTCATGGCTTGGTAGGCTTTTTTGACGCGTTCCCATCGATTGTCGCGGTCCATGGCGTAATATCTGCCTGAAAGGGTTGCGATTTGGCCTACGCCGATTTGTTCTAGTTTGGCTAAGATATCGTTGATAAAATCTTTGCCGGTGTATGGTCCTGTGTCGCGGCCATCGGTAAATAGGTGTAGTGCGACTTTGGTTTGGCCTAGGTCTTTGCATAGTGTGATGCAGGCGTAGAGGTGTTCGAGGAGGCCATGGACTCCTGCGGTGGATGCGATGCCTAGGAGATGGACATAGCCGTTGTTGGCTTTTGCCTTTTCCACGGCTTTGCATAGCATGGTGTTGTCTTTAAATTGGCCTTTTTGAGCAGCGTAGGTGATGGCGACGGATTCTTGGTTGACGATGCGTCCGGCGCCGATGTTTTGATGGCCTACTTCGGAATTGCCCATGGTGCCTTGGGGGAGTCCTACATCGGCGGAACTGGTGTGGATTAGGGTGGTGGGATATTGGGCGGCCAATGCATCGGAAACGGGAGTTTTGGCGAGTTTAATGGCGTTAAAGGCATCGTGCTGTGGATTGGGATTATGGCCCCAGCCATCTCGAACAATGAGGACCACGGGTTTATTAGCGGGGGTAGGCATGGGTAGCTCCATTTTTGTTTTGTGAAATCTTTCTCCGGATCATATCATAACAAACAAAAGACAAATTTGTCATGTTTAAGGATAAGCGGAGGTACTTTTACCCATCTTGAGTGAGCCAAGTTTATGGGAAGGGTTTGCGGTTGGTATTTTTGCAAGTTATGGGGGTGTTCTTTCCGATAAGATGTGATGATGAAGCCACGTATACTATCTATATATTGTAAGCACTGCGATAAGGATTTGGCGGGGGCGCCGATCCGGGGGGCATGTTCGGGGTGTGGGCATGAATATGACAAGGGGGAGCGGTATAGCGTGTCGACTGTTGATCCTAAAATGATTCAAGCGAGACGTCAGGCGCGGGGGCTTAGTGCTAGGTTTTTTGTGCTGTCTTTTTTCACTGCGTTGATAACGCTGGTGTTGTATCGGGCTTGGGGGCCTAGTTTGTACTTTGGGGCGGTGGTTACGCTGGGGCTGATCGGTTTGGCTTTATCTATTTTGTTCAAGGTCAAGGATATCGGTGGGGAGGAATAAGCATGAGATGTCAAGCCATGGTAAAATGGTGGGCTGGGTTTTTTGGCGTGGATTAGGTATGTTAGGGGTTTGGTTGAAAGTTATAAATGATTAGAAACGATAAAAGAAGAAGTCAATCATGAAAAAAAAACGTGTATTTTATCTGCTTTGTCTTGCTTGCATTTGCTTGAGTGCATTGAGTTGTGGTTCTAAGGCTCGCAATAGAAAAAGCAAGGGTGGGGGTAAGAGTCAGAAGGTGATGCGGAAGTATCATGCGGCTTTGTATACGATTTTTAAATCTCCGCCTTCGATGGTGGTGAGCCGAACGGCACGGGTGCTGAGAAATAATCGTGTGATTTTTCCCAATGGGCGTTTGAGTAAAAATGATATGACTGGTATGGATGCTCAATTTGAATTTAAGACGGCGCTGGGCAAGCAATTTCGTATTGAGATTGAAGTGGTTTCGCAAACAGAGACACAATTTAAGATTAAATATCAACGGGCTAGTGATCGGACGATCGCTGAATATTTTAGGTCTTCGGTGGCTGCGACTTTAAGTGATAAGCGATAATGTAGGCTGTTTGATAAGGCTTTGATGTGATGGATATACCGAGTTTAAGACCGGAAACTTTATATGGTATGCCGGCTGCGGATCAGATTTTATTTAACCGCTTTTATGTTTTGGGGTATTCGTATTATTTTCGGCAAGCCAAGTGGGCGCTTGAGATCGTGGATTCTCAGAGCAGGCCGAGGGTTGATCGGGAGGATCATTTTAGGCCTGACCATCGTATTCCGGAGATGTTTCGGGCTGACTTGGTGGATTATCGAGGTTCGGGATATCATCGGGGGCATTTGATTCCTAGCGCTGATCAGCGGGGGACGAAGTTGCAGAATAGCGAAACTTTTTTGCTTTCTAATATGTCGCCTCAGCATCCCAAATTTAACCGGGGGATTTGGAGTAAGCTTGAGCAAGCGATACGTCAATTGGATGGGCTTAAGGCGACTTTGGCGACGTATGTGATTTGCGGGCCGATCTTTGATTTTAATGAAAAAGTTAAATCTATTGGTGAGGGAGATGGGAATCGGGTTTCGATACCGATTCCTAATATGTATTTTAAATCGGTGTTGCGTGAGACGAGGACGGGGAGGCTTTATATGTGGTCTTTTTTGATACCCAATGGGCCTTGGTCTGAGGGATTTGAGGCTTTTCAGGTTTCAACGGAGCGTGTCGAGCGTTATGCGGGGATTAAGCTTTGGGAGCGATTGGTGGGTAAAAAATAGAGCGGGAAAAAGCGAAAAAGCGCAAGATGTGGTCTTATTGATGCGGCTTGGTGTGTGGGGCATGGGAGGTGTTAGGTTGTGGGATTTGTTTATTATCAAGGGGTTTTATTGATTTAGACGGGTTAAAATATCGGTAAAAGCTTCGGGGAGCGGTGCATCGGCGTTGACATTTTTACGGAGCTGGGGGACTTGGATTTCTAGGGTTTGGGCATGGAGGCATAGGGGTAGATGGGTGAAGTCTTTTAGGGGTTGGATGGGGTCTAGGGTGTTGTATAATGGGTCGCCTATGAGGGGGTGTCCGGTGTGTGCCATCATCGCGCGGATTTGATGGAGGTAGCCGGTGCCTAGCGTGACTTGTACTAAGGTGGCGCGTTCTTCTGGGTAGTGTTGATGGACTGCTAGGTCTAGGGTGCAGATGCATGTGCCCGAGGGTAGGGGGTGTGTATCGAAGGGGATGACAGAGACTTTGGCGGGGTTGCGTTTGCGTGTAACGGCGAGTTGTAGTTTGAGTGACATTTTTTGTTGGTAGTTGCCTTGCAAGAGGGCGGTGTAGGATTTGAAGGTTTGGTGTGTTTTAAATGCGATGCGTAGGTGTTGGTAGGCGTGGTTGTTTAGGGCGAAAATGAGGCAGCCTGTGGTGGGGACGTCTAGGCGATGGACGACGCCTGAGCGTAGGTGTCCTTCGGTGCCTACGTTTAGGATTTGCGGATAGTCTGCGTAGACAGCGTTTAATACGGTGTCTGTTTGGGAGGGGTCGAGGGGGTGTACGGCCATGCCTGCGGGTTTGTTGACGACGACAAAATCTAGATTTTTTTGTAGGTAGGTGAGTTTGATATTGGGATTGGCTACGAGTTGTTGCTCTGGTGCGTAGTCTTTGATGGTGATGGTTTGGCCTGCTAGGATGATTTTGCCTTTAGCTTTATGTGTTAAAGGTATTTTGTTGAGTTTGACGGTGTCTGTTTTGAGGAGCTTAATGGCATCAGCGCGGGAAAGCTTGAGGAGCTTGCTTAGGAGTGTATCAAGTCTTTGGTTTTGCTGTACTTCAAAGGTTAGGTCGGGCATGCTGGGTTGTTCTCGATTCATAAAAAATAGAAAAACCCCGCTTTAAAAAAACAGGGCTTTGGAAAGGTGTAAAGGGGGTGGGGTTAGTCCTCAAGCAAAGGGGAGAAGCGGGATCCTTTGAGCCTAACTTTCTGATTGATGGTCTCGTTTGAGGGGATAAATGAGGCGCAGGCCATGGTGCCAAATAATACGGCTACATTCATTACGGTGAAATGCCACCACTGCCTAGAGCCGGCGGGGATGAGGTAAATCATGGTTGCTGTGGCTAGCAAAATGACTAGGGATGTGGGGATCACCGATCGCCAAGCTAGTTTCATGAGCTGATCAAATCTGAAGCGGGGTAAGGTCCAGCGGATCCACATCATTAAGAAGAGCAGGAAGGCCATTTTTGAGAAGAACACGAGCGCTTTGGCTAGTACTAAGAAGATGCCGCCTTCGACGGGGAAGGCTTCTAGGCCTGGGAATAGGTCCCAGCCTCCTAGGAATAGTAGTGTGAAAAAGGCGGCGGCTGTGATCATTTCCATATATTCGCCGAGGAAAAATAATGCCCATTTCATTGAGGAGTATTCGGTATGGAAGCCTCCGACGAGTTCTTGTTCTGCTTCTGCTAGGTCAAAGGGTGCGCGGTTGCATTCGGCTAAGATACATGTGAAGAAGATGATGGCAAAGATGGGATGGGTGAGTAGGTTCCAGGTTCCGCCTGTGGTATAGACTTGTGCATCGATTAGGCTGTTGGCCGACATGGCGCCTGCGGAGGTGATGATAATGGTTAAGACTGCTAAGCCCATGGGGATTTCGTAGGAAAGCATTTGTGCGGTGGCGCGCAGGGAGCCTAGGAATGAGTATTTGTTGTTTGAGGCGTAGCCGCCTAGGACGACGCCGTATACGGCTAAGGAGCCTACTGCTAAGATGTAAATGATGCCTACGTTTAGTGGTGCGGCTGCGGTTGAGACTGAGAATGCTGCTATTTTAAAATCCCCGATGAAGGGTATCCATAAGTCGAAACCTTCGGTATGGAAGATGCCGCCCCATGGCATGATGGCCCATCCGATCATCGCTGGGATGACGACTAATACTGGTGCTAATAAAAACAATGGCTTATCGACTTGATCGGGTGTGTAATCTTCTTTGAAAAATAATTTGATGCCGTCTGCTAAGGGTTGTCCTAGTCCAAAGCAAAACTTTTTAATGGGCAATAAGCCAAAGGAGAAGTTGGTGCGGTTGGGGCCGATGCGGTCTTGTATCCATGCGCAAACCTTACGCTCTAGCATGATCAGGTAGGAGCAGCTGACGAGGATGAGATTGAGCATTATAAAAATAACAAGAATGCTGGTAACTAGTTGAGGGGTTATAAAATCGGGCATGGTGGATGCTCTTTTTGAGGTCAGAGTAAAGCTAGTTTAGTTAAAATATTCAATTAGCGTGGCTTGGGTGTTAGATCGGGAGGACTGATCTTCACTTGGGGCACTGGTTTATTTTAATGGAGTGAGCCTGGGATTCAAATCATGGGTGGAGATTGAGGAAAAGGCAGCTTGGGTTTGAGCCTCGAATTTTCAACACTTCAAGCCGATAAATACGGTTTGGGGTATACTCCTTGGCTCTGGCAGGCTGCGTTTGTGGCTTGATTATCCCGCGCTTTAGTGATAGGGAATTTAGGTTGGATCAGAAAAAATCAGTTGATGAACAAGACGCATTGGTGGCGGAAGATGTCGCGGCTACGGATAATAGTGATTTGGCCGCTGTTGTTGAGGGGTCTGCTTGGGGGTCGGTGGGGAGCAAAGTGGTTAAGGCGTCGGGGCGTGAGGGGCG
>CAZSSX010000132.1:0-7476 GCA_964609545.1 uncultured Phycisphaeraceae bacterium | reverse complement strand
GATACTGTTGCCATCGATATTTTCGATACTCAAGATCATTTTCATTCGCCACACATTCGTATCGCTAGGTCTGCGGATATCCTAATTATCGCGCCGGCAACGTCTGATTTTATCGCAAAATTGGCGCAAGGGATCACGGATAATATCGTTAATTTAATCGCTGGGGCATTGCCCGCTGCTACACCGATTTTGCTGGCTCCCGCGATGAATGCAGACATGTGGGCCAATCCTATTTTGCAAAGAAATCTAAAAACAGTGAGCGAGCTTTTGAATGTTAAGCTTGTTGGTCCGGAGGAGGGATGGCAAGCCTGCCGAAGCTTTGGCATGGGCAGAATGGCTAGCCCCACCGATATTTTATTGGCGGCGATGGAACTGCTTAGAGATTCCGCAGCTTAAGATGGCTGATTTAACCCCACACAACGCGCGAGCTAAACAGCCTTGCTTTACCAAGCAGATTCAGAAAAAATGCATTATTGCAGATGTTAAAAAGATTCAAAAATCTATTCACCGGATGCAGGCACGGGGCAAAAATAATAAAGCCATTGATCATGCCTTGGAAAAAACCACCGCGCAGATCAACGCATCGATCCAGACGGTGATTGAGCGAAAAAATCATCAGCTTGATATCACCTACCCGCCCCATCTTCCGATCTCTGGGCGCGTTGAAGAGATCAAAAAAATTATTTCGGAAAACCAGGTAACAATTCTCTCGGGGCATACTGGTTCGGGTAAATCAACTCAGATTCCGAAGATTTGTTTAAGCTTGGGGTTGGGCTTGCGGGGCTACATTGGTCATACCCAGCCTCGGCGTATCGCGGCGCGCTCCATCGCCAGCCGACTAAAACAAGAGCTTTCTGCTCAGTCCTCACAGGTCGCATTTAAGATCCGTTTCGATGATAAATCTACCGATCAAACTTTGGTGAAGGTGATAACTGATGGCGTTTTGTTAGCCGAGACGCAATCGGATCCGTTGCTTTTGCAGTATCAAACGCTCATCATTGACGAAGCCCACGAGCGATCTTTAAATATCGATTTTTTACTAGGGTACCTCAAAAAGATTTTACCCAAGCGCCCGGATTTAAAAATTATTATTACCTCAGCCACGATTGACACCAAGCAATTTTCAGCATTTTTTAACGATGCGCCGGTGATTGAAGTGCGGGGGCAAACTTACCCCGTGGAGGTACGCTACCAGCCACTTTCTCAAACAGATTCCCAGCCAAATAGCCAAGATGTTTATGATGCCATCGCCCAAGCCACGGATCAGCTTTTACAGGAAACATCGGGAGGCGATATTCTTGTTTTTCTTTCGGGAGAGAAGGAGATTCGGGATACAGCTAAGACGCTGTCTTACCTCGGCGCGCGCGGGCTCGCGGTACTACCGCTTTATGCCCGTCTTCCCGCGGCTCAACAAAATCTTGTTTTTAAAAGCACCCCGCACAGACGCGTCATCTTGGCAACCAATGTTGCGGAAACATCTTTAACCGTGCCCGGCATCCGTTTTGTTATCGACACAGGCGTTGCGCGGATTTCTCGTTTTTCGGCCAAGGCTAATGTTCAGCGATTGCCTATCGAAAAGATTTCTCAAGCCTCAGCCAATCAGCGAAAGGGCAGGTGCGGGCGCGTGGCCGATGGCATTTGCATCCGTCTTTATGATCGGGCTGATTTTCAAAATCGAGATCTTTTTACTCAGCCTGAGATTCAGCGTACCCATTTGGCATCTGTCATTTTGCAGATGAAATCTTTAGGCTTAGGGAATATTCAAGATTTTGATTTTTTAGACCCGCCTAAGTATGCCATGATCCGCCAAGGACTTAAGCTTTTATTTCAGCTTAACGCCATCGACTTATCGCATCGCATCACAGCCATCGGTCGGCAGATTGCGAGGATCCCCATCGACCCGCGAACAGCCCGGATGTTGCTAGCCTCGGTCGAGGAAGGCTGCATTGATGATATGCTGATCATCGCCTCTGGGCTTACTATACAAGACCCGCGGCAACGACCCGAGGCTTTCAAGCAACAAGCCGACGCGGCACACGAGCCCTTTACCGATGGGCAATCTGATTTCATTTCCATTCTAAAGCTGTGGGATTTTTCCCAAAAACAATCTAAACAACTTTCTCAATCTAAGCTGAGAAAAGCTTGCTCCCAGAATTTTTTGTCTTATCTAACCATGCGTGAATGGTACGATCTTTACCGTCAGCTGCGTGAGATTATGATTCAGCAGCATGGGCGATTTCATAAGCAGCGTGCTGAACCGGAAAATATTCATCGGGCGATCCTTAGTGGGCTCCTTTATAACGTGGGAAATCTTTCGGAGCATCATCAATATCAAGGGACGAACAATCTAAAATTTTCTATTTTTCCCGGGTCTGCTTTGTTTTCAAAAAAACCAAAATGGCTGATGTCTTCACAAATTGTAGAAACCACGCGCTTGTATGCCCGCACCAACGCCGCCATCTCCCCGCAATGGATTGAGCCTATCGCTGGACATGTGGTGCATAAAAGTCAAAGCAATCCTCGCTGGGATGTGGACTCAGCCAAGGTGTTAGCCGACGAAAAAGTCTCTCTATTTTCGTTGGTGATTATCCCTAAGCGCACCGTTCATTATGGCGCCATCGACATCCCCAAAGCCAGAGAGATTTTCATCCATCATGCCTTAGTGGAAATGGATTATCACAGCCATGCGCCCTTCCATAAACATAACGTGACGTTGGTCGAGGAAATTAAACTGCTCCAAGAAAAAATTAGAAGGTCTGATTTATTAGAAGATTTAAATAAACGTTACGCCTTTTTCGATCAGCTGATCCCCGCAGATATCACCAATGGCCCCGCGTTTGAACAGTGGCGAAAAAAACAAGAATATAAAAGCCCAAAGCTTCTTTTTCTCAGCCCTGAAATTCTGCTACCTCCAGAATTACAGCGCCTCAAAGCCACCGATCATCCCGATACGTTAAAAATTGCCAATACCCATTTAAACCTTACATACAAGCATGATTACACCCATCAAGCCGATGGTGTCACCTTAAATATTCCGATTGAAATGCTCAATCAGGTTCGTGAGAGTCACACTCAGCAACTGGTGCCTGGCTTTCTTGGGGAAAAAATAACGATTCTGATTAAGCATTTGCCTAAAGCGATTCGCGTGGATTTGATTCCCATTAGTCAAACGGTTGAGGCCTGCTTGGAACAATTACAAGATTCCAAAAAACCTTTTATCCAAGCATTGCATCAAATTCTTCAAAACATTGCCCAGCAGTCATTCCCCCAAAACCTTCTGGATGAAACTAAGCTGCCTAAGCACTTGCAGCTCAACCTTAACATCTTGGATAAACAAGGCCAAACCATTACCCAGTCGCGCGATCTTCATGCTGTGACGCGAGAATTATCCGATCAAATCAAAGCATCATTTCAAACCATTGAATACGCGGGCGTCACCCGTGAAAAAATTACGAAGTGGGATTTTGGCGACCTGCCTAAACAAGTTCATATCAAAAGCGCTGGACTGGATACGTTAGGGTATCCTTGCATCGTAGACCATCAAAAATCTGTTTCTATTGAGCTTCGACAAACGCAAGATGCAGCGGATGCTCTCACGCGAATCGGAGTTAGGCGGCTGCTTTGTTTGGAATTATCAACAGAGCTGAAACATCAAGCCAAACAAATCGCGGGGCTTGATCGCTTGGCGGTTTCCTTTGCAACGCTAGGTAATAAAAAGCAGCTAACCGATCACCTGTTAACCTTGATCGTGCAGCAAACTTTTCTTTCTGATGCACCCGCCATCACCACACAAAAAGCCTATGAACGCTGCATCGAAGCGGGATGGAATAAACTGACCGGGACCAATCAGCTTATCGCTAAAATTGTCAAACAAATCCTTGTTCAAAAGCAAGTGGTGGATTTGCAATTAGATAAAAGCCACCCGCGCCAATTTAAGCTGGCGGTGGATGATATACGCTGGCAGCGTCAAAATCTTTTTTGTTCAAATTTTCTCATTCAAACGCCGTTTGCTTGGCTATGTCAATATCCACGATATTTAAAAGCCATCAGCCAACGGATTGAGAAACTTTATGATGGTCATTTTCAGCGAGACCGCGAGCGATTCGATCTCTTGCAGCCTTATTTGCATGATGTTTATCAGATGCAACTTAAGGCATTAGAACAGAATTTGCCTAACCCCGAAAACCAGACGCTGCGCTGGATGCTTGAGGAATATCGGGTCGATTTATTTGCTCAGTCGCTAGGGACAAGCATTCCGATTTCAGTTAACCGGATTGACAAGCAATTAAAAAAATCACAAAATTTCAACACTACTACAACAATTCCCGAAGCTGAAGCGTCTTCAAAACATAAAGGGCCAGCTTTAGCAAAAGATACTATCGCCAAAAAGTCATCAAATAAAATCGACACGCCATTGAACGATTCTATTTCTGGGCTTTTAGATAAATTTTCGGGTCCTTTTTAATTTTATTTTTTTGTACTTTCATGCTAATCATTTAGTTGAATTGATATGCCCAAGGAAATGCCATGACGCCTTTTAGAAATCATATGACCGCGCTATGCTTAAGCTTGTTTTGCTTACATACAGCTGCGGGGCAAGACACTGCGGTAAAAAACTACCCTACGCTTAAACAATCCATTATCGCTATCAATCTTCTAAAACGGCACAAAAATATTACCGTTAGCAAGCTTGCTACCACCGGTTTAGGGCATCCTGTGCAGTTGATTACCGTGTCCACTGGGCAAGCCAATCTTAAGCCCGCTATTTTAATTTTGGGTAATGTCACCGGCAAAGATCATGCTGCAACACAGATTACTATCGGTATGGTCGAGCAGCTTGCCGAAAAATCTAAGCTGCTTAAAAATACAACTTTTTATCTGATTCCGATTCCCAGCCCCGATGCTGTTCTTGGTTTTGAGACCCAACCCTTTCACGCGGGGGATACTAATCATAGGCCGTTTGATGACGATAAAGATTTTCAGCTTGATGAAGATGGCCCCGAGGATTTGAACGGGGACGGCTGGATCACTCAGATGCGTATTAAAGATGTTCATGGTAAATATCTCAAACACAAAGATGATGGCCGAATTATGGTGTTGGCCGATGCGAAGAACGGGCAAGTGGGAACCCACCGTGTTTTAATCGAAGGTATCGACAATGATAAGGATGGGCTTTTTAATGAAGATGGTGTAGGCGGTACGGCATTTAATAAAAATCATACATTTAATTATGGTTTTTTTGAGCCTGGAGCGGGGCCTCACCAGGTATCCGAACCTGAAACGCGTGCGATCGTTGAGTTTGCCTATAAACACACTCATATTTACGCGGTCTATAGTTTTTCTGAACAAGATAATCTCAATAGTCGATGGATTTCTGGTGGCAACGGCAGGATCCCTACCCAAGTTGAGATTTTGGATGCCCGATATTTTTCACGCTTTTCAAAAGCGTATAAGTCTATTTTTAAAGGGCGGGGTGCCTCGACGTATCACTCACAAAAAGGAAGTTTTTCTCGGTGGGCGTATTTTCATTATGGTAGATGGTCCTTGACTGCGCCTAGCTTTAGTGTGAATCTAAAAGCTAATCTTCATAAAAGTAAAACAAATAAAACCAAAACGCTATCAACAAAAGTTAAGAAAAATATTAAACCTACCCCAAAAATATCGGGTAACGCAGATGTTAATCGATTACGTTATTTAGAACGTCAAGGCTTAGCGGGATTTGTTCCATGGCAAAAAATCAAACATCCTGATTTTCCCGGACAAGTGGTAGAGGTTGGCGGCTTTAAACCCTTTGTTTTAAGCCTCCCCAATTTTTCAAAGATACCCCGATTAACCCAACAAAATATCAAATTCATCGAAAAAGTCGCGGGCAGTAGAGCCAAGCTTATTTTTCTTAAACCCAAAATTGAGCCTTTAGGCCAGCATGTATACCGCATCACGGTGACGGTGCGTAATGTCGGTAATCTTCCGACTGTTTCAACCATGGGTAAGCGCACCAAGAGGCTACAGGTGTTGCAGCTAAAAGTCATCCCCCCCGTTGGCACGCAATTTATTCGCGGCAAAAAAATCACACGGCTGGGACAGATCAATCCCCTTGGTCAAGAGAAAAGGGTTTACACTTTATCTTTGGATGCCAAAGCCTCGCCGGTAATTTCTTTTAAAGTTTGGTCGCCTTGCGTTGGACAAAAAACATTAATCCTTCATTTAATCGACAGCCAATAAACTTTATTTTTTCAGATGGAACATGCTATGAAACGTTTTCTTGTTTTTATTTTGATTTTCTCATTTTGTTTGAATGCTTGGGCTGACGGTCGCCGTTACTATAAAACCTTAGGTGCGACCTCTAACCCCAAAGTGCCCGCAAAGTTTAATCGTTACCATTCCCACGCCCAGGCCAGCGCATTGCTCAAAGGATTAGCCAAAGGCCACCCCGATCTTTGTAAGCTGAAATCTCTGGGGCTATCTTATGGCAAACGTCAGATGTGGGTCATGACCATTACCAATTTCAAAAAAACTGGCTCTGAAAAAAGAGTTGGGTTTTGGATTGACGGGGGCATCCACGCCAACGAATTGCAAGGCGTTGAGGTGAGCCTTTATACCGCGTGGTATCTTTGCGAGATGTATGGTAAAAACAAATTTATTACTCGTTTACTGGATCATCGCATTTTTTATATTTGCCCCATGTTAAGCCCCGATTCGCGCGATGCACATATGACAAAGCCTAACACAACTCATAGCCCTCGAACCGGTCAGCGGCCGGTGGATGATGACATGGATGGGCTGATCAATGAGGATGGATATGAGGATTTAGACGGGGATGGGTCGATCACACAAATGCGAAAAATTGACCCTAATGGGAATTGGAAAACGCATCCTGATTATCCCCATTTAATGGTGCCTTTAAAGCAAGGGGAGAAGCGGCCAAAATTAACTTATACCCTACTAGGGCAGGAGGGAATTGACAATGATGGGGATGGGCTGATCAATGAGGATGGGGATGGGTCTTATGATCCTAATCGCGATTGGCCTTGGAATTGGCAGCCTAAACATATTCAGCGCGGGGCTCATTATTACCCCTTTTCAATAAAAGAAAATCGGATGGTGGCTGATTTTATTATGAAGCATCCCCAGATTGCCGGCGCGCAGAGTTATCATAATACAGGGGGTATGATTTTGCGCGGCCCCGGCGGTAAAAAGGATCACTACTCCCGTCGAGACCTACGTGTCTATGATAAAATTGGAAAGCGTGGGGAGTTGTTATTGCCGGGTTATCGTTACATCAATATTGCCAAAGATTTGTATGAAGTTTATGGTGGTTCTGTCGATTGGTTATTTCAAATGCGGGGGATTTATAGCTTCACCAATGAGCTGCACACGCCGTTTAATTATTTCAAACGAGCCCTTCGATAAACCCCTTCACTCCTTGTTAACGGGGGCATCTTGCGCTATAACATATCTATGGAACGAAAAAGCAAA
>CAZSSX010000131.1:0-7523 GCA_964609545.1 uncultured Phycisphaeraceae bacterium | reverse complement strand
CGCCCCCCGACATCCCACCAAGCCCAAAAAACCGCCTAATCCCATGCAAAATAAAAGTTTAGCATCCATTTTCTATCTCCCTTTTAAGCCACGCTCATTAAGCACCGCCGATCTCCATCAAAGCCCAATCACACCGACTAAGCCCATCCAATGCCCACAAAACCCATCCACTGCATCAAACTGAATATATAATCGGACCCATCGCCCCGCCTTTTCAGCCCATTGACACTTTCCACCCCGAAAAAAAAACAGCCAATACAAAAAAACCCTACCATCAGCACAACCCCAACCCTCCCCACGCGCACAACCCACACCCATTATCCTCATGCCCATCCCCATGATCCACTATCCCCATGCCCCACAATCACCCTGCACAAAAAAACGCCCACGATCCATAATCGTAGGCGTTCCCAATCATCAATATCAAAATCAGCCCAATAGCTTAAAACAAACTCTTAGCCCAAGCCTCAATCTCGTCCCTCACCCTCCGAAAAACTCCCAAAACCTCCGCATCGCTCCCCTCAGCAGCATCCGGATCATCAAACCGCTGGTGCAGCGTTCGTTTTGCCCTAGGCAACACCGGACACTGCTCCCTAGCGCTATCGCAAACCGTCACCACCAAATCGATCTCTTTATCCAAATATCGCGAAAGATGCTCCGACCGATGCGCCCAAAGATCGATCCCACGCTCAGCCATCACCTCAATAGCCAACGGATGCACAAAAGTTGCCCGCACCCCCGCGCTATACACCGCCACCTCGTTCGGCGCATAATGCCTCACCCAACCCTCCGCCATCTGCGATCGACAACGGTTGGCGGTACACAAAATCAAAATACTTTTAAGTCCATCCATCTGCTTCATAAAAAAACCTTCTCCCAAACCCTCCTCCCCAAAAAAAACTAACAGCTAACAGCACCCACCACCAGGCGTGCAACAAGCCGACTCGCCAGCTTTGACTTTCGCCACCTCCCCGCCTTTTACCGCCAACAAATCCAAACTCGCCACATAAGCATTCCCGTCAAAATCTGCCGGGATATGCGTCAGCAGCTTACCCGCCTCCGGGCTACAACCCAGCACCTGCATCACGTCATAACAATGCCGTTTAGCATGCTCAATCTCAAGCCCAGCAATCATCGCTTTGCCCAAATAATCGCCAATCAGCTCCGCCCCTGCGATACAACCAATATAAGCCTCCAAATCGCCCAACACCCCCTCGGGCAACGGCTTAAGCAGCACAATATCGCTCAATGCAGCCTGTCCCCCCGGCTTAAGCACACGCATAATCTCTGAAAAAACAGCCATCTTATTCGGCGACAAATTGATCACACAATTACTCATCACCAAATCAACCGAAGCATCCTCCAAAGGCAACGACTCAATATAGCCCTTACGAAATTCCACATTGGCATAACCATGATCTTTAGCAAACGCAGCAGACTTCTCCAGCATCTGGTCCGTCATATCAATCCCAATCACACGCCCCCGGATGCCCACTTTTTTAGACGCAATAAAACAATCAATCCCAGCACCACTGCCCAAATCAATCACCGTCATCCCCTCTTTAATCAGCGTCAAAGTCGTAGGACTCCCACAACCCAGCCCCAGATTCGCACCGCTAGGCAAACCCGCCAGATCTTCCTGAGCATAGCCAATCGCCTTGGCATGTTCAACCATCCCAAGTGCCTCGGGGCCAACATCTCCCCCGCTACAACAAGCCCCGCCGCTCTGAGCAATTTCTCCATAACGAGCCGAAACATCACCGCGAATATCTTCTTGATCTGCCATCTGTTTTTTTCCTTATCATGCTATCAAATCTCATTCAATCTTAACCCCTAGTATAACCTAAAGACCTCACCATAAATTCCCATCACACCTAAAAAGCCAACAAAAAAGCCCGTTTACACTCCTTAAAAAAAGCGTAAACGGGCACCACCTGCCATCCTCCGCCCATCCCCTTTTTCGCGGCCTATCCCTTACTTTTCTTACACTTGATCACCTGCGCCACCACCACCGACAAAACAAATAGCCCCACCATCGCATAAGCAATATCCTTCTCTTGCCAGTTGGTCTGCCCCAACATCTTAGTCTTGCCTTCAATACTCATCATCGCCGCATAGCTAGCAAATGCCGTGGCCACACCCATCAAACTATTCCACACCACCCGGTTCAACCCCCGAGGCATCTTATCTCCCAACAACCCACGAGAATTCATCATAAAGAAAAACGTAATATAAGCTACAGGCAGTAAAATCATGCCGATCGTACTCGTCGGCATCACAAGCCACGCCGTGTTAGCCCCACCCCAAATCAATCGCGCACCCAGCAACCCCGTAATCCCCGCTGCCACACAACCAATACGGTGCCACTTGGCATTATCCTTAAAGCCCAGCATCTCACAAACCACAAAACCATTGATCAACATCAAAATAATCGCGGTCGAAAACGCCATGGCCAAAACCCCAAAACCAAAAATCTCCTGCGCCACCGTTTCACCCAAAAACGGCTCGAGCGACTTCGCCAGAGCGCCCGTGTCTCGCTTAATCAAAAGTGCCGCGATTTTTTTATCCCCAGCGCTAACCGCCATATGCGTCTTGTCCCAATAGCCTTTCAGATTTTGACGATACCCCTTAACGAATTTGCTAGACACGCCTTTTGCTACCAAAAACTTCGCCCCCGCATCATCGCTCATCTGCTCAGCCCGATCAATATAAGCAATCTGCTGATCAAGCCCCGCCTCGATTTGTTTGAAATGCGCCGAGTCACTCGGGTGAAACTGCGCCGCAGCAGCAATCACCACACAACCCGTCGCCACCACATAAGGGATAAATAACCCCGTTGATAAATCAAAAATCGCCAAGCCCCGAAACTTGGCATTCCAACCTTTTTTCAGCATCGAATAAGGCAACAAAAACGTCATATTAATACCCACCGCCGTAGCCACCGCAGCAATCATAATATTCTTCTGCGTACTCACAATATGATCCGTCCAATACCCTTTACTCTGCCCCAACACATCCAAATAAGGCGAATAAGTATCGGCCGGCTTAGACAACAAACTAAAATCGGGCACTAATCCCGAAAAAATCGCACCCCACGAAATCGCACCCTGCATCGACAATGCAACCACCACACCCACAAAACTCAGCACAATCAGACCCACAATAATCTTCAAAATCAACTCAAACACCGCCACCCCCTTACCCCCCTTGTCATATGACCAAATAATCGCGGTACAAATAACCAACAGCCCAATCCCCACCGCCCACTTGGCGCCATCGCCATCAACCATCCCCGGCAAAAGATTTTGCTCCAGCGCACCGGTCGCCAAAGAAAACTGAGGCATCGCCCACACCATATTCGCCATCAACGTAGCAATCGCCCACGCCCAAGCCAACGCCGGATTCACATGCTTACGGATCGCATCAAACGGACGCTCACCCGTGGCCAGCGTCACATAAGCAATCGCAGACAGCATAATCACTCCCATCAACATCGCCACAGGCTGCAACCACATCATCCCAAAACCCGCCATCACACCCAAAAACAAACTCGAACCCAAAGACCCACCACCCAAAGTAATCGCAGACTGCAACCACCCAGGACCGCTCAATTTCATATATATACCCAGCGTCGCAAGAGGGCCCTTGCCCCCCACTGATTCGAGCATCTCGGTTTCTTTGGCTAAACGTTTAGGGGCTTCTGGCATAAAAAATAACCTTCTATCAATCGGGACATCACTTCTAAAAAAATGTAGCAGATCAAACCACCACAAAAATAAAACAACAATTCTCTTTTACGTAAATAATACGTACATTAAAGACGCCTTATCTTAACGATCTCACCCCCAAAACGCAACCAAGTATAGCGCCAACCTCATCCATATTAGCGCCCAGCCTTCTTATTAGGCAACCGCTTCAGTAAATCAGCAATCGCAGCATCGAGCTGTTTATCCTTGCCCGCAGCCTCATCCCCCGGCTCACTCAGCACCAAAATATCGGGCACCGCCCCATGGTTTTCCATATCCGTGCCATCAAGCAAATACCAACCCCGAAACGGCATCCGCACCGAGGTCCCATCAATCAAACTCTGACCCCCCGTAGAAATAACCCCCCCAGAAGATTCATTGACAACTCACGTCCCACGCTTTAACGTCTTAAAAGCATGGGAAATAATCTCGGCATTAGAAAAACTACGCTCATTACAAAGCATATTGATAGGCTGCGTATATCGCTGAATATAAAGACGATCTCGCGGATATCCCCTCTTACCGCCCCGAGGAATCGTATAAGCATGGGCCTTAACCATAATCGAACCCAACAACAAATCCGTCGTAAACCCGCCGCCGTTAGACCTCACATCGATCAACAACCCTCCCTTTCCATGAGCCGCCGCGTACAAATCCCGTTCATACACATCCAGCGACGCCTGATTCATGCTCTGAATATGGATATAGCCTAATTTGCCACCAGAAAGCTTCGCCACCTTCGTAGCCATGTCTTCCCGCCATTGGTTATAGCTCAGCCCTTCATGCTTTTTCATATCCATCGGCGTCAACAAAACATAAATCCGCTCAAACGCCCCCTCAATCACCCGACCAACACGCAACACAACCTCCGACCCGACTTTACCAACTAACACCTTATCCAACGGCTCATCATCCGACAACCTCTTAAAATCGACCTCATAAACCACATCCCCGACCCGCAAACCCTTACCCTTTTTATCCGCAGGCCCGCCCCGCAAAATTCCCGTCACACGATAACCCCCATCCCCTAAAATCTCAAAAGTAAAACCTAAATACCCCGACACAGGCTCAGCACCGGGCACCTTCGTCCGCTTATAAATCCCCAAATGTGATGCGTTCAATTCCCCTAAAAAACGATTGGCAATCTCAGAAAAAGTGCTATCCGTCACCGCCTGCTTAGCCAAACCATGATACGCCCGCGTCAGCTTTACCCAATCCAAACCCTTCATCTTAGGATGATAAAACCGTGCGCCCATCAATGCCGCAGCCTCCAGAAATTTCTGTGAATTCTCCGCAGCCAAATCCAATGCGATCACCGATTTAATCGCCAGCAATGTTTTTTTACCGCTCTTATCAATCGTCCCCCCCTGTCCCCCAACCAAATACCCCGCTTTCTTACCCTTAATCCCAAAGCCGCTCATCGACACCGCACCCCCCAATTTCACAGGCCCAGATTTATCCCAATCCAAACGATAAAGCGATCCGCCATGCGTAAAAAACAACGCCGTCCCATCGGGCATCATCACCACACCATGCTCGCCCCCTTGCAAATGTGTCCGCCGTTTCAATCGCAAATAAGCATCCTCTAAATCCAACCCACTTGCCGCCTCTCTGCCCCGCACAATCCCATCAGCTCCCCCATCTCGCACCACAGCTTCCCCCCCCTTAACTGCCTTAGCCGCTTTCTCCGTCTTATCTGCCTTATCTGCTTGATCCGCCTTGCCCGCTTTTCCCCCTCGCTTACTGCCCCACCCCTTAACCGCCACAACCTCTCGCTTCGCCACCGCCTTGCTCGCTTTTTCATAATAGGCTTTCATTTCCAACCCGCTCAGCTCATCCAATGACTTATCCAAATGCACCTGCCAAATATCAAATTCATTATTCACCCGATTAGATACAAAAGCCAATATCTTAGAGTCCGCCGACCACACAGGCCCATAATCAACATCCGGATGCCGCGTAATATTAACACCAGCACCACCACCATCCGCATCAATAATCCAAATATCTTTATTAAAATTCTCATCATCCACCGTATAAGCAATCCGCTGGCTATCCGGACTCCAAGCCCAATCAATCCCCGCATCAGCCGACTTCACCAGCACACGATTAACCCCAGAGCCAAACTCATAAATCATCAACGTCCCCACCCCACGGATATAAGACAAAAACTCACCGTTAGGCGAAACGATAGGCAAACGCACATTCCCACCACCCAGCCCAACACGCTCAATTTTAAAAGTCACCGCATCCTCCCACTTTAATTTTACCTTCTCCTGCTTCTGTGCCTTCTGCTTATTCTGCTTATCTGCCTTGCCTTTATCTTTGCTCTCTTTTTGATCCGCGTTTTTGTCCTTGTTTTTCAATACCTCAGCCGCTCCGGCCTTACCCTTCTTAATCTTACCCTTTTTCATATGCCCTTTTTTCACTGCCCCGACAACTGCCCCCGTCAATAACTTAGCCTCCGATTCCCCGCCAGATTTACCCTGAAATTTGCCCCGGGATTGCCCCTCCGATTTTTCTTTAGACTTATCATCAGATGCAACTGTTTTTTTAGCATCCCGCTTTTCTTTAGCTTCCCCCAGCAAGTCTCTCCGCGTTACCCCCACCCGCGCAGTGTAAATGCCTATCTCTCCCCCGCGGTCCGAAACAAAGTAAAGCGCCTCTCCGCTAGCATCCCAAGAAAGCTCACGCTCACGCCCAATATCAGATGTCACACGCTTAACCTTAGAGCCTTTAGCCACATTCCGAACATACACATCCCCGTACGCGATATACCCCATCACTTTTCCATCGGGGCTAAGCGCCACCTCCGACACCCGCCTGCTCACATCCTTACTCACCACGCCCGCCAATCGATCCTCCGACACCACCAGATTCATCGCCGTAGCCTTGCCTCCGTCCTTTAAATCCTGAAAATAAAGCCGGTCCCAAGATTTATAAATCAAACGATGCCCCTTAGCAGACAAATCGAAATGCCAGACATCTTTTTCATCATGAAACGTCACCCGCTCAGCAGTCTCTTCCCCGCGATAAATATTACGCTTAAACACATTATAAGTCTTATCTTTCCGATCAGACAAATAATAAATCGTTTCATTATCCGCCCACCGTGCTTTGCCATCATTACCCTTCCACCACGTCAACCGCTTATACGTTTTCTTCCGCGTATCAAACAGCCACAGCTCCCGATTGTCTGGCCCACGATAATGGCGTCTACGCCAACGCGACATCCCACGCGTAAACACAATATGCTTACCATCGGGACTCACCGATGACTCCTCACCGAAAGCGCCCAACAAACGTCTAGGCTGCCCCCCAACCAAACCCACCCAATAAGGCCTAGCACCAGGATAAGTATCGTTCTCCTTATAAGTAGACAGCGTCAAACCCCCAACACCCGCAGAATCTAAATAATAACCCGATGAACCATAAGTCAACTGCTTAATCTTCCCCGTACGCATTTCATAACGATAAACATTATACGTCCCGCTCCGATTCGAATTAAAATAGAAAAATTGCCCCCCCATGCCCCACACCGGACGAATATCATTACCCCCATGAATCGTTAGCCGCCTAGGCTTGGCATTGGCCGCCACCTCGCTCACCCAAATATCCCCATCATAAGAAAAAAGCACACGATCACCCCCAGCGTTAATCGCCGGAAAGCGCGCCAAATTGACATTATTAACAATCCCCCCTCCGCCCACCATCATCACCGGCCCACCTCCACCCACAACTTCACCCACAACTCCACCCACAGCTCCACCCACAGGC
>CAZSSX010000130.1:962-7629 GCA_964609545.1 uncultured Phycisphaeraceae bacterium | reverse complement strand
ATGCTATCTTTGGTTGCAATCATGGTTTGGTTAGCGTGATTGAGAACACCCCCTATGATCATTTTGAAATGGTAGAGTTTTTTTTAGCGAGATTTACGCGGACTCATTCGCCGCCAAGTAATCTTCAAATGCCTTTAAATCCTCGGGCGTATTGATCTGATTACAGCTTGGCCAATCGCCGGGCTTATCTACCGCGATGGTATGGACGCCTTTTAATAATCGCTGGACCGATCGTTTATTCGCGATTAAATTTTGGCCTATATCGCTCAGTAAATCTGTATGGTACAGCCCGGGGAACGGCTCCCAAAACGCATCACGATAAGCCACCGCCAAAGCCCCTCGCTTCACATCGCTAGCCAGCGCGGACGTATCGATTTTTGCTAGCAGCTCATTCAACCAATGTTTTTTGATCACCCCCAGATCACAACTTACAAACCAGCACCAACCTTTGCCCCGTGTTTTAAGATGATGCGCCAAGCCCCCCGCGATTCCGCCCAGCGGCCCAAGCCCGCCATGCTGATCCTCACCGACTGCCTGAATCCCATCGATCACTTTTGGATTCTCATAATCCGCGATCGTTTCAATGCCCAAATCATCGTACCGCTGGGCCTGCCCCCCCACACAATAAACCTCTTGTCCCACGCAGCCCATCATTTGTTTGACTCTCATCAGAAGCGCCCGCCCATGAATCATCGCCCGTGCTTTATCTCGACCGAAGCGACGACTCTGCCCCCCCGCTAAAATATAAACACACAGCGGGGCCTGCATTATAAGCTCCATCGGTAGAACGCTCTTATCCCCGCGGGCATTTCTCCCGCGGGAATATAAACAAATCCATCGCTGTTAGCCACAGCGATCAGGTCCCCCGAGCCTTGGGTTTTGATGATTTTCGCTTGCCCGCTAGGCTGTATCTTAGCTGGGCGGAAGCTATGCAAATTTAATTTTTTGTCCTGAGCACATGGCAATAGCTCTACCATCGCATCGCAAATTTCATGATCTAAAAAGCCCGCCATCTTCCGCATCGCTTCGACGGCAAATCTTCTAGCGGTCACCATGGCCGAGACCGGATTACCTGGCAGGCCCATGATGATTTTTTTGCCTTCAGCCGCGACAGCTCCCAGCAAGGGTTTGCCCGGTCTGATATTGAGTTTATGAAAAATAATCTCCCCGCCTATGTTTTGAATCGCCCGGGGCACGTGATCATGGTCGCCCATGGATACCCCGCCGGTGACCAGTAACACGTCCACCGTTTCCAATAAATGCTTTAAACACTGCTGGGTATGTTCCAAATCGTCGATGGCGTGTTGATGAATCAGAACCGTTGCCCATTGTGTATTGGCAAACATCGCTTTGATCGCGTAGGCATTAGAATCTCGTATTTCCCAATCTGATGTTTTTTGATTGACTTTTTTCAGCTCATTGCCCGTGGTTAATATCCCGATTTTCAGTTTGGCGTAGACTAGCACTTGGTCATAACCAAAGGTAGCCAAGACCCCCGCCGCTGCGCTATCGATCCGTTGGCCTTTGCTTAAAATCTTTTCTTGGGCTTTCACATTTTCGCCTTGCCTGCGAATATGCTGCCCTTTGATGATTTGTTCGGGCGTCATCTTAAGCGACATCACGCCATCGCCTTCGAGGGTGTCTTCTCTTTTCACCACCGCATCGACCCACGCAGGGGCTGGGCCGCCGGTGAAGATTTTCATCACTTGCAAAGGCTCACGCGCCTCTGGCTTTTGACCGATGGCAAGCTCTCCGCAAACCCGAATCTGGCCAGCAGTAGGCAGCTCGGAAATCTTCACCGCATAACCATCCATCGCCGAGACATCGCAAGCGGGACTATCCCGCGTGGCGATCACATCTTGGGCTAAGACCCGCCCCAAAGCCTGCCCCAAATCTAGGGTTTGAGGCATTGCTTTAACAACCCGTCCAAGCAGCTGCTTCATCGCTGAAATATCGTTAAGCTTAGGGTTTGGTTCACAGCATGATTTCATCATCGCGCCTTTATGTTGCGTTGTCTATTGCTCATCTCGATTACGCTGAAATTGGATCTGGGCCCAGCTCCAAGACGCCACGGTTTTAGGGAAGCCAATGGTGTTCATTCCCAGCATCAGCGCCTGCTCGATTTGTTCTTCTGTGGCCCCGGCTTGCAAAGCTCTACGCACGTGGCTCCGCAGCGCACTTTCTAAGCCAGCCCCTTGCGAAATGCCTATTTTTATAAGGGCTAATGTTTTTTTATCCAATGGCCCAGCCTCTTCCACCGCCTCTGCGATGAGCTGATGTGTTTGCCCCAACTTGGGAAATCTTTTCACAAAATCTTTAAAAGTGCCGGGCAACTTAGGATCGTTTTCTATTTCTTTTGACATCTTGTTTTTTCCTTATCATTGAAAATATTATCCGCCGATGTGCGTCATCACAACAAAGCCATCGTGCGGGTGTTCGCTTTGTTTTGAAGCTAAAGATTCTGCCAATGCCCGGTCGAGTTTTTCGCCATCAAAAACAGGGCGCAGCGCCGTCATGATATTGCCGTGTGGCTCGCCCATCAGACAAGGGTAAATCGACCCGTCACTGGCGATCCGAACGCGGTTACAATCCGAGCAAAAATTACAGCTCATCGGCGTGATAAATCCAACCGTCACAGCCCGCTGATCATCTAAAATACACCGATAACATTTGGCCGCATCGTGCCCCTGGATGATCGGCTCGGACTCGGTCACAATCTCCCAAATCCGCTCTTTCATCTGCTCCTGAGAAACATATCGCTGGCTCCACACATCCGCCAGAGGCCCCATCGGCATTAGCTCAATAAAACGAATCGCCACCTTTTTTTGACTCGCAAAACGAACCAGCGATTGCATATCATCCTCGTTCTGCCCTTTGACCACCACCGTATTGATCTTGATCGCATCAAAGCCAACCCGCAACGCTTGATCAATTCCTTCACAGACACGCTCTAGCTGATCCACACCTGTCAGCTGCGCAAAACGCTGGGGGTTAAGCGTATCCAAACTAATATTTAGCCGCTTCACTCCCGCATCACGATAAGCCTGCGCCTGATTGACAAGGGTCAGCCCATGGGTCGTCATCGCCAGATCTTGAATCTGCTTAACCTTTGAAACCGCTTGGATCACCTCGATCAAATCGCTTCTGCTAGTCGGGTCTCCCCCGGTGAGCCTCACTTTTTTAAGCTGATGATGCTTGGCCAAATGCTTAACCAAATGATGAATTTCATTAGGCGTTAGCTCGCCGGCATCGCTTTGGTTTTTAATCCAATCGGGCCTACAATATTTGCACCGCATAGCGCAGGATTTGGTCAGCGATAAACGCAAGTATTGAACCATTCGACCATCGGGATCAGTTAACATCGCAACCGCAATTCTGTTTTCTAGCCATCAAATGCCCCCATATCCGGGATTTTTCAAATCTCACAATCGCCACAGATGCTGTGCCATATAACCCGGCACCTGCCCTCACATCCAACGATTCAAAATATTCATTAAGCCTACACATAGCCATAGTTTAACGAGATTAACCGCCAAACGCCAGAGCAAGGCGCCCAATATCGGAGTTCTACTTAAGCATCCATTTTTGGTTTCTGTAAAAAACAAGATCAAGCCAATCAGCCTTTGCAAAAAACAAAGAATATCGCTAGAATCACCGCTTGTCGAGTCTTTTTTGAAACGTTACGCCAAGCCATCGCCTTACGCTGATCTAAGCGTTCAAACACGCTTTTTCGCTTAGATAATGCAAAAAATAGGCTATTGCCTAGATTTGTGGCACGTTCACTAAAGAGAGAAGACGCAACCATAGCTCAGTGGTAGAGCAATTCTTTCGTAAAGAAGAGGTCGCAGGTTCAAATCCAGCTGGTGGCTTTTTATCAATCATGCAAAAGCAAAAGGCTTACTAGACCCAGCTTTTGTTTTCTATTTTCTCATCACCACATCCAATCATCCAGACGAGGCTTCTTATGATCGCAGAAACACTCAAAGCAGATATTAAAAAAGCAATGTTCGCCAAAGACCAATTGACCAAGGATATCTTACGCGTAGCTTTAGGCGACATCCAGACCCAAGCAGCCACCCATCCGGATTTCACCGATGCAGATGCTCAAAAAATCTTGCGAAAAATCCTCAAATCGAATAATGAAACCATCAAGCTCACGACCGATCAAGCAACAAAAGATAAGCTGGCCAAAGAAAACGTCATCCTCAATACTTATCTGCCGCAGAATCTAAGCCCAGAAAAAATCGCTGAACTTCTAAAGCCGCTCTCCGAGAAAATCCGTGATGCGGGCAACACCGGCCAGGCCATGGGTATCGCAATGAAAACCCTCAAAGCCACAGGCCAGCCCATTGACGCCAAAGATGTTTCCGCTGAGATTACTAAAATACGCGGATAAATTAAATTTTCTTGGGGGCCAGTTTTTTTCGATCTTTAGCCAAACGATTGGGTAATCGCATGAGCCAAAGGGCACATAGGCGGGCTGTCTAATGAGTAAGCATTTACATATTGACCCTTTTTCGGGTATCGCTGGGGACATGTTCCTAGGGGCCTTGATTGACCTAGGCTTAGACATGAAACTAGTCGAAGCAAAACTATCCGCACTGCCGATCAAGCTTCCCTATCAGATCCAGACACAAAAAGTCATGCGCCACAGCATCAGCGCCACCGATTTGAAAGTACACGTCAACTACCCCCCTAACAATAACACCACAGACCACTCGCATGATCATGACCACTCACATGACCACGCACACGATCACGATCATCACAGCCACGATCATGGCCATTCCCACGGACACAGCCCCAGCCAAGACATCAATGTCAATTACCCTCAGATGCTAGCGCTGAT
The DNA here is from genome assembly GCA_964609545.1 of uncultured Phycisphaeraceae bacterium. Taxonomy (GTDB): domain Bacteria; phylum Planctomycetota; class Phycisphaerae; order Phycisphaerales; family Phycisphaeraceae; genus CAZSSX01. The sequence continues at coordinate 2,780 of CAZSSX010000130.1, read as the reverse complement.
TGATCAGTTAGATATCTCAGATGCCTACCGTCAAAAAGCCAAGCGTGTGGTCACGTTACTTGCCCAAGCAGAATCTCGCGTTCACAACCTGCCTCTAGACCAAGTGCATTTCCACGAGGTCGGCGCGGTCGATTCTATTATCGATATGCTAGGCTCGGTAACCGCCTTAAGCCTACTCAATATCACCAGCATTTCCTGCGCACCCCTGCCCTTAAACACACGCGGATTTGTCAAATGCGATCACGGCTTGATGCCCCTCCCAGCCCCAGCCACCGCTTATCTTCTCCAAGGCATCCCAACCGTAGGCGTAGACCGCAATCTCGAATTAGTCACCCCCACAGGCGCCGCTTTGGTCGCCGGGCTAAGCAATGCCTTTGGCCCCGCTCCGGCCATGACCATCGGCAACGTAGGCTACGGCGCCGGCGATAAAATCACAACTGATATCCCTAATTTACTCAGGCTCTATATCGGAACCCTTGACTCCCCGAAAAAACTGACCCCCTAAACCACTGCCTCATTCACCCCCCACATAAACGCCTATGCAAATCTTACCCCTACTACTTTTCATGCCTCTCTTTTCCTATCAAGAGATCAAAGAACAAAATCTCATTACCCCCCTGCATTGGCTCTATACGCTTAGCCTCCTGGGCATCGCATCAGTGATTCTTCTTTTTATCATTCGAAAAAAAACCCACCGCGTTTTTCATCAGCTCAATCATTACACCACGCATAGCCCCACACATCAGCTCCACCAATACTTAGTCACATACCGCATCTGCCTCCTTTGCATCTACTATGCCAGCATTTTTCTAGGCGGGCTCGACCTGCTCAAAGCATTATTTTTCCAATTACCCTTACTCCCAGAGCTTATCCTGCTCTGTATGCCCATGGGCATGCTCGCTTATGCGTGGTATTGTTATTGGCCCATCGAAAATCATTTCAGACAGGTGGCCCTCATCTCCGACCTAGATGCCGGGCGTCCGATCTATCCCACTTTCACAGCCAGCCAATATCTTCTCAGCCAATTTAGACATCAAATCGCCATCGTCTTTATCCCACTCCTGCTCATTTTTATTTACAAAACCACCCTCACCCAGATAGGCTTAAACCCTGCCTATCAAGAAGCAGCCCAGCTCCTAGGCATCGCAATGGTTTTTCTTTTCTCCCCGTTATTGATCAGACAAATCTGGCAAACCACCCCCCTCCCCCCATCCGATCTACGCAAAGCCTTGCAGGCCATGTGCCTCAAATATAAAATCAAAGTCTCCCAAATTTTACTCTGGCAAACCCATGGCTCGCTCATCAACGCCGCGGTCATCGGCGTCGTCCCATGGATACGATACATCCTCTTATCCGATGCACTGCTCGACCAAATGACACTCCCCCAGACCAAAGCCGTCATGGCTCATGAACTGGCTCATATTAAATTCAAGCATATGTTAGTCCTAGGCCTAGGCGCGCTGGCATCCCTTGTATTGGCAGGCTACGCATCAGAACTAGCCTGTTATTACGCCATCCAAAAATATAGCTCCAGCCCGATCACCCCCCAAAACCTAGAAATCCTCACCATTATCCCCACCTTGGCCATCTGGTATCAGCTCTTTGGTTTTATCTCTCGACGCATCGAAAGACAAGCAGATGCCTTCGCTGCCATTCATCTCTCCCAAGAATCACCCAACCCCCAAAAACCAAAAAATATCACCCCAGAAGCGATCGCCACCATGCAAGATGCCCTAGGCACCATCGCCAATCTCAACCACATCAAACCCGCAAGACACGCCTGGCGACACGGATCGATCCGCTCTCGCCAAGAGCATT
>CAZSSX010000130.1:0-952 GCA_964609545.1 uncultured Phycisphaeraceae bacterium | reverse complement strand
CCACAAGCCAAGCCCAAGGTCTACCAAACCGTCCGCATCATCACCTGCCTAAGCATCGTCATCATCAGCTTAAGCATCGCGTATGAATACACCCTCTCTTAAAAAAAACAGTCGTTGCAGAAAATTTTTGATAACAAATCTACATTGTGCATCAAAACATTTCTCCCCCCGCTTGATCTTGCAAGACACTTCACGCCCCGTGTTTCTAGTCAAAATCAGCTAGAAAAATATTCAAAAAAAACACGCCACACGAAAAATACAGCGCGCATTTAAACTATAATTAAACAGCTTAAATAACCACAAAAAACGATTTTCAAAAGACAGAGGATTTGTATGATACGCTTTATCAAAATGCACGGCATCGGCAACGATTATGTTTACATCAACGGCTTTGAACATCACATCACAGACCCCGCCAAGCTAGCAGTAGCGATAGCCGACCGACATACCGGCGTGGGCGGCGACGGTCTGATCTTGGCTCTGCCCCCCGAAGATGCGACCACTGCCCATGGGCGGATGCGGATGTTTAACGCCGATGGTTCCGAATCTGAAATGTGTGGCAACGGGATACGCTGCGTGTGTAAATTGCTCCACGATCATCAAAAAATAACCGCTAACCCTATGAAAATAGAGACCCCCGCCGGGCTGCTCACTTTAGCCTATACCCTGGATCAGCAAAACAAAGTCCAAGAAGTCAAGGTCGAAATGGGTTTTGCGATTCTTAAATCTCAAGAAATCCCCACCGCCATCGTCGGCCAAGAAATGCTAGCCAACTATGACACGCAAGGGATCATTGATTGGCAACATATTTTGCCAGATGCTTCATGGATCACCAAAGCTGGGCTTGACACGCGGATGACTTGCGTCTCTGTAGGCAACCCGCATGTCACATTTTTCTGTAAAGACGTACAAGTAATCCCCCTCGAACGTGTGGGGCGATACCTCGAAAAAC
>CAZSSX010000129.1:0-7642 GCA_964609545.1 uncultured Phycisphaeraceae bacterium | reverse complement strand
CAAGGCGATGGCGGGGATGTCGGCGGAGCAGAGGTTGGCGTTGGCGGTGGGTTTGTTGCCCGAGAGGGGTTATTGGGTTGCGACGCTGGAGGATGCCTCGCGGCTGATGATGCGGGCGAATGAGCCTCACTTGGGGCTGATGTGCAGCTTAAAGAATTGGCTGGGGACGCCTTTGCGCGATGATGATGCTAGGCTGCATTTGGTGATGCCTCGACTGGTAGGGGTTTTTGTGGATGAAGAGATGAGGGCGGATGGGGATGGATTGGCGCTGATGGAAAAGATTAAGGCTCGGGGCTTTACAGGGTTTACGGTTTGTGGGTGAAATAAAAAAAGCTGCTTGGAATTTTCCAAGGCAGCTTTGAAGTGCTGAGATTTTGGGCGCGGTCTTACATCTTATATTCATCGCTGAATTCATCGGGGATCGTATCGATGTTTTGTTTGGTGGTGGTTCTGTTATCGAATGCTTCGAGTGAGTTGTCGGGGTCTGCTTGTTGCATGATGGCGACGGGGTTTTGTCCTTCTTCTTGGTTTGGGTCGTCTGCTTGGTCTGCTTGGTATCCTTCGGCTGCATCTTTGCGGGCTTGATCCATGATCGCGTCGTATTCCTCGACGGACATGGTCACTTCTCTTGCTTGTGAGCCTTTGTAATCGCCCAATAGTCCAGCTTGTGCCATTTCTTCGATTAGGCGTGATGCTCGTGAGTATCCGATGGTGAGCCGCCGTTGTAGTAATGAGACGGAGCCTCGTTTTGTTTCTAGGACGATGCGTACTGCTTTGTCAAAAAGCGGGTCGCGTTCAGCGTTTTCGGCTTCGAAGGATTCGTTTTTGATTTGTACTAAGGAGGGCTCGAAGGATTGTTTGGAGATTGTTTTTAAGAATTTTACGGAGTTTCGTATTTCATGATCATCTACGAGTGTGCCTTGGGCGCGGACAATGTCGGCCGATCGGGGTGAGATGTACATCATGTCGCCGTGACCGAGTAATAGCTCAGCGCCTTTTTGGTCTAGGACGATGCGGGAGTCCATGCCCGATGCTACTTTGAATGAGATGCGGCAGGGCATGTTTGATTTGATGAGGCCTGTGACGACATTGGCTTGGGGCCGTTGCGTGGCTAGGATGAGGTGGATACCTACCGCGCGTGCTTTTTGTGCGATGCGGACGATGTGATCCTCGACTTCTTTGTTAGTCATCATGAGGTCTGCTAATTCGTCTATGACAAAGACAATGAAGGGGAGTTTTTTGGGGATGCGTGCTTCTTCTGCGGGCGTTGCGGGGTTCATGCGTTCTTTGATTTCGTCCCAGCCTAGCTTGTTGTAGGAGGATAGATCGCGGACGCCTACTTCTGCTAGCAGTTCGTAGCGCTCGTCCATTTTGGTGACTGCCCATTCTAGGATAGATGCGGCTTTGCCCATTTCTGTGACGACGGGACACATCAGATGGGGGATATCTCGGAACATGGACATTTCGACCATTTTGGGATCGACGAGGATGAGTTTGAGTTCATCGGGTTTTTTGGTGTAGAGGAAAGACATGATGATGGTGTTCATACAGACGGATTTCCCCGAGCCGGTGGTGCCTGCGATGAGCATGTGGGGCATAGCCGAGAGGTCTGAGATGAGCGGTGTGCCCGAAGCATCTTTGCCTAGAAACATGGGGAGTTTCATTTTTTTTGTATTTTCTTGTGCCGCGAGCATGAGCTCTTTGAGTCTGACTTTTTCTTTTTTAAGATTCGGTACTTCGATGCCGACGGTGTCTTTGCCTTGCATGTTGGGCACGATACGGATGTTTTGAACTTTGAGTGCGCGTGCCAAGTCGGAGGAGATACGATTGAGTGTGCTGACTTTTGTGCCGGGTGCCAAGCGGATTTCGAAGAGCGTGATGACCGGGCCCGAGTCGATGCCGACGACGGAGCCTTTGATGCGGTAGGTTTGGAGGGCTTCCTCGAGCTGGACAGCTTGCTCTTGGATGAGGGCTTCCATTTCTTTGGTGAAGTTAGATTCTGGCTCTTCGAGGATGTCCAGCTCGGGGAATTTATAGCCGGTGACATCTAGGTCTTGCGGGAGTTGTTTTTGCTGGGAAACTTTGGGCGCGAAATTGATGGTGAGTTTTTTCATCTTTTCGCGTAATGAATCGGGGTTGTAGGCTTTTTCTTTGGTATAGGCTTCGACAGCATTTGCCACCGCTGGGTCTTGTTCTTCGTCTTCGTATTCTTCCTCGTATTGATCGACTTCTTCGTAGTCGGGGTCGTTGGGGTCGATGGGGTTGCCGTCCTCGTCGACGTATTCCCATTCCTCCTCTGCCATGGATGCGGGATTGTTGGGGTCAAAGGCGATGGTGCCGCCTAGGCCTCCAGCGTCTTCGGGGATGTAGTTTTTATCTGATTGCTCTTGTTTTTGTGATTTTTTAGATCGGGGGTTACTCTTGTTTGTAGCTGTTGCGGAGGCTTTATGGTTTAGGCTGATGCTAGAGAGTTTGCCGGCGATGGCTTTGCTGGGGGCGTTTAGGTGTTTGAGTTTTAGGATGGTGTTGCTGATGTGGCGCATGAACCAGATGACCGCTTGGTCTGCCGCGAGGAGCCCGCCGATCCAGAAGGAGATGAAGAAGATTAGGGTTCCGCCTGGTGTGCCGAACCTGTTGACAAACATGCCGTTAAGCATTTGCCCGATGATTCCACCGTAGCCGCCGCCTGGCCAAGCATTTTGTCCGTCTGATGCGAGGGTGACAAAGCCGCTGACGGCTGCGGCCATGAGACACAGGCCGATGGATCGCAAGATGAGTTGATTGACGGATCGTTTTAAAAGGCCCGCGATTAAGAGAGATAAGACGCCGAGCAAGGGTACCCATGCGCCTAGCCCAAAAAATTTGTAGATGTTGTGTGCGATTTTTGCGCCTGAGGGGCCCATCCAGTTATGGTAAGCATCGGGGTGTGAGTCGATATTATATTTGTAGTCAATGGGGTTTGATGTGGCCAAAAGCTGGGCATCTTGAGGAGAATAGCTGATGAGTGATGCAGCAAAGAAGAGGAGCAAGCCGGCGCCGATGGTCCATAGGATATATTTAGTCGATGGCGAGAGGGTGATAGGCTCGTTGCTGCTTTTCTTTTTCTCGTTGCTCTTTTGTTTTTTGCTATTGTTTTTTTTCTTTTTACTGCTTTTCTTCTTGGCCATGTTACACGCTATCATTTACGAACAAAGGAATCAATCTCACGACGGTGCAGACCGATAGCCTGCACCGCTCCAAAGATATCATATCGGATTTTAAGAGGGTTTTACGCTAAAAAATGATTTTCATAGGTAATAAGTGTGATTTTATCGGGCAAAATCTTTGGGCTTTGGGTTGATGCTAGTGTCCGGTGTGCCCAAATCCGCGCTGACCTCGGGCGGTGGTGGAGAGCTGCTCGGCGCTTTGCCATTGGATGTGGGTGTATTGTGCGATGACCATTTGTGCGATGCGCATTTGGGGCGTGATGAGGAAGGTTTTTTGGGAAAGGTTGATCAGAGCGACTTTAAGCTCGCCTCGATAATCCGCGTCGATGGTTCCCGGGGCATTGGGGATTGAAATGCCGAATTTGACCGCTAGCCCCGATCGGGGACGGATTTGCGCTTCATAACCCGGGGGAAGGGCGATGGCGAATCCGGTGGGGATGAGTATTGTTTGTCCCGGGGCAATGGTGATCTCTTGATCGATGGCGGCTTGGAGATCTAGCCCAGCGGCTTGGTCGGATTGATAGGCTGGCAAGGGCAGATCCTGGGCATGTGGCAGGCGTTGGATTTGAACGGTGGCGGTTTGCGGTGTATTTTTCATGAGGACATCATAACGGAAAATAAATCTTGTGGATCTTTGATGGGCAAATCGGAAGTTAAAATTATAGAAATTTTTATGACCTAGCCGATAAAGGGTAACGGAGAAACCCGTAGGAGCATAAAAGATGAAACGATATTCAAAAACAAAAAAAATGATCATGGTGCTGTGTTACGGCTTGGCCAGTTTGGCGGTGGCGGGGTGCAACACTTTTAATGGTATTGGCAAGGATATCTCCGCAACGGCTAATTATTTTAGTAACCTATCGATTGGGGACTCGGCGTCAAACGATGATCTGGTTGAGCATCAGGTGCAAGAGTAGTTTTTCTTTTTTATGGGTATGTGCGGGGCGGGCGGCTTTGTTTACCATTTTCCATCAAGCATTTGGTAGATGGCGTGAGCAACGCCAGATTCGTTATTGGATTTTGTGACGCGGCGGGCTATTTTTTTGATGGCGGGGGTCGCGTTTTGCATGGCGATGCCTAGCCCGGCGCCTTGGATCATGGGGCTGTCGTTGATTTGATCGCCGATGGCTGCAATTTGGGAGGGGGGGATATTCAAGCTGGATGCGATGTAGTTAATCCCTCGGAATTTATCGATGCCCGATGCAAAAATTTCTAAGACGTGATAGCTTTGCTGTGTTTGAGGGGTTGCCGCAGCGGGGAAATGATGTAACAAAACTTGATCGCCAAAATGTGAAAGAATCAGGTCTTTGAGGGTATTCATCCGCGATTGGCAGGCTACGATTGAGACGCGCATGGCGTGGTGGTAGTCATCGGGGGCCAAGTGTTTTTGGTGATGGGCGCTGGATTGGCAGTGATCGAACCACCATTGCGTATTGCCTGTGAGCTTGCCGTTGCCTGTGACGAGGTAATCGTGGCCGGTCGCTCGGGCGTTTTTGAAAATCAGTAACGCTTCGGGGATGTCGAAAAGCAGATCGGTTAAATCCTTGAGCAGCTGGGGATGAATTTCTGCCAAGTCGATATGGACATCGGTTTGGATGTTGGTGATCATCGCGCCTGTCAAGAAGACGCCTTGGCTAAGGTTGGCGATGGGGCGTAATTGCATTTTGGATTCAGCCCATGCGCGGCCCGTGCAGGGCAAGACTAAGACCCCCGCGTCTTGGGCATCTTGGATGGCTTTGATATTTTGAGGCGTGGGTAGGCCTGTGTGGTCCAGAAGGGTGCCGTCTAAATCGATTGCAATTATTTTATATTTCATAAGAGTGATAGGATACCTTTAGCGATGCGAGGGCACAACAGATTGGCATGGGGTTATTCCTAAAAGTTGAGGTGATATTTAGCTGCCTAAGCCGAAGTCCATGACCCAAGGCAAGAAGAGTTTGTAGCCCAGAAGCATGACAAAGATGGAGACGATTGAAATGAGTCCGCCCACACGGATCATGCTTCCTACGGGGACGTTGCCCGTGGCGAAGGCAATGGCGTTGGGCGGGGTGCTCACGGGCATAGCCATGGCGAAGCTACAGCCCAAAGCGGCCAAAACGGCCAGTTCCCCGCGCCCTTGCATCGTGCCTACACCCATGGCCATGACAATAGGTACCAAGAGGTTAGCGGTGGCGGTATTGCTCATAAAAGTAGAAAAGACCAGAGCGCTGACGACGACGAGTGTGGCGATGGCCCATTGGCCAAAGCCTAGACTGATAAAATCGATTTGGGTAATCAATCCGGTGAGTCCGGTGGCGCTCATTGCTCCGCCTAGGGAGAGTCCGCCCCACATCAGGATCAACACGTCCCAGTCGATGGAATCGACATCTTTGCGGTCGATGATTTTAAATACCGCAAGCACCGCGGCGATAAACAAGGCGACGGCTCCGGAGGCTAAGCCTGTCCACTTACCAGTTAGCCATAATAAGATGGCCAGCATGAGAATGACCAAGGTGATGCGCCCTTTGCGTCGGATCCGATCGGGGGGCTGTATCTTACCTAATAGGAGCTGCCCTTTATGGGGGAAAAAATAGAGTAGCATAAAACCCACGACGATCAGCATTAAAATTTCAAGGGGGACAGCCATCATGACCCAGTCTAGGAAAGTGACTTCCATGCCGCTACCTGGGCGGTTTAATGCGTCAAAGGCCACAGCATTGGGGGGCGTGCCGATGGGTGTGCCGATGCCCCCGATGTTGGCGCCGAAGGGCACAGCCAAGATCAACCCGCGATGGAATAAATCTTTTTCGGGGAGTTGACGCAACACCGGCGCCACAATGGCCAGCATCATCGCCGCAGTGGCGGTGTTGCTCATCCACATGGAGAAAAAAGCAGTGATCCCCAGTACGCCAAAGATGAGCATGCGCGGGCTTTTGGTGAACGGCTGCAAAAAGATGGCTGCGATTTTGCGATCAATCCCATGTTTAGTTAATGCTGTGGAAAGTAAAAAACCACCCATAAACAGAATAATAATGTGCGATCCGAAGCTACTTAAGAAGCTGGCGTATGTTAAATGGATGTCGCTGGGTAACTGGGAGAGGCCGGGTATTTTCGCTGCTAGCCCGCCTTTTTCTGCTAAAAAAATAATTTCTAGCGAGATGACCAAAAGCGATGTGGCGAAAAGCGGGATCACTTCTGTTGCCCAGAAAATCCCCGCGATGACAAAAATACCGACCATCCGCCGCTGAAGCTCTGTGACCTGAACGCTGCCGATTTTGGACGGAAACAGCGCGTAGGCACTTGCGGCCAACACGATGGCTAAGCATAAAATGACGGTTCGTTTGACGTGTCCATGGCTGCTCTCTTGAGCTTCAGACATGATTTGCTCCATGCTTTTGGTGCTTAGGCTGGGGTGCATCAGCTGTGGTTTTGATGCTGAAACTCTGCGGGGCAGGCTGGATTTTTCAAAAATTCAGTGAGCAGAGAGAGCTTAGCTATTGCTTAGCTTATTATTAAGCAAAGCGCAGGCAGATGCAACCTGCAAGAGGATTGGGCGTGTTTTTTTTGATTTTTTTGGGAGGGGTATTCAGATTGAAGGCAGAGCATTGGTTAAGGGATTTAGGAGATGTGATCTTTATTTTGCACGGGATATATGAGACTCTCTGAGTTGCTCATAGTCGCTTGACGTATAGCTGGCTGTTTTTAGCCCGCGAATGATGCCCACTTTAAAATATCAAAACTGCTGATGGCTGTACTTTCTGTGGGGCAGCCAATCTTATTTTTGCCGTAAACTCTCCACTAAACGCGGATGGACCATAAAAAAACGCCCTAGGTGCGGGCGTTACGAGGTTGTTAAAAGTCGAAGACTTTTAACATTGCCTTGCGTAAACGGAAGTTCTTACTATGACAAGTTAGACAACCGTCGCTCAGATATACTGCCGTTAATATAGCGGGATGTGATTTTTAAGTCAAGTGTTTTTTGGGAAATTGCTTTCGATTAGTCTTGCTTTGTTTTTTTTGTTTTGCTGTAGTTGCTGAAAAATGTTGATTAATTCGATATTGATATTTATAATGAGTTTTCATATTTCGTTTATCTAGAAACTCGTTAGGATTTTGTCTTATGGAAAATAAGCAGTTTGATTATGTTTTGGGTTTAGACTTGGGTGTTGCATCTGTGGGTTGGGCGGTGATACGTGGGGATGGGAAAGTGGTGAAGGGGATTGAGCGGATTGGCTCGCGTACATTTGACGCTGGGGTTGATGGTGATATTGATAGTGGGCGTGATGAATCTCGTGCGCTTGCTCGTCGTGAAGCGCGATCGGTGAGGCGGCAGCTTGACCGGAGGCGGCGTAGGATTGAAATGGTTTATCGTCACTTGAGATCTCATGGTTTTTTTGATGGGATTGAAGTGGGGGCTGGTTTGAGTTTGTCTGATGAGCGACATGAGATGATGTTGG
>CAZSSX010000128.1:387-7658 GCA_964609545.1 uncultured Phycisphaeraceae bacterium | reverse complement strand
GGGAAGCCTGGGGGGTGGTGCGGTTTGATAACATGGGAGGGCCTAGGGGGGGAACGGAAGGCATTGGGGGGGTGGCTGATGGGGTGGGCGACGAGTTGGGGGCTGGGGTGGATGGGGATTTGTTTTAAGGGGTTGGCATTTGATCTGTTATTGGATGAAGTGATTAAGATTTGTCAGTTGAGTGTTGCAAGCCAGGGTGTTTGCGCAAGGGTTTAGGATGAACCAGAAAAGATAGGGAATTATAAGAATGAAAATTACACGGAAATTTACCAAAGCCAATCAAGATGTTTTCGAGAGTGTTTCATGGAAAAAGCGAACGAGTAAGATTACCAATCTGGATGGTAGTGTTGTGTTTGAGATGAATGATGCGCAGGTGCCGGCGAGTTGGTCGCAGCTGGCTACGGACATTATGGTGAGTAAATATTTCCGCAAAGCTGGGGTGCCTCAGTATGATGAGGGTGGGAAGGTGATTAAAGATGCTAATGGTCATGTGGTGACGGGTCCTGAGCGTAGTGTTAAGCAGGTGGTGCATCGTTTGGCGGGTTGTTGGAAGCATTGGGGTGAGAAGCATGATTACTTTGATAGTGGTGCTGATGCGGATGCGTTTTATGATGAGATTTGTTATATGATGATCAATCAGATGTGCGCGCCTAATAGTCCTCAGTGGTTTAATACGGGCTTGAATTTTGCTTATGGGATTACCGGTCCGGCGCAGGGTCATTGGGTTACGGATGCTAAGAGTGGGCAGACCAAGTTGGCAGATGATGCGTATTCTCACCCTCAGCCACACGCGTGTTTTATTCAATCGGTGGATGATGATTTGGTTTCTAAGGGGGGGATTATGGATCTGTGGACCCGGGAGGCTAGGCTGTTTAAATATGGTAGCGGGACGGGGACTAATTTTTCGAGTTTGCGTGGTGAGGGTGAGAATTTGAGTGGCGGTGGCAAGAGTTCGGGGCTGATGAGTTGGTTGCGTATTGGTGATCGTGCGGCGGGTGCGATTAAAAGCGGTGGCACTACGCGGCGTGCGGCGAAGATGGTGTGTTTGGATTTGGACCATCCTGATATTGAGGATTTTGTCAGCTGGAAGGTGCGCGAGGAGCTTAAGGTTGCGGCGCTTGTTGAGGGTGCTAAAACATTTAGCCAAGAACATAAAGACGCTGCGAAAAAATTAAATTTAAAACTTGACTATGATTTTAACGGGGAAGCCTATGCTACGGTGAGTGGTCAGAATAGTAATAACAGCGTGCGTATTAGCAATGATTTTTTTAAGGCATTAGAGGAAAATAAAGATTGGGATTTGATCAATCGGACGAATGGTAAGATTTCAAAAACCGTTAAAGCGCGGGACTTGTGGGACAAGGTGGGTTACGCGGCGTGGCGATGTGCTGACCCTGGGGTGCAGTATGATACGACGATTAATGAGTGGCATACTTGTCCGGAAAGCGGGCGTATCAATGCGAGTAATCCGTGTAGTGAGTATATGTTTTTAGATAATACAGCTTGCAATTTGGCGAGTTTGAATTTGATTAAATTTTGGGATGCGAAAGAGCGTTGTTTTGATATTAAAGGCTTTGAGCATGGGGTGGAACTCTGGACGATGGTTTTGGAAATCAGTGTGTTGATGGCTGCGTTTCCTAGTAAGGAGATTGCGCGATTAAGCTATGAGTATCGCACGTTGGGATTGGGTTATGCGAATATCGGTGCGATGTTGATGCAGGCGGGGATCCCTTATGATAGTGAGGAAAGCCGGGCGATTACGGGTGCAATTTCTGCGATTTTGACGGGGCGATCTTATGCGACGAGTGCGCGGATGTCTGCGCAGCTTGGGCCTTTCCCGGGTTATTTCAAGAATAAGGATTCGATGCTTCGGGTGATTCGGAATCATCGTCGTGCTGCGTTTGGTGTGGGTCGGAATAAGATCGAAGCTGAGAATCATGAGCTGGGGGATTATGAGGGTATTGAGATTCGGCCTGTGTCTATAGATCCTAAGACGCTTATCACGCCGACCGCGGGTGTGGGTTATCTTAGCAATTCGGGTGAGCTTTTTAAGCGTGCCAAGGTGGCTTGGGATGATGCGCTGAGTTTGGGCGAGGAGCATGGTTTCCGAAATGCGCAGACGACGGTGATTGCTCCGACGGGGACGATTGGTTTGCTTATGGATTGTGATACGACGGGTGTTGAGCCTGACTTTGCTTTAGTGAAATTTAAAAAATTGGCGGGCGGTGGTTATTTTAAGATTGCGAATCAGTCGTTGCGGCCGGCGCTTTCTAATTTAGGTTATAGCGATTCTCAGGTGATTGATATTTTGCATTATGTGTTAGGCAAATTAGATCTTAATATTTTGATGTCGGATGGTCAGACTAAGTTTAGCGAGTATCTTTTGGAGAAGGGTTTGAATCTTGAGGATTTGAATCGTTTGACCGAAGCGTTGCCTACGGTGTTTGAATTGTCTCATGCTTTTACGCCTTGGACGCTTGGGGAGGAGGGGATTGCTCGTTTGGGTTTGACCGATGAGGCCTCTGTTGTTGGTTTTAATTTATTCAAGGCATTGGGTTTGTCGGTTAATGAAGCTAGATATCTCAATGTGATTATTTGTGGGACGCAAACGGTGGAGGGGGCGCCTCATCTGCGGGATTCGGATTTGGTTGTTTTTGATTGTGCTAATACTTGTGGTCCTACGGGTCAGCGTTTTATTGAGCCGCTGGGTCATATTCGTATGATGGGTGCTGCTCAGCCGTTTATTAGTGGTGCGATTAGTAAGACGATTAATATGCCTCACAGTGCGACGGAGGCTGAGATTAAGGGTGCTTATCAGACGAGTTGGGAGTTGGGATTGAAGGCCAATGCGCTTTATCGGGATGGTTGTAAATTGAGTCAGCCTTTGAATACTAAGGTTGATGCTGATGATGTGGAGGATGATGATTTGGAGAATGTTGAGGCGGGTCGGGAGGAGGTTGCCGAGGATGTGGTGCGTTTGGCGGTGGCGCCTGAGCCTCGGATTATCGAGCGTATTGTTGAGAGGCCGCTGCGGAAGCGCTTGCCTGATACGCGCCATAGTTTGACGCATAAGTTTAATGTGGCTGGTCACGAGGGTTATTTGACGGTGGGTTTGTATAAGGATGGGGCGCCTGGTGAGCTTTTTATTACGATGGCTAAGGAGGGTTCGACGGTGGGTGGTTTGATGGATTCATTGGGGACTGCGATTAGTGTTGCGTTGCAATATGGTGTGCCGATTGAATCGCTGGTTAACAAGTTTACGCATCAGCGTTTTGAGCCTGCGGGGATGACGCATAATCGTGAGATTCCTTTTGCTAAGAGTTTGGTTGATTATATTTTCCGTTGGATGGGGATGGAATTTATGTCGGGTTATCGTGAGGCTAATGCGCCTGATCGTAGTGGTGGCCAGGGTGTGGACGAGGTTGTGAAGCCAGCGATGACGCAGGGGATGGCTGGGGCGCCTAGCGTTCATGTGGTTGCGCGGCAGAATGATTTGATTCAGAAAGAAAAGACGTCGGTTCAGACGGCGATTAAAGTGGTTACGCAGACCAGTACGCGGACGGCGACGCAGACGAACACTTTGGCTACTGCGATGCAAGAGATGCAGGCCGATGCGCCGGCGTGTGATACGTGTGGGACGATCACGGTGCGCAATGGGACTTGTTATAAATGTTTGAACTGCGGGAACTCGATGGGGTGCAGCTAAGGGGAGGGGGTGTGGGGATTGGTGTGGCATGGATGCGAAGGCGATGGTTTTACGCGTTTGAATTTGAGGTCTGGGCTAAACGGATTGAACGGGTCTAAAAAACGGATCTAAAAAAAACCCCCTTGGTGATAAGCCGAGGGGGATTTTTTTGTTGTTTATCTTTGATTTGTATTTGTTAGTTTTGTGTGATTTAGGCTTTGGTGTTGCGTCTTTTTAGGCGGGTGCCGATGGCGATGCAGGCTATGGCTGTGGTTGCTAGGGTGATGGGTTCTGGGATCGGGGTTCCGAAGGCGGCTTGGTAGATGATGTTGGCATGGAGGGGTGTGGTGTTGGGTGTCCAGCTTGGTGTGCCGTTGTTAAACCAAGGGAGGGTGAGTCCCGCTGCGGTGACGTGTCCTAGGCCTTGGAAGGTTTCTGAGAGTAGTGCATCGGGTAGGATATTGGTGTTGAGTAGGAGTGGGGTGTAGTTGGCGCCTTGGATGCTGGAGTATCCCATGGGGCTTCCGATGAAGTGTGTGTCTGCAATGCCGTTGAAGAGGGGGTGTGAGGGGTCGGCGGGGACGGCATCTACGAGGTTGCCGTCTGCGGTGAGTACGCCGCCGAAGGGTAGGGCTAGGGCTGGTTGTCCGCCGATGTCGCGTGCTGCGTTGAGTAGAAGGTTGCCGCCTTGGCTTACCCATGTTTCTAGGTTGGTGTTGTTGGCATTCATATAGTTGCTGAACGCGGTGTAGCTGGTGCCGATTTTGCTGCCTTCAAAGAAAATGAAATCGTAGTTGCCGGGGGTGAGGAGGGTGCCCGAGGTGACGGCGGGGCTGGTGTAGCTTAGGTTATCCCAGTTGCCGGATCCGAAGACATCGTCGAGGGTGTTTTGATTGCCCACTTGTCCGGGCCAATTGCCCGCCACGTCAGAGATGTAGGCTACGTTGATGGCGTAGCTTTGTGTGGTGAGACAGATGAGAACGATGATGGCTAATAATTTTTTGAACATAAATTGTATGACTTTCTTTTTTGCGGGTAAAAGGTCGCAGTGATTAAAAAGCAAAGATGAATATCTTATTGAGCTTGTCCATTTATGATAATCGGATGTGGCGGTGGGGTCAAGGTTTTTTTTGCGTTAGGGTGGGAGTTGATATTTTGTGCTTAACTTGTTGTTATTATGGTGGTTAGGAATAATTTGGTGGTGTTTTTTTGAGTTAATTAGAGGGGGAAAATGAGAAAAATGGATCAAATCAGTTGCTTGAGCGGGGATTGAATTGTTTATTAGAGGTGGACTAACGATGCGAAATGAAATCGCTGTGTTGGGTGGCGGGGCTCCCAGTGGCTCCACCGATGAGTGCTGTGTGCCGAGCCTCGCCACCGAGAACAGCGAAACGATCGTTGTTGGGTCGAACCTTCCGGGGTTTTTCCTTGTCCCCTTGCGACTGGTTGCAGAACGGAAGCTGCAATCAGTCGCTTTTTTATGAAGTGATTTGTTGAATTTTTTATTGATGCGCGTGGGGCTGGTGATGTTGCGGTGATATGTGTGTGGGCATTTTGGGTTGATATAAAAAAACCGCCAAGGGATGTTTGGTCGCTTGGCGGTTTTGATTGTATTTAAATTGATGTTGGTTAATTATTTACGGCGTTTTAGCATTGCAAGAGCGCCTAGGCCGAGGACGACGATGGAAGCGGGCTCTGGGATGGCGGCTGCTAGTGTTGTGTTGTTGTATTTGGGGTATTCATTTCGGATGATGAGGAAGTCGTCGACGTCTACATCGCCATCTCCATCTACGTCGCCTTGGAGAAGGGTGGTGCCTGTGCCGTAGTTTTCTTTGAATGCTTTGTAGTCATTGATGTCTACTTTTTGGTTGCCATCGGTGTCACCTGGGGTAAAGATTGCATTATCAATTCGAATTTCTGAAAATCCGACACGGTCTCCGCCTGGGAATGGGCCTCCAAAAGCGTTGTCTGTGATGGTGAGTTGCAGATATTGTCCAGATAAAGTGGAGTCTAAGGTCACGGATTGGAGGACATTTCTGAATTTAGCATCAAAAAGGTTGTCCTTGGTGTTAGTGATTTTTGCAATCATGGTGTCTGATCCGCTAAAGTCTGTGGGGTTATCAGATGCTTTGATTGAGAATTCGGTCGCGCTGTTGCCGTTTGGGTTGAATTGTGGTGCGGAGTATATGCCGAAGGCTATTCGGTTGAAGTCGAAGCTTGTGCCGAGGTCAAAGACTAAGACGGGTGCGCCTTTTTGTGCGATATAGTCTGGTGTTGCTGCGGTGGTGACCCAGTTGGTATTGCCTAGTCCGTCAATGAGATGTGTGGCTTGAAATCTTGGTTGATTGGGTTGGAAGATGTCTGCGTTTGCACCGAGTGTGACACCTACGGGTGAGATGAAGGTCGCTTGGGCAGGGCCGGCGGTGATTAATGCGCCTAGGGTCAAAGCCGTTAGAAGTTTGCCTGGTGTGAAATGGTTAAGCATAATTTTCTCCTCTTGAAAAATAAGTTGATTCTAGAATATGATTTTGAATACGGTACAGGTGTGTGGGTTATTTGAAACGAAATCAATGTGAAATAACCCGTTTAATAATGTACAGACGGAATTTTTGGGGATTCGATCTGTAATTCTCATTCTAGCATAATTTTTTGAAAAATTATCAACTAATTCATAATTTTTTTGATTTTTTGTTCGAGGAATTCATTGAGCGGAAGTATCGCACTCTTTTTTGAGAGATATGGAGATGACGGCGAGGTAGGTTGGGGTAAAAAAACCCGCCAAGGGATGTTTGATCGCTTGGCGGGTTTGTTATTATTTAATTTATGATGCTATCATTATTTACGACGTTTTAGCATCGCAAGGGCGCCTAGGCTAAGGACGGCGATGGAAGCGGGCTCTGGGATGGCGGCCGCTAGTGTTGTGTTGTTGTATTTGGGGTATTCTTTTCTGATAATGAGGAAGTCGTCGATGTCTACATCGCCATCAAAATCTACGTCGCCTTGGAGAAGGGTGGTGCCTGTGCCGTAGTTTTTTTTGAATAGTTTGTAGTCGTTGATATCTACTTTTAGGTTTCCGTCTGCATCGCCTATGATAACGGGGGTGTCATCAACCATGACTTCGGAGAGGCCTACACGGTCGCCGCCTGGTGCGGGGCCGCCCCAGCCGTTGTCGGTGATGGTCATTTGGAGATATTGCCCCGTTAAGATGACATCGCCGATCGAAGATTGGAAGATGTTCTTCTTTTTTGCATCGGTATGGTTTTGTCGTGTATTTGTGATTTGGATGAGTAGGGTGTCTGACTGGCTAAAGTCAGTGGGGTTATCTGATGCTTTAAGGGAGAAGGATGTGCCGGAGTTGCCATTGGGGCGCTTAGTGAGGGTGTATGAGCCGATGCCTAGGCGATTGAATGTTAGGGTTGATCCTAGGTCGAATACTAGTACGGGGGCGCCTTTGGTTGCGATATAATCTGGCACTGCTGCGGTAGTTACCCAGTTTGTGTTGCCTTTTCCGTCGATTAAATTTGTGGCTTGAAACTTTGGTTTATTGGGTAGAAAGATGTCGGCGTTGGCGCCGAGTGTGACACCT
>CAZSSX010000128.1:0-377 GCA_964609545.1 uncultured Phycisphaeraceae bacterium | reverse complement strand
GCTGATAAGCTTGCCAGTGGTGAAATGATTAGACATCATCTTCTCCTTGTTAGATAGATTTTAAAGTCTTAATTTTTAGAATGATAGTACAATAAAAACAAGGCTACTTTAAGAAAAAAACGAAAGTCTAGTAGCCTGATACGGCATGTTTATTCCATGGCAGGGGCTTGAGATGTCTTTCCATGAAGGGTTATTCTATCAGATTTTTTTAGAAATCACAGGCTTAATTACATTTTTATTGAAAAAAAGTTGATATTTTCAATAAATTTAATGGAAAATTTAGAAAGAGCCCTATTGGGGGGGGAGTGCCGGGGGGTTGGGGGTTTGGCTAAGGCTTGGTGTTTTAGTTTGAGGGGCGATCAAAAGAGATGGCGTAA
>CAZSSX010000127.1:0-7659 GCA_964609545.1 uncultured Phycisphaeraceae bacterium | reverse complement strand
CTAACATTTTTATGCTCCCCTAAGCAACTATTGCAAAGTACTCGGTGGATGGGAGGACTACAAGACGAGCAGTTCTCGATAGGAACGGGGAAGTCAATTCCTACCAAGCACATGCCCGCCTGCGTGTCCACCGCCATGCAACCATGGGACAGCGGCGATTGATACATAATGATACACAAACAGAAACGGCACTTCAAAAAATATAAAAAACACAAATCCAACCCAAACCCATACGTCTTTAAATAAACGACTATTTGTTTAATCGTACTGATGACTCGCAAAACTTAACATTTCTTTTACTTTATCTGCTAACGCTGTTGGTTTTATCACTTTCACCTGATTAGCATACCCACAGACCCACCATGCCAATTCCCCGATACCATCCACCGTAAAGCGCATTCTGCAACAGCCATCCTCGAGTATCTCATGCTCCTGAGAATGATGCCACTTCACCTCCGCGACATTGGTAGCCACCATAGGCCTAAACAAAAGCTCCACGCGATAAATACGTCCCTCGGGAATCATCGACCACGCTTGCCCAAATTTTTGCCTGGCTGAATAAGTTTTAGGCTTAACAAATAATTGTTCCGTCGGCTCTGCTTGCATCACCCTTGCCAGTTTAAACACCCGAGCTTCTTTAAATTGATCGGCCTTACCGATGACATACCAGCTGCGCGTGACATAATGCATCAAAAAAGGCTTCAGTAAATAAGTCTGCCCCTGCTCCTCCTTGGGCCGACGATAAACAATGCGGCACACACGGCCCTCATCCACACAGCGATGAAGCAAGCGATAATGGCTTGAGCTATCATCCACATTAGACACAGGCCCGGCATCAATCGAAACCCGAGAAACCATATCCTGACACGCCTGCCGAATATCCTCGGGCATACGCGTAGCCAACTTGTTAATCGCCGATAAGCCGGGCCCCATCCAAGGCTGATTCTTCTTAGACAATCCCGCTTTAGACAGCATCATCAAGCCCAAAGCCTCGGGCACCGTCAAATTGATCGCTGGCAAAAAACATTCATTCTTAATCTGATACCCCCCCGCTTTATCATGATAACAAGGAATCCCTGCTTCTTTCAAAATATGAAGGTCCCGAAACAAAGTCCGCCGACTCACCCCCAGCTCCGACATTAAATCTTCGGTGTTCTGCACCTGCTTGGTCTGTATCACATTGACAAGCTTAAAAAGTCTTTCTATCCGCGTCGTGGCCATAGCTCGATAGTATCCCATAACCATCCCGCCAATTCAACCCCTCCTAGGCACGTCGCCTCAATATTTCAGAGTCCTGCTCAATCATCAGCCTAAGCTTTATCGAATCCGCTTTGCTCAAGTAAGTTCATAATTTGACCACTAAAAACAAAATTATGCTCCGGAAATGATAAGCCCGACATGTTTTGGTCTAAATGGCTAAACATCAAATCGATCCGCCCAAACTCGCGAGACTCCCCCGTGGCGCTGTCGATCAGCTGCACCACCCCGCTAGTCGATGCCCCGGCGCCATCAATCCGCTCAAGTGTGGCTTCATAGACCAACGTTTGTCCCGGGCCAGCCACCCCATCAAACGTCGCTTTGCCAATTTTAGCCAGCGCCACCTTTTCCCGAAAGTCATTGGCGTGGCCTACCAAAATGCCCGCCGTCTGAGCCATCCCCTCAATCACCAAGGAATTAGGCAGCACAGGCTGCGATTTGCCGCCTTCAAATCCCTCAAAATGATCGTGCAAAACATCCTCAGACAAACTAATATTTTTTATCGCTTTACACCGCAGATTTTTTTCAAGCTCAACAATACGATCAATCCAAATCCAACGCATTTACAATACTCCTTTAAATCTTAAACACCCCACCTAAAAAAACAAAGCCGCAGCATCAACCGCGGCTTCGCGCCATGTTATCAATTTATTCAAGCCGATGATTATACCAGCTTCGATGCCACAAATTTCACCACCGCATCAACGGTAAAAACATCAGAAAACTGTTCAACACTTCGGTCACCCGATTCAAACTCTGTCAAATCCGCATGAGGCATACGACTTTTAAGCTCCGCAATTCCCGCATCATTCACTTTGCCATCCACCACGAAATTCACATCGCTAAGAACCTCGTCGGGCAGCATCTCACCCTGCTCAATCTTAATGTCAAAAGTCTTCTCCAGCCGAAACGAAATATCTAAATAATCAATCGATTCCGCGCCCAAGTCAGCACCTAGTTTGGCATCAGCTACAACTTCATCGTCGTCCACACCTAAGGCATCAACCAACACTTCTTGCACTTTTTCAAAAATTTCTTCTTGGCTCATCGCCATGGTATTATCTCCATTGAAGGTGTAAACAACAGCACTATCGCCGCATTAAAAATCCTATCATAACCGTTTTTATCCGGCCTGTCTCCCTCAACCCTCGCTATATAGTAGATAAAGAAAATCGCCCCTTCACCGCCACCTGGTCCCCCACATAGCCCACGCCTATAAACTCATAACATCGTCCCTCCCCCACTTGCTCCGTTTTTTTCAACGTCACCTCAATACGCAAGCTCTGTCCAGGCTTAACCATGCTCCCATATTTTACCTGCTTCACTTGGGAAATACTCAGCGGAATCGCACAAGCCGAATCCCGACCTCCCACTAACAAACGCCCACCCTGAGCCAACGTTTCAAGCATCATCACCCCGGGCATAATGGGAAACCCAGGAAAATGATCCCCCAAATATTCTTCCCCGCTGGTCACGTTCTTAATCCCCACTAATCGGTTATCGGTCTTTTCTAGTACCTGATCTATTAGTTCAAATCGCAAGGGGCGCTCCTTCTAAAAATAACTCGCAGGCACCATAATATCGGCTAGCCCAACTTTGGCAAGCAACAAAACAAGGCCATGTAAATCTGAATAAGTAACCACAACCGATTCTCGCAAATTGGACTTTTTCAAAAATCAGTTAAAATGATTGTCCAATGAATCAAAATCCGCAAATCAAACTTAACCTAGCTGTCTGGACCACACAAAAAGATCAGCACTTGGTCACAGAAATACAAAATCAGCTCGCAGACCAAATCCAAATCTGCGCCATCGGAAACCCCTCGGCATCTTCTCTCCCCCAGCTAGCCCAAAGCCTAAACCTCAAAGCCACCGACGACCTTCGCACACTCATTTTAGACAGCCACGCCCAAATTCTTTTCCTAACCCACACGCAAGGCCTCACCCTTCAGCACCTTCAACTGGCCGCCCAGCAAAATCTCATCATTGCCACAACCCAACCTCTGGCCCAACAAATCAACGACCTACCCCCCGCCCAGCTCCCCGTCATCTTTCTGCCCACTTTTTTAGAATCACAAGGCTGGCAATCAGCCTTAAGCCCCATGCAAGCCCTAGACAAACCCAAACTCATCCATATCAGCCACCTCTCCACCTCCAACCAAAGCTCACTCTTTGCCAATCTCTACGATGCATGGCAAATACTCGCGCAAATCGCACCACCTCCACAAGCCATCTGCGCCTCACTCACAGGCCCCCTCTCTCACACCCCCGAAAACCTATACGCCATCACCGGCCACATCGCCCTGCACGCCAACCTACCAAACAGCCAAACCTTTACCATCAACGCATCAGACGCCGCGGGCTCACCCCTAAGGTCCCTCCGTGTCATCGCCAATAACGCCGACCTCTTGGTTGATCAAAATAATTACCAAATCTACGATAAAACAAATCAAATCATCGAAGCCTCGGAACACCCCAACACCACACACACCTACACCCAGTTACTCATCCAAGCCATCCGCCACGCCACCGCCCGCATCCTCAATCATCAAAAAAGCCAAAACCAAACCACACCTACTCAAACCATCGCCAACATCAACACCTCGCAGCAAAGCACCATCCTCGCCTGCTGCCAAGCAACCCTGCTCTCGGCCCGCACCAATCAGCCCGAGTCCCCCGAAATGTTCCTTCAAATGTTTCATTAAAAAAATCCCGCCCCCACCATCCCCCCGATTTCATCCTACTCCCGCAAATCAAGCCCGCCCGCCACACGGTCAGCCATAAGCACACCACTTTTTGAGATTCAACGGCATCAAAACAAAGCTAAAGTATTCCCCAATTCTGCCTCTGGCACTTGACATCAGCTAAATTTGTTATATCATCCCTCTCCTGTCAACCTGCTGCCGATTACGACGTACAAGGCGTAAACAGCAGTTAATGCACAACAAGCCCGGCTTCGTGCAATAACCTCAGCAGCATTTTGACTAGCCGGCATCCCTTCAAAGCCTTTATCGGCCGCCAATGGATGCTAAAAAAGCGATTTTCCCGTGGTGTAACGGTAGCACACCAGTTTTTGGTACTGGCTGTCCTAGTTCAAATCTAGGCGGGAAAGCTTTTTTATTATTTAGCATCATGGCTCATCATACCCATTTTTATACAAACCACCCGATGACTTTATCCTTCCTCAAGCGATCGATAACAGCCAGACGACCAAACCTAAGTCCCCCTACTTTTGCAGGATGACAAAATGACTTCTAATCCCAAAGCAATCATCATGGCAGCCGGCAAAGGCACCCGCATGGGCAGCGATCTGCCCAAAGTACTTCATCAAGTCTGTGGCAAGCCCATGCTCTGGTGGGTCGTCCAAGCCTGTAAACAAGCAGGCGTGGACAAATGCGTCATCGTCGTCGGCTACCAAGCCCAGCTGGTCAAAGATGCCCTAGCCGATGAGCCTTGCTGTGAATTTGTCACCCAAGAGCAGCAGCTGGGCACCGGTCACGCAGCCATGATGGCACAGCCGGCCTTACAAGGCCACGACCAAGCAAACACATTTGTGCTGGCTGGGGATGGCCCGCTCATCCAGGCAACAACACTACTCAAGCTCCTGCAAGTACACACAGAAGCAAACGCCGTGGCAACCCTAGCGACCGCAACCATCGACGATCCCACCGGATACGGCCGCGTCATCCGAGAAGCAGACGGCTCATTCGGGTTCATCATCGAACAAAAAGACGCATCACCAGAACAACTCAAAACAAAAGAAGTCAACCCCTCATACTACTGCTTCAACAACAAACACCTCTTTCAATCACTAGCAAACATCAACAATAATAATAGCCAAGGCGAATACTATATTACCGATGTACCCGGGCTCCTCAAAGAGCAAGGCCACACCGTAGCCGTCGTCGATGCTGTTCCCGCGCAAGACATCCTCAGCGTCAACACCCCCCAACAGCTGGCACAAGTCCAAGACATCCTCGCGCAACGTATCAAATAAAAAAAATTAAAAATTAGCCATGACAAACACCCCTAAACACTCTCTGAAACGAAAGTGCAGCACACAAAATGAAACAACTCCAATCTGATACAATCAAAATATTCGCCGGCAGAGCCAGCAGGCAAATGACAAAAGATATCTGCAAACATCTAGATATCCCGCAAGGCAAAGCCTCCACTGAAATGTTTCCCGACGGCGAATTACTCGTCAAGCTAGAAGAGGACGTACGAGGCAGAGACTGCTTTGTCGTCCAAAGCACCGGACACCCCGTCAACGCCAATCTCATGGAAATGCTCATCTTCATCGACTGCCTCAAACGAGCATCAGCCAAACGCATCACCGCAGTCCTGCCCTACTTTGGATACGCCAGACAAGATCGCAAAGACGAAGGACGCGTACCCATCACCGCCAAACTCGTAGCCAACATGATCACCTCCGCAGGCGCAGACCGCGTCTTAGCCATGGACCTACACGCAGAGCAAATCCAAGGTTTCTTCGACATCCCCGTAGACCACCTCCACGCAGCGCCTGTCATCACCAAATACCTTATGAAAATCAAAAATGACCTCGGCGAAATATGCCTCGTCAGCCCAGATGTCGGCAATGTCAAAACGGCCAACAAATACGCATCGTGGCTACAAACAGACCTAGCCATCGTAGACAAACGCAGAATGTCAGGCTCGCAAGTCGTCTCTAACAACGTCATCGGAGATGTCAAAAACAAATCCGTCATCATGGTAGACGACATGATCTCAACCGCGGGCACCATGTGCGAAGCGGCAAAGCTCGTTAAATCCAAAGGCGCAAAAAAAATCATCGCGGCATGCTCACATGCTGTACTCGTAGGCTTAGCCTTCGAAAGACTGGCACAATCCCCCATTGATCAAATCATTATCACAGACACCATACACAACGACGGTAGATGTGACCCTATCAAAGAAAAACTCATAGAACTCACCATCGCACCACTACTAGGCGATGCGATCAGTAACATACATAACAACAAATCAGTATCAAGCTTATTCAGTATCTAAGCAAATTAAAACACTTCCCGAAATGGGACGAATCTTTATAATAACAAAATGGTAAAACAGAAAAGGATAAAACCATGGCATCAGAAACACCCACCGTCCTCGCTGAAAAACGCGATCAATTAGGATCACGCTACACCCGACGCCTACGCAAATCAGGCCAACTCCCTATGGTCATCTACGGCCACAAAGAAGAGCCTTTGCACGTCCAAACAAATGCACTGCAAATGACAAAAACACTACACTCACACGCACACCTGCTCAACCTAGAGTGCGACGGAACCCCCCAACCCGTCATCGTCAAATCAGTACAATGGGACCACATGGGCTCAAATATTATCCACGTTGACCTCGAACGCGTAGACCCCAACGAGCAAATCACCGTCAGCGTAGACATCAAATTCTCGGGCGAACCCATTGGCCTAAAAACACCCAACACCTACGTAGACCATCCCATGGAATCTTTGGAAATCACCTGTTTAGCTTCGAATATTCCAGATTTCATGACATTCGATATCAGCGATCTACAAGCCGAATCACACTATAGCATCTCAGATCTGACCTTCCCGCAAGGCGTCGTCCCCACACTCGGATCAAACGTCTCCGTTGTCGCGGTCAAGCTCAGCAAAAGAGCTGTCTCTGATGCCGATGCAGACGCAGTCGCTGAAGAAGAAGCATAAAACAAAAGACCAAACGCAAAACACAAAAAAGCCCGCTTCAATACTTAGCGGGCTTTTTTTAATCACGTTTTTTCCATCAACCAACCCTCATCGAAAATATCCCTTTAAAAAGCTATTTCGTAAGCCCGCTAAACAAAAAATATTCCATCAACTCGTGACCAAACTCAATATGCAAATCAGATGCATTAGCCTCCGCTTCGGTCATGTTTCGCTCCACCGCAGAACCGATACGATCGCCAAACATCGTAAACGGCACAGGCGTCGGATCATGCTTACGCGTTTCCACACAAGTATAATGATCTGGCAAATATAGCACACGATAATCACCCGCATACTTCGCCTCCAACGTCTCTAAAATCGGCCCCACCACATGCCGATCGATCGCCTCAATCGCAGCGACCTTAACCAATGCATCCTCACTATGAGATGCCTCATCGGGCGCCTCAATATGCACACAAACAACATCATAATCATCAATCGCACGAATCGCATAAGCACCCGCAGCCTCGTAATCATTATCATGGTAACTCGTCTGCCCCGGAACTTCCAAGCGATCCCAGCCGATGAATTTGGATAAACCCGCAAGCAAATCCACTGCTGTAATCATCGCCCCCTTCAAGCCATACTGCTCCTCAAAACTCGGCATCATAGGCTTAGTCCCCTGGCCCCAAGGCCACACATGCGTCGCCGCCAAC
>CAZSSX010000126.1:0-7685 GCA_964609545.1 uncultured Phycisphaeraceae bacterium | reverse complement strand
GCGTGATACGTAGTGCCTTAGGCATCGGCACCCGATTGGCATCGTGCCGGTTGCCGTAAGCGGAAGTAAACGTCATGTTGTGAGAATAAGTCCCCAAACCAGCCATCATGTCAAAAATATCACCCGCGCTCCCCAGTGCATCGGGGGTAGTGGTAGGTCGTTGCCAATAAGGCGCATCGGGATTTGAATCATTCCAAAATTCAACCCGAAAACGACTGCAACCGCTCACTAATAAATTTTCCATCAATGATTTTTGATTTTCTAAATCACCCGCGCTGCTATCAAAGCCTTTGCGCGCGTGCCTGCGATTCATCAGACTCAACATAAAACCAGGGATTTGTTTAAAGCGAGGAATCATGGGGGTCGCGGCATCACCATCATCGTCTATGAGTTCGATACTCGCTTGGGCAATAATGGCTTTTCTCAGCGCATCCATATCCATATGAACTAGGCTCCATTGCTTATTTTGCTTGGCATCAGTAAGCAGATCGCCCCAAAGCAAAAGCGTGCCTAAATCATCAGCCCCAGAAGCTGCAACCGCCGAGCGGGAAAAAATAGTCACATGCCTACCCAAATTCATCGTCTGCTCATATTCTGCCGGGGCATCAGCATTACCGGTATCGTCTTGGCTCCCCGCCTCAATAAGCAACCCCGATTTCTGAATCGTATGCCCATACCAGATACAAGCATTTTGCCCAGCAGCCAAAACATTGGGCGCGGCAAAACGAGAGGATTGATATTCATCTTGTGTAAAAAACAAAAGCTGATCAGCTTCAAAATGCAGGCCGGTCTGAGGATTCACAAGCGTTAGCGTGCGGATCATCAGCACACCATCGTTTGAAAACTTTTTTAAATCATTACGGATCGAGTCTTCAATAATACGCGCCTTCTCAAAAACCTCAGCCGTAGCCATACCCGTGCTAACAGTGTCCTGCGCTTGAACGAAAGTGACGGCAATGAGCATCGCGATCAAGGACGCAATACCAATAGCGACCAACACTTCCACCAAAGACATCCCCCGCTGCTTATATGTCATTACATATCTCATGATCAATTATTCCTCTAAGGTGCCAACGAAAATACCCAACGGCTTAATGCCAATCGCATTCCCAGCCGGTACCGGAAAACCGATAAGCACAGGTGCCTGCCCCGTAACCAAAAATCGTGTCAGTTTTTCGTAATCTTTTTTATCTAACAACTGGCGGAATTGTTCATCGTCATTGGTAATCTCGGGATTCCAATTCGCGCGAATATTTAAAATCGTCCCCGTATCCGGATGCAACAAAACCTGCCCTTTTTTCAATAATCGCTCCATGTTATTCGCCCCACTTGCCTCCTTAAGCGATAAATCATTCGCAAGTGTAAATACCGGAAAATCACCCGATCGAATCACCAGATTTTTTAAGCCATCTAATTTCTTGGCGTCAAACAGATTACCCCCAGGCGTGTCTTGAACACCCGAATCCACCGTCAACTCCATACCCACCGTATCATAAACAAACACATAAATCTGAGTCGGCGAATTACGATTCTTACGATAATAACCAAAGGTCCAGCACACCGATGGCGACTGATAACCATCAACCAATTCATGACTCACACTAATAGCCCGAGGAACATTCCGCGCAATACTTGCCTTATCAAAATTCGCACGGTGCATCGACGCCGGTGGACTTAACACATTAATCGTAGGGCCCGTAGGCCAATAAAGCATCTCGCCAAGGTTCAACAAGCAAGGCTTAATCAAATACGTATCCCCAGCAGAGGCAAAACGATTCACCGTTTGAAAAGTAGGCGCCTCGTCCGGAAATGCCATCGCACTAAACGCAGAGGCCGCACCCGTGCCAGAGGTCGAAAACCATTTATTCTCGTTCCTATCCGCTCCCGGAATATAAACAGAAAAACGACCATCCATATGGGGGTTAGGCCTAAAGCCTCGTAGCTTCAAATATTCCAACGCATTTTGTCCCACCGTGGCAGCTATCGCATTATTTTTAGCATTCTGACTTTCAATCAATGCCGCAGGAAACAAAGACATAATACCCACCATCCCAATAGAAAACATTGCCGCGGCAATGAGTACCTCAATCAAACTAAAGCCAAAGCCAGCATGATATCGACCCATTCTGTTTTGCATTCTATTTTTCATCATATGTATCCAAACCTTACTACAATATTTATCAGGATTTAATTAGAGGTACTGACTTCAACACTGATCGCTTTCCCACTACGACCACTCACCATCAATCGTTTAATATCAATCTGTGTCGTTTCTGAAACCCATTTTCCAAAGTCTTTTTCGCGATCCGCTGCATAAGTATGATCCTTCTCGAAATCACCGTCATAATGATTTTCCGCCTTCCGTTCGTTATACAAAATGTATTGCAAAGAAGTTTGAAACAAAACGGTTCGCTTCTTGTCCGCAGCCGAATTGAAACCACTCGCCGGATAACGCGGATTCCCGTCAGTCAAAAAGACGCCGTAACTATTTCCACGCCGATCTCTGCGAAACAAACTGCCATCTGCATTAAAACGGATCGCAAAATGCACAGCAGGGGGGGTAGCGCTACCGCTTGTTGTATAAGTCACTTCATCATCATAAAAGTCATCCGCCTCTTGCCAGTAAGAATATCCATTGCCACCAAAGGTCAGCCCACGTAATGAAATGTTGGCTCCCAGCATCTCATCATCAAAGCCTTGCGCTTCAATAAAACGGGGTAAGTAGACATCGGTATTAGCAGGCAAAGCAATCGCAGCACGTAAAAAGACATCGGTTTCAATCAGTGTTTTATAATAAGTCTGACCCGATTGGCTATCTTTCATCAACAAAAGCACAGTGCTCCTTTGCTCCCGTATCGCCAAACGACGAGCAGCATCAATACCCACCGTCAGCGTGTTTTTTGCAGCCGATAATCTGCCACTAGACAAGGCGCTAATCACCCCCGTACTCACTGCCATA
The DNA here is from genome assembly GCA_964609545.1 of uncultured Phycisphaeraceae bacterium. Classification (GTDB taxonomy): domain Bacteria; phylum Planctomycetota; class Phycisphaerae; order Phycisphaerales; family Phycisphaeraceae; genus CAZSSX01. Next base: position 4,726 of record CAZSSX010000126.1, on the reverse strand, counting down.
AGCCCCGCAATAATGCCAATCACAGTCAAAAGCTCAATCAACGAAAAACCAGGAGCCCAGCGTTTATTTAGATTTGAATGCTTCATCGTTTCGTATCCTCTATGCTATAAATATCATCGCCAGTCACATCCGCATCCGGACAGTAAGGCACCGCATAATAAATCGGCGCACCCACAGGCATCAAAATTCCCTTACGCTTCTGCCGGTAAGTCCCGTGGCTCGTGGTCGTGTCCGTATAAATTAATCGAGAATCTCTCTCCAAATTAGCACCCGTACTCCATCCAATAAATTGACCCGTCACCCCCGCATCAGTTAACTTAATCGCGCTATTCCCAGGAGGATTCGGACTAGACGCCACTGCAATACTCACAGAGGCATCAAAACGAATCGGTTCATCAAACGCATCGTACAATGTCATCTGCTCTTTGGTGCCAGAAGAATCAATACGAAACGAGGCATCTCCCAAAGAAGTTAACTTATTACGAAAAGCCTCAACACTGCAAAGCGCCGTCATTAAAGAGGTATTACGGCTCAAATAAGCATCCGGATCAGCCCCGTTATTCCAGCTAGCCCAAACACCTGGATAACTCCCATAGCGCTCATTGTATTGCCCCAAAACATCACGCACCACACGAAGCTGATGCTTAGTATTCGTGCGTTTTGTGGCTGTCATCGCCGCCGCACCCCCAGCAACTAACAAACCAAGCAGCACCGCAATAACACCAATAGTCACCAATAACTCGATCAGCGTAAAGCCACCGCCGCGAGGGGTTCTTTTATTTTTTATGTAGCCTTTTGTCATCACTTGATCCTTAATCCACCGATGGGCGCTTGCCCGTTTGGAAATCGTTTTATTTCGAGAGCTTTTCCAAAATAGCAGTAAGCGGTAAAAATAACGCCAAAACAATCACCAACACAACCCCACCTAAAACCACGATAATAATCGGCTCCAGCAAAGACACCAGTGATGCGATAATCGTATCAACCTCATCATCATAATTGTCGGCAACCTTATTAAGCATCACATCCAAATCACCCGTCTCTTCACCAACCTCAATCATATTCACAACCAAACTATCGCAAACCTTAGCTTTGCGTAACGGCTCGCCCAAACTCTCGCCGTTACGAACACTATCATGCACAGCATTTAAGGCATTACGATAAACCACATTCGCAGAAGTATCACGTGTAATCAAAATAGCATCCAAAATCGGCACACCCGCATGAATAAGCGTCCCCAAAGTTCGGGTAAATTTGGCAATAGAAGTTTTGCGAATAAGATTACCAAAGACAGGCAAGCGTAATGAAATAATATCTTGAATTTTCTGACCCGCAGGAATCTTCCGCATCAGCTTAAAAGCCAAGAAAAATACAATTGGAGATAAAATTACCGGAATCGCCCCCGGAATCGTCTGGTCCTCAGAACTGGTCCCCGCAATCCACTTACTCATTTTAATCAGCACAGTCGTCAGATAAGGCAAATCAACATCAAAATCCGCAAACGTAGCCTCGAATTTGGGAATCACAAAATACATCACCGCAGTAACCAAAAGCACCGCTATAAAAATAACCACCACAGGATAAATCATCGCCCCGACAAGCTTACGCTTAAGCTTGGCACTTTTTTCCATAAAATCAGCCAGCCGCTGTAAAATCAAATCCAAAACACCACCCACCTCACCCGCAGCGATCATCTTCGTATACAAACGATCAAAAGCCTTAGGATTCGCAGCCATCGCATCAGACAACGTCGCACCACCCGAAACATCATCATGCGCATTCATCAAAATGTTTTTAAACAGACCAGGCTTCTGCTGCTGCTCCAAAATACTCAACGAACGTAAAATCGGAAGCCCCGCATCCTGTAGCGTAGAAAGCTGCCGCGTAAAATCAGTCAAATGCTTCTGAGAAACACCCCCGATATTAATCGTAATAGGGCCCTTCTTTTTGTTCTTCTTTTTACTCTTCTTACCTTTACCCTTAGTCCCAGCAGCTCCACCGCTAGCACTCTTACGAGACTTCTTAATCTTCTCTTCTCGAATAGACGTCGGGAAAAAATTCTGAGCACGCAAGCGCGCCATCGCATCCTCGCCATTGGCAGCGCTAATAGAACCCTTCTCGGTCTTGCCCTGTTTATTCAAAGCTTCATAACGGAATGTCGGCATAGTCGGTCTCCTTTGCGCAAATCAAAACCCTAAAACCAAGGCCCAATTCGCACCATAACCATAAATCAAAATCATCATGCAATCTGTAAAATATCGTTTATCAAAAATAAATCACCGCACCGCCCAAGCTCAAATCAAGAATCAAATGCCGTCTCGCGAACAACCTCGTCCAGCGTCGTCATCCCATCAAACATCGCCATCAAACCACTCTGGCGCAACGTACGCATGCCACGCTTCTTTGCCGCAGCAGACAATTGTTGAGACGAAGAATTCTGCATCACCATCTCACGCAAATCATTGTCAAAAAGCATAATCTCAAACAACGCAGTACGGCCCTTATAACCCGTGTGATTGCAATACTCACAACCGCCACCACGATAAAGCTGACGCCCCTCAACATCCTCGGGAGTTAACTGCAACTCCATCAACTGCTCCTCCGAAGGATAAAATTCCTCTCGGCATTTCTTGCAAATCGTACGCACCAAACGCTGAGCAATAATCCCCTCAAGCGTAGCGGTAATCAAAAAAGATTCCAAACCCAGATCAAGCAAACGAGCAATAGAGCTAGGCGCATCATTGGTGTGCAGCGTGGTGAAAACCAAGTGACCCGTCAAAGAAGCCTGAACAGCAATCTTAGCAGTCTCCAAGTCACGCGTCTCACCGATCAAAACAATATCGGGGTCTTGACGCAAAAAACTACGCAACGCTGCCGCAAAGGTCAAGCCAACTTCAGGCCGAACCTGAATCTGAACCAACCCCTCAATGTCATACTCCACCGGATCCTCAGCCGTCAAAATCTTAGTACCCACATCATTCAACTCATTCAACGCTGAATATAACGTCGTCGTCTTGCCACTACCCGTCGGACCCGTCACAATCACAATCCCATTAGGCTTACGAATCAGCTGACGCACAACTTCCAAATCATCCTCTGCCAAGCCCACTTTCTCTAAATTCAAAGAAACATTAGACCGGTCCAAAATACGCATCACCACAGACTCGCCATACAGCGTAGGCAAAACCGCCACACGCAAATCCACAGGCTCACCCTTAACCGTCAACGCGATACGGCCATCCTGCGGAAGTCGCCGCTCAGCAATATCCAAATCAGCCATCACTTTAATACGACTAGCCACAGCAGAAGCCAAATGCGTAGGCGGCGGAACCATCTCATACAAAACCCCATCAATACGATAACGCATCTTAAACTCATCATCGAACGGCTCAAAATGGATATCACTGGCCTTATCATTGATAGCCTGCATCAAAACCAAATTAACCAACCGCTTAACCTTATTATCATCAGCATCCTGAAGCTGAGTCTCTAAATCAATAGATTGGCCCCGATCAATCATCTGATTCAAATTAGGGTCATCCGAAATCTCACCGATCAAATCAGTCAAAGACTCTGTCTCTCCCCCGTAATATTTGTTCATATAAGTATCAAAAGCAGCAGGCTCAGCCAGCACAGCCTTCACCCGATAATTGAGCAACATACTAATATCATCCACCGCCCGGAAATTATTAGCACTCTTAATCGCAACCGTCAGCCGATTTCCCGATTTAACAAAATCAATAGGAATAGCGCTGTAAGCCTGCGCTGTCTCGGGAGGAAGCTTCTTGATCGTATCCTCATCGATCTCGATAGAATCCAAATCCACCGTTTCCATATTTTGCTGAGCAGCCAACGCAATGTTCAACGATTGCTCATCGATATAACCCAAGTCTCGAAGCAATTGACCCACCGGCGCGTGCCGTTTTTTCTGAAGCTGCAGCGCCTCATGCACCTGATCCCGCGTCACCTTGCCCATTTTGGTCAAAATGCGCCCCAGCTTACGGCCCTTTAATTCACTTACAGGAGGCATCGCCATACTTTTTACTACTTTCTAAAATTTAATAACACATCATACAAAAGGCTCATTCTAATCCGTGTAAATAAACACAAATTACGATATCGAGCAATATTTTTATTCATATCAAAAAAGGATTTATCATCCCGTTAAACTAAATGCCCTCTAAAATGCTCCGCAAAGAACAAGCCCCAGTTTTAGCGGCATGAAATGGGAGCAACCCATACATTCTTTAGTATAGGCAAAACTAACAGCCCTAACAAGTGTTTTTAGTCAAATAAAGCTATTGACACTTGGTTTTTGGTTATATTTGGCCCCCCGAATCAAAAACTAAATCATTGATCTAACACTCAAAACGCGCATTCAAGCAGGTTTTAAGAAAAACAGACATAAAAATAAAATATCGCTGTAAAATACAATCAATAGAAGGTTTATAAATAAACCCATCGCATTGGTAAGTCAAAGCCGCTATATTTTAAAACCTCAGTAATCATAATCGCCATACCGCATCACCTCGCACCCTAATATTTTCCAGTATCCAATGCCCCTTTGCCTCGGCAATAATCGCTTCTCCCAAAGCTTAATCTCCGCACAATCCCCCGCAAAAAAGAGACCTTCCTTGTAATCCAGCGCCGCGCAATTAAACACCAACAACGCTCGTTTCAGCGATGAAATCAAGAACACCAATATCGCTTTTTTCAGCTTTTCTAC
>CAZSSX010000125.1:0-7717 GCA_964609545.1 uncultured Phycisphaeraceae bacterium | reverse complement strand
TTCTTAACATCAATCGCATCGTCTGCTTCAGAGTTACGAATCATCGAAATCCGTAACGTACTCACACTCAACCGATCAACCACCTCAAACGGCTGGTCATCAACCAAAACCACATGCCCCGAATCAATCCCTAGATTTTCAAAATCAAAACCCGTACACGTTAAAATCGAATCGGTAATATTCCCCGCTAAATCGTTCACCAACTCTTGACCCGCTAAAGGTAATTGCAAAAACAAATCGGGCTCAAAAGCCAATAAATCTCTGTCCGTAGAATAAGTCATCTTAGATGCCTTTCTGTTTGTAGATCGTGATCAAATTAAAATAGAGCCAAGGGCTTGGGCTATGCAAGATGCCATTTAAAATGCAAAGGGGCTACATCAGCAAAGCCCAAGCCCTAGGCTCTGGTGCAAAAAGCACCATGCCCAGGAGAACATTTAAGAAGTCGCCAAACCTCGGATAACACCATGAGCGTTCTCGTTATGAAGCTCAAGTGTGTATTCCCCAATCACTTGACCCGTGTGACTATCACCCGTAGCCGCCAAATTTTTATAATGAAAACTACGCCCCTGCAAAGGCAACACATTCAAACGCGATCGGTCCAAAAGCAAAACAGTATCACTAGGAACCCACCGACTGACAAGCACTTGGCAGATACCAAAATCACTTTCATACAAACCCACCATATCCCGATAGCTGACATCCTGTGAATCATAGCTACGCGATGAAGTAATAAAACTATTGATCCGTCGCTTCTGATAACCATTCACAACAATCGTATCGATATTGCCCGATGACTGTTCCCAAACCATACGCAACGCATGATTAACCTGTTCCTCTGTCAATTGCCCGCCAGCTTCGCCACTAGGAAAACCATCCACACCACCAGCAAAAATATTACTCGCAATACTAGGAATAATCCCCCGCATCGTCCTACGAATACTAGAACTACCTTCAGGCATCGAAGCATTAGAAACACCATTGATCACGCAATTTTCTAAATCACGTACAAGCTCCCGCAATCGTTCCGATTTTAAATAATCCAATTCATCAGTCAAACCAATCTGATTCGTCGCAAGCTGTGAGCCAGAAAGCTCAACGCTAGAAGTAAAAATCTGTGTGTAATTTGTCTTACGCACACGATTAGTAAAACGCGCCCCCGGCTTAGCATCACCTTCCAGTGCAGCATTACCCAAAATATTAATTTTTGAATTCGCCGTAATCGCTGCCGCCGTCGTCCCCCCATAACCACGCGTCACAACAATCGCCGAGCCGGTCACACTTGACACAATCATCACCTCTTTAGATTGATCGACCTGAACCAAATCTCCCGCTCGAAATCGGTCGACGTTATCCACGCCAATCGTCGAAGCTCCAATCGTCTGAGCACTAGGAATATTATCATGGTTAGGCAATAACTCATCCTCTAACCATTCATGAACCGTACTCGTGGCAAACCGCTGTGAGTCCCCTAGATAATCCAGCAGCGGCGTCTCATAAGGGCTAATGATGCTCACGATATCTGAAACATCTTCCGCGATTTCTGGCAAAGTTGCCCCTGCACTATAAGTTGCTTTTCCTGTGAATGACATCGAGTCAATCCTTTCATAAAGAGAATGGGGTGAGTCCCGTTCGTTAATTTCAAAAATATTTTTTTACAAATGTTGACCTAACGCTTAGACCGTAAATAACTCAAAAGATCACGCCGATTACCTGTCTGCTTAGCTTTATCCGCAGACGCCTTAATCTGATCATGACGATGCGCCGGCTGATGCCGACCCATCGCTCCCCCCAATGCAAACCCAACACCTCGAAACAAATAAGGCTTCTTTCTTTTCAGCGTAGATACCGCCTCCTTAATATCAGGCTCCTCCATCAAATTCACCGCACATTCCGTAAGCAATCGTGAGACCTCAAGATCAATTGTCTCTTGCTCGGTCAACTGCTGATCAATCGCCTGACGCATCTCTAAAGATTTAATCTTCTCTTGAGCATCAGCCAAATCCGCCGACATCTGCTGCAAATTATCCTGCTCAATATGCCGCTCCATATGCTGCTCGTCCTCGCTAGATATAGCTTCCATCTATTGCCTTTCAAATAAAAATAGTAATCCCAAATATTCATCGCATGACCGCGATATCACTTCATCTCAAAATGATTCATTCGACGAATCATCCTCGCCCGGAGGCGTATGCCAATACCCCATCTCACGTAAAACCTGTTCCGAAGACACCCCGATCTCAAGCTTCTGCTTAGCTTCCAAAAGCCTCTGCTCATCATTTTCAGGCAGCGGGCTTGGCCAATCTAACCGCACCCGACGCTCCTCTACCGTAGTACTCAAAACACCATAAACATCCGCAGCGTGCAAGATCAATTCACAAAGACAAGTAATCCCCTGACCATAAGTCACCCGCTTGCGCTCGGTCTTAGCAAGCAATCCAAGCATTGTCACACGTAATGCATTCTCGCTACTCAACGACCCCACCCGCCCCCGTAAAACACCCGCAGCAACACCCGTTACCGCCGAAGCCTTATCCATCGCCTGACGAATTTCCTCAATATGTTTATCCTCACTCGGACAAGCCTGATCCCCTCCAAATTCGATAATTTCAGCATCTGGATTATCAGTCTCCCACATCTGACCAGGCCCCACCTTTCGGCTAGAAAAACCATCAATACCCTTACCCAAATACATCTTAAAAGATTGAAACGTCACCCGATTAGCCCGGTCAGACAATCTCACATTCAGCTCATCCTGAAGCGGAATCAAGGGCTCCACCTCACTCAACCCACCGTAATGAAACGGCTGAGGTAAGTTCTGAATATGAACCACAGGAATACGACCCAACCGATTAAGCCGACTATCACCAGCTCCCGGTTTCAAAGGACGGCAATCAAATTCTGTAATTTCTGAATCAGTATAAATAGAAGTCACACAATCATAACGCTGAACCTTACCAGCCCCGCGCTTGCCTAAAATCCTATTTTTTATCTGCCCCACAAAATCATGCCCCGAAACCTCATTGCGATAGGCTTTGTAATGGATAACATAAGCTTCAATTTTTCGATAATCACTAGGCGATAACATCGCAATCACACGAGGAGCCTCCACCAAATCCAAGCGGACCAAATCCTCAATCGCAACATCACCACCTAAAGACATTGCCACATCTTCATTGACTCGAAGCAAAATATCAACAAACCCGTAAACACTACCCAGCAAGCTTAAATTCTGAAAAAAACTAATCCCGCCATTGGCTTCAAAAACACGATTCAAAAGATCATTGATCGCAGTCCGCTTAGAAGGATCCTTAGCCTGACTCTGAATCACCACAGGCTTGCCAAACATAAAATCACCCAGCGTGTGAATACGCCAAGCAATATCATTCTCAATGACAATCTCCTTCTCTGGCTGATCATACCCCTTACGCCGATAGCGCTTAGGGAGCCCCCGTTTTTGACCACCGCCCTTGGCTAACTCCTCCAAATCATTACGGTAGTACTGCCAATATTTTTCGTAACGTGGATAATCATTAGAAAGATGAGAATCAATAAAATGATCAATCGTGGATAATGAAATAGTCGAGTCTGATGATTGAACCTGTCGCAATGAAAGCTCCTTGATCTGCTAAGATAATTTCGCATGTGACTCATGCTTCTAACCTCTAGCAAATCAAGGCGGATTGTGCGCAAAATAATTTTATTTAAAACAAACCCCTCGTTTTAAACCCTTAAAAAACAATGCCTAACATTTCTTAAATTTTTAAATCAAAACGCCCAATGCAATAGACCGATCCGTAAAAAACGAACATCAATCAGCCTCGCAAAGCACAAAACGCTCACGGCCATCAGCGCCCGCCATCAGCCCCTCTAAGCGATTCCGAATCGGACACCACACACCACCACTTCCAGCAATCTGATCAAGCTTACCTACCGATCGACTCAAGCCCATATACGTACGCAAACGACTCAAAAAACCCAACGGCATCCTCGGAATATCCGCATCAAACTCCCATGGATGAAAATACAAAACCCCAGGCCTGCCCTCTTTCGATGCCTGCTTTAATCCCAATTTCATCAACCACAACGGCAACATACGAAAATAACCACCACCAGCAACAGCCAACTTACGCTTACCCACACGCCACGTCAAAGGCGGAACTTCCAATAACTCACCACCGCATTCGCCCACAACAAAATAAGGATCCGCCGGTGCAGATGGCACACCATAACGATTATGCACCACAGGAAAAATAGAAGAATCATACCGAAAACCACACTCACACAACACATCAATCGCCCAAGCCGTCTCTCTCATAATACTAAACGTAGGCGCCCGATATCCCACCACCTCTTCCCCGCAAAGATCCTCCAAAATCTGCTTACTACGCAAAAGATCCTCCATAAAACCACGCCGTCCCAAACGATGCAAACGATCATGCATCGTCCCATGGCTAGCAATCTCATGCCCAGCATCTGAAATGCGACGAACCATCCCGCCATGCTTCTGAGCAACACTCCCCAAAATAAAAAAAGTACCCTTCTGCCCATACCCATCGAATAACTCAAGCAGCACATCAACCTGCTCCACAACGCGGCTTGGCCACTCATCCCAACGATCAGGTCCAATAACATCATACACCGTCTCGATCTGAAAATATTCCTCCACATCGATACTGATACATCGAAAATCTAAGTCTATCTGCTTGGCCATTTTATCGGGCAACCTATTCTTTATCAATTTTTATCAAATCACATATGGCATTATCGGGTTATTCTGCCGAAGGGTTTGATAGTGAAGTATACTATATTTAAATAAAGACAAAACCGCACCATACGGATACCCCAAAAACCATGAATAATCCCTCCAATACATTAAAAACAAAAATTTTCGCAACACTAGGCCCCGCAACAAACACCGTCGATATCGTCGCAAGACTCATCGACGAAGGCGTACGCGTGTTCAGAATCAATTTCTCCCACGGCACATTCCAGTCCTTCGAACATTCCCTCAAAATCGTCAGACAAGCCGCAAAAAAAACAGGCATACACGTCGCCGCCCTAGGAGACATCTGCGGCCCAAAAATCAGGCTAGGAAAAGTACAAGAGCAAGGCATACAACTCCAAATCGGACAATCCGTCATCATCCAACAAAAACAAATACAAGCAACCACCAACTCAAAAAATCAACCCATTATCTTCTCTACCAATTCTCCCGAAATATTAGACGATGTCCAAATTGGAAACAGATTACTCATCAACGATGGAAACGTCAGGCTACTCGTCACAGACAAAACCAACGAGGGACAAAACATACAGCTTCACGCAAACGTAACCATGGCCGGCACCGTATCAACAGCCAAAGGCCTAAACATGCCAGACTCTAATCTCACCATGCCATCACTCACACCCTATGATTGGCAATGTGTAAACTGGGCCATCAAACAAAAAATAGATTTCCTCGCTTTAAGCTTCGTGAAAAATGCAAACGACGTCAGACTACTCAAAGAATATCTCGACGAAAACAAAGAATCAATATCACCTATTCCCGTCGTCTCAAAAATCGAACTACCACAAGCCATCAGAGAACTTGATGCCATCGTCAAAGAAAGCTACGCCATCATGGTCGCAAGAGGAGACCTCGGCGTAGAAATGGATCTAGCCCAAGTCCCCGTATTGCAGAAAAAAATTATCAAAATATGCCACGACTACGGCAGGCCCGTAGCGGTAGCCACACAAATGCTAGAAAGTATGATCTCCGCACCCACACCAACCAGAGCCGAAGTCTCCGATGTCGCCAACGCAATCTTCGACGGCGCAGATGCCGTCATGCTCTCAGGCGAAACCGCAGTCGGTAAATACCCCATCCAAACCGTACACAGCATGGCACGCGTCGCAAAAATAGCAGAAGAAAATATACAAATCGACCCCAGACACTACCCACACGCACCCAAAGCATTCCAACAAGATAAATACAGAACCGCAGCCCTGGCCCATGGCGTCGATACCATCGTCAAAGACCTCAACGCAAAACTCATCGTCATCTGGTCACAACAAGGCGGCGGCGCAAGATTCCTCTCCCAATACAGACCACAAATCCCAATCATCGCAGCAAGCTCAGAACCCGCAATGCTCAGAAAAATGAGCATCCTATTTGCAGTCCACCCCGTCCTCCTCCCACAACCCAGCAGCATCGATAACTTCGTAAGCATTATCGACCCCATCATCTGCGCAAAAAAATGGGCCGCACAAGGCGACAGCATCGTCATCGTCGCCGGGGAACCCATCGGCAACCCCGGCGTCACCAATTCCCTACTCATCCACTACGTCGGAGATGTCTGCCGCGTACATCCCAACCCACAAAAATAAAACCCCAATTTGACCACACCACAAATCAATCCCCATCACCACCTAAAAAGGTCCCCAGTAAACCGCCTTCCCCTCGGCCTCCGCCACCACGCTGAGGAGCATTAGCTAAAATCCGGCCAGCCAATCGGCTAAACGGCATGCTTTGTAACCAAACCTTACCCCGACCGCTAAGCGTAGCCAAAAACATACCCTCACCACCAAACATCATACTCTTCAAACTCCCCGACCGTTCAATGTCATACGTAACCCCAGGCTCAAAAGCAACCAAACAACCCGTATCCACCCGCAGCGTTTCATCACAAAGCTCACGCTCAATGATCGTCCCCCCAGCATGAATAAAAGCCATCCCATCACCTTCTAATTTTTGTAAAATAAAACCCTCACCACCAAAAAAACCACGCCCCAATTTCCTGCTAAATTCAACCCCAATTTTTGTCCCCATCGCCGCACATAAAAATGCATCTTTTTGGCAAGTAATTTTCCCCCCCAGCTCCGCCAAATCCAGCGCCACAATTTTACCCGGATAAGGCGCCGCAAAAGCAACCTGACTCTTGCCCCCACCATGATTTGTAAAATGCGTCATAAAAAGTGACTCGCCCGTAATCATACGCTTACCCGCAGAAAAAAGCTTACCCATAAATCCCTGATTAGGATCAGAACCATCACCCATCTTCGCTTCAAAATTAATCCCCTCCTCCATATAATTCATCGCCCCCGCCTCAGCAATAACAACCTCACCCGGATCAAGCTCCACTAAAACCATCTGAATATCATCCCCTACAATTTCGTAATCAACTTCATGACATTGTCTCATCTTTTTTATCCTTTGTAGTCTTAAATTTTAAATATCAATCATCTAGAAAAACAAATCCCAGCCCAGCCCTCTAGTATTCTCTCTAATTATTCACAAAACACAAGACCTATCAACAACAAATTCCCATCAATGCAAAAGCCAAAGCCAATCTCCCCAAATCCGCAACACCACCCGACACCTAACTAAACAATCGTCAAAGAAATCACACGCGATCAATCCATTATTTTGAACCAGACAAAATTTTCTGACAAATCACATCCCCATCAATCTGCCACTCGCCCACCCCATCCTCTTCAACAAAATTCACCCAATTAACTCCATGGCCAACTTCATGCTCAACCTCCACATTTCCCTCCCGCATAAACAACGGCAACCGTACCGACAAACTCGGATCCTCTAACCGTAAACCGCAGCCTCCAACACCCAACAGACTCACCCCCAATATCAAATAGCACAACACAATCCCAAACACTTTCATAACCAAAGGGCACCTCTAATAATCCATCCAATTTCGCACGATTTAATTTAGGCACTATA
>CAZSSX010000124.1:0-7724 GCA_964609545.1 uncultured Phycisphaeraceae bacterium | reverse complement strand
CGACCCACCCCCCACTTGGCTGAAAGATAAATTTTCGCACCCACCGAGCCCCCACCGAGCCCCCACCGCCTTGGGCACCCGCCACACCAGACGCCAAAGCCGTTACCCCCGTGCTGTGATGGTGCCCCATCGCAGCGCCTCCCCCAGCCAACACCGCCCCAGCCCCTACCACCGCCACGCCCGAATGCTTCAAAAAATCACGCCGATTCGTAGATTGTGCCATGTAAAACTCCAAAAATAAAGATAAAGATAAAAACAGAAAAGTTAAAAAAAGGTCCAAAACAACAGTATAACACATCACGCCCATGAGATTAACGGGAATACATCTATTTTTATGCCTAAATCGCAGCCGCGCGCCTCTATCTCCCGTTCAAGCCAAAAAAAACGCCCCGACTTAATTAAAAATCGGGGCGCATCATTTTTATTTTCTTAAGCTAAATAGCCTCTAGAAAAGAAGTTGGTACTGAACGCGTACCGCAGTCTGATCTTCTTTGCCAGCAGCATCGGTCAACAAACCGTGACCCGAGCTAACACCACCAGAACCGACAAGCCCTGTGCCTGCATAGCTCATAACCTGATTTGTGGCCCAAACCACATCAGCGGTTAACTTGGCGTTGTGCTTGTGTTGATAAAGATTAACACCCGCAGTCCAGATTGTGTTGTTACCAGAACCTTCTACATCATAAGATGCAACGCGAACAAAAAGTTGCTTCTGGTTAGGCACAAAGAACCATGCCACTTGGCCGGTCGCACCGTAATGGTTTAAATCAGCATTACCAGATGTTCGGTCACTAATTACTTGACCAAAGAAAGCACCGGTGAGGCTCAAACCGTTATTTTCGTAAGCCGCGTCCACGGTGTAAGAAAAGGATTGGCCGTCGTTAAGGATTGGCGAAGTGCTCGGTGTTTTCGTGTTCTGATAATGAACCGCACCACCAACGATCAAGCTAGCGCCTTGGTTGTTATCAGTCCAAGCAGACTGATCTTTACCCTGAGCCCATGTGCCTTGGAATTTATACTCAACACGTGCAGTCAAAGCGACATCACTTGTGTTGTTCTGGAAATCCTGAGCAGCACCTTCACCTGAGTTAGCACCATCGCTGATAGCAAAAGCGCCATGCAAGTTATCTTTCTTGTAAGAAAGCACAATACCTTCGCCACGACCTACACTAAACAGTGCATTAACGCGTGAACGCTCAACAGCCATCTGGTTCTTTGAGCTCGTTTTTTCTTCCAAACTAAACGGAAGCTTATCGCGCCCAACGTTAACTGAGAGTGTGTCTGTTAGATCGTAACTAGCAGCAATTTCTTCGAGTTTGATTGAACCAGTGTTACGGCTAGCAGCAAAAACAAGCTTATAACGAATACCGTTTTTCTCGCCTTTAAGTTTTACCTTAGCACGACGAACCTGGAAACCAATTTCATCAGGCTGATCCGCCGCGCCAGTACCAACCTCACGGCTGTTCCAGATATAACGCATTTGAATCTGACCACCAACGCTCAAAGCTTTGTCAGCACCCATTGCTGCCAAGTGGCTTGTGCGAGCATCGTCTGCAAGAGCAGATGCGATCAACGCATTATTAGCTTCTGCATGAGCAACCGCTAGATCCGTAGCATTTTGAGCAGCGCGAAGCTCGGTGATCTGAGCCTGAAGTGATTCAATCGTTGTGTCAGCTTGAACTGAACCGCTTAGGCCCAACGCAAGGCTTCCGCCTAATGCCAACATTGTCTTGTTAAGTTCCATGGAATATCTCCTACTATAAGAAGGAACCTGAATTTCGGGTGAAGTTGATCCTCGTTGAAAAGTTCAAACGAATCAAAAATACAAATCAACTTCTTAATCATTAAGTGCCAGACCCACACAGCCTAACACGTCGCTTAGGATAACAATACATCCATAAGCCCAATATAAAATCTTAAATCAAGCAACGATCAAAAAAAATGTCGCCCGTCTTAATTCACAATAAAAAAGATCCGACATAAAATACAGATGCGTCTCATTGATTTGAATTACCAATGAATTGACGAAACTTTTTTGCCGATATGTGCACCCATTCAGAAATATTCTGAATGCAACACATTAATCTTTCCTTACCTTGACGCATTTGATAAACCACAATGCGCGTCAAGTTGCCGCCCTTCCCAAGACTACACCATTTTCCCTTTCGCCAACAGACAGTCAAGCGCGGGGGAAAACTACAGTATCTCCCACATCCTTTGCCGTTGGCTGCTCTGGAAAACCTTGTGACAGCCAGTCCTATTCATCGTTCCGATGCATCAAATAGGTTGAATAAAAATGACAATTTTCTCAACACCATGCAAGTAACACGTCCCATAACGGTATAAATAGCGTCCGGATAAATCCAATATGCCATGTCAAAAAAGGAGCCTAAGACAAGCCAGCAAAAAGGCACAATGCGCATTTAAGCCCTATAAATAGGCTCTAATAATGCTATCAAAGAGGATTATTAGATATCAATAATCAAATGAGCACTCTACCAAACCCCCAATATATACAGCGACCCCTAAAGATGATCGATGTTCATATCGGGCGCCATAAAAAAATTCATTTTTTTCATTTGGGGCTTCCCCTTCCAGCGTTTAAACTAACACCATGACCAAAACAACGGAAAATCACTGGGTAAAAGATCTGGAAACCCTCGGAATAAGCCCCAAAGAAAATCAAATATTCACAGCCAATTCACATAAATTTAACATCAATCAAGCCCCCGCCTCCCGCCCCCAAGCACTTACCGCTGTCCTCCAGCTCATGCGCTCTGCAAAAAAAATAGCCTGGCAAAGTCTTAAAAACACGCCCATTCAAGCCACCAAACAAATCCTCAAGCACGCCCACGCGTATCACTGCCACCTCTATATTGATCAAAAAACAGACACCAATCCAAAGCTACCCTACCAAACAACTGCCTCGCTCAGCGCCGTCAAAAATGCAGCGCTGATCATCGATACCCAGCCCCAAAACACTCAGCCCCTCGCCCAATGGATCCGCAAAAATGCGAAACAGCTCCAACCCCAACCCCTCCCTAGCATCATCGCAAAACTCAAAGCTTCCCCCTCATCCTTCCCCAGCCCCACCCTCATCATCATCCCCCCAGACACCAGCCACTCCCTACAAAAAAAGCTACACCTCCTAGCACTCCAACAACTGCCTCCCCATATCGCCATCATCACACTCCCTCAGCCCCACAGCCTCAATGCCCTAGGCGCCAAGCAAGTCATCCTCTGGCAAACCGGTCTCACCGCGCCACACAACGCCATCGGGTTTCAGCCCACCTCCTCACAAAACCATCACCCCTTCAACCTATCCCCCCAGCAGCACGCCAGCTACGATTTAGAAATCCACTTCACCCACCTCTCCCAGCCCCAGCCACACCCTAAATCTCCCCACACCAAACGCATCTGCTTCGGTCTCCGCCACGACCCCCACGCGGATATCCAAATCTACCAAGACGCCATACAACTCAACACCCGCGCCCACGTCTTAAGCCCCGATGGACAAGCCCTAAGGCTATACAATATAGCCGACAAAAAAACACACCAAGACCCCGTCACCCAATTCCTCGCAGACCTCACCCAAGGCTAATTTTATGAAAAATCAAACCCTTCAAATCCGTGGCGCCCTCGTCTGCGACCCCACCAACCATCACCAAATCAGTCCCCGAAACATTAACATCCAAAACGGAAAAATAGTCGAAACATTTTCAAAAAACACAACACCCAAAATCATCAACGCCCAAAACCTCATCGCCATGCCAGGCGCCATCGACATGCACGCCCACATCACCTCCCCCCCACTCAATCACGCCCGAGCCATCCAAAACACAACCACCCCTCACACACCAAACAATCCCCCCAACACCGCCCACCCCGACGATGCAAAACTCATCCCACACACCTTTGCCACCGGCTATCGCTACGCCGCCCTAGGCTACACCACCGTCATCGACGCCGCCATCGCCCCGCTAGATGTTTTAGCTGCCAACCTCCAACTCCAAGACATCCCCAACATCGACGTCGGCTATCTCCTTCTTTTAGCGGATCACCCAACTATTCTTTCTCTGCTTGCAAAAAACCAAATGCACCAAGCCGCAGCCCTAGCTCAACACATCATCCACCGCACCGCAGCCTACAGCATCAAACTCCTCAACCCCCTTCCGCCTCACACATCCCCCTCCCCAAAACAGCTCTGGGATATCGATCAAACCAACCCACATTCCAATCTCACCACCCGAAAAATCATCACCGCCTGGGCACAAATCGCCACCCAAATCAAACTCCCCCACCCACCACACATCCACCCCAACAGCATCGGCCTCCCAGGCAATGCCGCCGTCACACAAAAAACAATCCACGCACTCCAAGGCTTAGAGGCACACCTAGCCCACCTACAATTCCACGCGTACAGCCAATCTCCCGCCGGCAACTACCGATCAGCAGCTGAACAAATCGCAAACGCCATCAATCAAAACCCCAACATCACCGCAGACATCGGCCAAATATCCTTCGGACCAGCCATGGCCATCACCCACGATACCCCCCTAGCGCACATGCTTTGGCAAATCACAAACAACACCTATCACACCCACACACATCACCCAGCATGCACCTGCGCCATGACCCCACTAAACTACACCAGCAAATCCTACGCAAACACCATTCAATGGGCCACAGGCCTAGAGCTACTCCTCATGATCCAAAACCCTTGGCAAATCGCGCTAACCACCGACCATCCCAACGGCGGATCCTTCCTCAATTATCCCACAATCATCGCCCAACTGATGAACAAAAACCTACGCGATCAACACATCCAATCCGCCAACCCCAAAGCCATCGCACAAACCACATTGCAATCCCTCTCCCGCGAATATACCCTCCAGCAAATCGCGATCCTCACCCGCGCCGCCCCCGCAAAAATCCTAGGCCTAAAAAACAAAGGACACCTCGGCCCCACTGCCGATGCCGACATCACCCTCTACCACAACCATCTTTCAGACCCCCTACAAATGTTTGAAGCCCCAGAATATGTCATCAAAGGCGGCCAACTCGTCGTAAAAAAGGGACAAATAAAAGACCTAGGCCCCCAAAAAAGACTAGAAGCCAACATCCAAGCCGCACCCCAAGCCCGCACCCTCCTAGAGCAATGGCTCAACCAAAACACCGCCATCAGCCCCCAGCACTTCGGCGTGCGATAACCCCTCCCAGCCCCATCACCCACAACCCAAGCACACCGTAAAACTCCACAAAAAAAGCGGCTCAAATCCAAAGACTCAAGCCGCTGCTTTTATTTATTTAGGTATTTTGAAAATCCAATTTATTTAATAAACAACATCTCTTGATAAGTCGGCAGCGGCCACAAGTCATCCGCAACCACCATCTCCAATTCATCAGCCACCTCCCGCACCATATTCATAGCTGGCAAAATCTCATCTCTGCTGTACTGGGCATGCTTCAACAAAGACTTAAATCCATCATGAGACATCGCATCTTCTAGCCCAATAATCGCATCTTGAAATGACTTGATCAAGTCCGTGATATGATCAAGCGTATTGGTGTCAAACTCATAATTCACCGCTTTTAACGATGCACAAGTCCCTGCCAGTTCTCCCTGATAACGAATCGACGCGGGGAACAGCTGAGTCTTTGCAATCTTAAGCGTCAAATTGGCTTCAACATTTAAATTCATCACATACTGCTCAAGATAAATCTCCTGCCTAGCTTCAAGCTCGCGCTTACTCATCACCTTATGTTTTTTGAATAACGCCACCGTCTGCTTAGAACTCACCTCGGGCAATGCCTCCACGGTGTCCTTCAGATTTTTCAGCCCACGCTTAGCTGCCTCGTCGTGCCATTGGTCCGAATAGCCATCCCCGTTAAACACAACCCGCCCATGCTCGTTCATCACCGCTTTAAGCACCTTAGCAATAGCCGCGTGCAGCTTTTTCGGATCACCCTGCGAAAGCTTGCCAATCTCCGTAGCCATGTATTCCAACGAGTCAGCCACGATCGTATTGATCACCGTCAAAGGCCCAGCAATAGACTGATTCGAACCCACCGCCCGAAACTCAAACCGATTCCCCGTAAAAGCAAAAGGACTCGTCCGGTTACGATCACCAGCATCCTTAGGCAGCGATGGCAACGTATCCACACCCACCGTCAACGTACCCGCTTTTTTAGAACGCTTAGCCCCGCTACCCTTAATCTGCTCAAAAACATCCGTCAGCTGATCACCTAAGAAAATCGAAATAATCGCGGGAGGCGCTTCGTTAGCACCCAACCGATGATCATTCCCCGCAGAACAAACCGTCGATCGCAACACACCAGCATGTAAATCAACCGCACGAATGACCGCCGCGCAAAATACCAAAAATTGAGCATTATCATGAGGCGTCTGCCCCGGATCCAACAAGTTGCCTTGCGAAGAACTACCCATCGAAAAATTCACATGCTTGCCAGATCCATTCAAACCCGCAAACGGCTTCTCATGCATCAAACATTCCATACCATATTTCTTGGCCACCTTTTTCAAAATCAACATCACGCAGTGCTGATGATCCGTCGCCAAATTCGCCGACTCAAACACAGGCGCAATCTCATATTGCCCCGGCGCCACCTCGTTATGCCGCGTCTTCACCGGTATCCCCAGCTTAAACATCTCACGCTCAGCCTCAAACATAAACGCTTGCACACGCTCCGGAATAGCTCCAAAATAATGATCATCAAATTCTTGACCCTTCGCCGGAGATGCACCAAACAGCGTACGACCCGCATTAACAAGGTCGGGCCTAGCGTAATAAAAATTACGATCAATCAAAAAATATTCCTGCTCAGGACCAGCAGTAGCCGTCACATAAGCCCCATCGGTATGACCAAAAAGACCCAACACTTTTTGCGCCTGAGTATTAATCGCTTGCATCGAGCGAAGCAAAGGCGTCTTCTTATCCAAAGCCTCACCCGTCCAAGAAACAAACGCCGTAGGAATACAAAGCGTCCGCCCGTTTGGGTTTTCCCACAAATACGCAGGCGATGTCACATCCCAAGCCGTATACCCTCGCGCTTCAAACGTCACACGAATACCGCCCGAAGGAAACGACGATGCGTCAGGCTCCCCTTGAATCAACGCACCCCCGCTAAATTCTGTAATCGTCTTCCCATTACCATCGGGAGACAAAAAGCTGTCGTGCTTCTCCGCGGTCATCCCCGTTAATGGATAAAATACGTGCGCATAATGGGTCGCACCATTTTCAAGCGCCCAGTCCTTAATCGCAATAGCCACCGCATCGGCAATAGACCCATCAAGCTTCTGACCCGCTTCCATCGTCTGCTTCAACGATTTATAAATCGGTTTAGGTAAACGCTGGCGCATCTCAGATAAACCAAAAACCAACGTGCCATAAATATCCTGAGCGCTCTGCGTCACATCAAGCTGCGCCGCCACCGGCACATATTGGTTAATCGCTGAAATCGCATTTAATCGGGTCTGACTACCACTCATATCGGGGCTCCTAGTGTCTCTTAAAAAATCAATCGAAAGCCATCGGCTTCCATTACCATCCTACATAGTTTAAACCTAACCACACACCAGCCCTAATACCCCATTAGTATTATTAGCAAAAATCATTCCAAATAATCAAAAAAACTAATAACAATACACTTGAGCCCTTCTATAAACCCCTGTTTCTACAAAAACACCCTCATTGACGGCCTTG
>CAZSSX010000123.1:0-7726 GCA_964609545.1 uncultured Phycisphaeraceae bacterium | reverse complement strand
TCCGTAGCCTTCAACATCGCTTCATCCTCAGCCATCTCGTCAGCATCAAAACGCTTCACCGGATAAATCAAATCACTCAAACGCCGATCGTGCCCAAACCCGCTGTACACCGCGTTGCTCGCTTCCAAACGCTCCAGCATCTCCGGGAAAAGCAGCGCCAAATCCTTAAGCATCCCCACCCGTTGGCTGCCCTGCCCAGGAAACATCCCCGCCACCTTCCCCGCCCCATCGCCACTCCCATAAAAAATCCCCCCGACAGACCACTGCTGCCCCGCACCAAATTTGGCCAAACCCCGAAGCCCATCACCCAGCATCTCCCCCAGCCCCTTGCCCCCAGCCTCAATCACCATCACCAAACGATGCCCCAAACCCTTCAACCCATCGCGCCTACGACCCGATGCCTCCCGCAAATCTCCCCAACTCAGCCCCCCGTCAAAACCCTTCAACTCACCCACCAACCCATCAAAATCATCAGCCTCAAACGGCAACACCAGCACATCCCCATTCCAATCAGGCCCAGCCTTCTCACCGCTGCCCTCCTCAAGCACCGCATGAAAATTACTACCACCAAAACCAAACGCACTCAACCCCGCACGCCGAGGCGTCTCACCACCACCCACCCAAGGCCTAGCCTCACCACTCAAATACAACGGGCAATCAGCATCCCGCAACATCTCCAAAGGCTGCTCCACCTTAATCGAAGGCGGCAAAACCTTATGATGCAAAGCAAGCGCCGCCTTAATCAAACCCGCCACGCCCGCAGAAGATTTCGTATGCCCAATCATCGACTTAACACTACCCACACCGCACCAATGACCCACCCGATCACCACGGCCCTCACGATAAACCTCCGCCAACGCCTTCAGCTCAACCCCATCACCCACCTTCGTACCCGTACCGTGAGCCTCCACCAATTCAATGCTGCTCGCCTCAACCTCCGCCAAACGATACGCATCCTTGATCGCCTTCACCTGCCCCTTACTACTAGGCGCATAAACCGCATTGCCCTTCCCATCGCTAGACGACCCAATACTCTTAATCACCGCATAAACCCGATCTCCATCACGCCTAGCATCAGACAATCGCTTAAGCACCACAACACCCAAGCCTTCCCCCAAAATCGTACCATCACCATCTCGGCTAAACGGCTTACTATCACCCGTCGCACTCAACGCAGGCGTCTTACTAAAACACATATACATAAAAATATCATTAAACGTATCTAGCCCGCCCGTAACAGCCATATCCGATTTACCCGAATAAAGCTCCATCGCCGCCATATGCACAGCACCCAAAGACGATGCACAAGCCGCATCAACCACACAATTCGTACCCCCCAAATCAAAACGATTCGCAATACGCCCCGCAGCAACATTACCCAACAATCCAGGAAAAGAATTCTCCTGCCAAGGCACATACCCCTCTTTTATCCGCCCAACCACATCCTCCGTCGTCGCCTCATCAAGCCCCGCATCCCGCATCGCCTTACGCCAAATCGGGTGACCCAAGCGCGCACCCAATGGAATCACAAGCTCAAGCGTACCCGTCACGCCCAAAATCACGCTCGTACGATCCCGATCAAATCCACGGCCATCCCCAACCCCCGTCCCCGTCTCATAACCCGCATCCAAAAGCGCCTGCTCAGCAGCAACCAAACCCAACAACTGCGTCGTATCCGTCGCCTCAAGATTATTAGGCGCAATACCAAAATGAAGCGGATTAAAAGCCAACGGCTCCAAAAATCCACCACGATAACCATAAGTCATATCCTCAGCACCCTTGTCCGCATCAAAATAATCCTTAGGATCCCAATGCGTCTCAGCAATACCCGTAATGCCATCCACACCACCCTTAATATTAGCCCA
Organism: uncultured Phycisphaeraceae bacterium; assembly: GCA_964609545.1. Lineage (GTDB taxonomy): Bacteria > Planctomycetota > Phycisphaerae > Phycisphaerales > Phycisphaeraceae > CAZSSX01. Next base: position 5,861 of record CAZSSX010000123.1, on the reverse strand, counting down.
ATAACTCCCCGCATCCTTAGCCTTAGGAAACAAACAACCCATACCCACAATCGCCAAAGGCACAGGCTTATAACCCACATATTTACCATCGTTTGTCATACCATCGTTTGTCATCTGATCACTCATCCAAAAATCCGCCTTAATCGCTCTTCACCCACAGGCAAAACATCAATCCAATCACCCAACAAGTTCACACCCTGACTACGCAAAATCCCCAGACGCAAAACAATCGTCGCGCCATACAAAATCTCACGACCCACACCCACCACGCCCCGATTCTCCCAGCCCTCCAAATAACTTCCCTTCACCCACTGATTAAATGCACCCATCGCAGGCCCCGCCCAAATCTGATAATCAGCCTCACGCCCCGCCTTACCATCATTGGCCCAACGCGATGACAACCCCAAATACCAACGAAACACAAGCGCCATCCGATGCTTCTCATCCCCCTCAGCCTTGGCAACTTGGCTAGGCTCACGCGCTAAGAAAAAGGCACGCGTCAGCTCCCAAATCTCATCCAAACCACAACGAAAAATCGTCTTCTCAATACTCAACCGATCCTTCAACGGAATCTCATCCAAACCCCCATAAGCCCGGTAAAGCTCAAACAACTTATTCGCACGCATCGCAAACATCGTACCCCGCTTAAGCACCTGAAGCTTAACCCCCATCTCAAACATATCAGCAGCAGGCGCCATCGTCACATCAGCCTGACCCGTCCCCGCCAACATACCACGCACCACATCGCTAGAACCACTCTCTACACAACACTGATTCACACTCCCCGTCACAATATAATCTCCACCCATCATAAACGCACCCGCAGCACTGCTAGGCGTAGAAATCCCACCACCAACACCCACCCGCAAACCTCTCCGATAACCAAATGCCTTAAACAACTCATCACGCAGCGCTAACATCGTAGGCAGCAGCGTAATAAAAGGACGATTATCAGTATGACCACCACTATCTGCCTCAGCCGTCAAATCATACGCCATCGGAACCTCAGCACTCATCTCTGCCTGATCCCCGTCAATCAATCCCTCCGCCAAAAGACGCTTCACATGCTTCATAGGCGCCGGCGAAAACCACTTACGCGCCACCTCCACACGAGAAACCTTCGCGATAATCTCATGAGGCGTCACCACCGCACCACTCTCATCACGATAAATACCAGACAAACGATAACGCACCACCTCATAATTCAAATCAAGATAAGCGCTCGCCTCAATCAGCCTAACGTCTTTCTCCAAAAGCAAATCAACCACACCCGCCTCATGCCTAGGCTCGCTCGGGCTATGAATCAAATTAACACAAAACGGATAACCACCCGCCTTCAAACGATCAATCGCCTCACCAATCACCCCCAAGCTCTGCCCCGCAGCCCCATAACTGCCCAACATCCCCCCACGCCCCGCAGCCTCCACCAATTCAACCGAAGCAATCCCATTGGCCATCGCCCCCAGCATATAAGCATATTTTATCCCATGGTCCGCGCAAAAACGCTTATCGCCCAACTCGCCCACAGCAATTCTGCTGCTATACCCGACCAATTTCCCCAAATCATCGCCCCGCATCTCACCCCCAAGCCTCGCCTGGCAAACATGCGCCCCCAACAGCTCCCCGTCTCTTTTCTCAATCAGATAAAAATCTTTATCCGTCTCGTGAATCCCCTCGCGCAAATCTCCCACCCACTGACCATCACAATCCAACCCCAATCCCACATAACCCAGCGGCAAATCCGCCCCTCTCCCCACCATTGCGCCTTCTTCAGTACCCATTTTCGCTTCTTTCTATCAAATCCAACCACCACCAAGCATCACTGCCCAATAGTTCCAACTAAACAAGCCCCCACCAACACTTCACAAGCAAATCGCAAAGCACAATCACAAGTCCCCCATTGTAACATTTGCCCCAGCATCTGTCCCCATCTTTCCAACCATTTTTAACCCAAATACAAAATAACCCCATATCTCCTGACCAGAATCATTTGACCATTCCCCATCTGCCGTGCCCTCCTTGCCCCAGCCTTCCCCCAAATGATCTCAACAAACAACCGACAACAACATCCCAACCCCATCTCCAATGCTTCTAATTCCCAAGACAAAGACTGATCTGAGTCGTTCTATAAACCTCAAATTCCTTTTGAAAATCTACGGTTTAAACCTTACAGAGAGGATTTTTTTGAAATTTGGGCGTTTATCGAAAGGCTCGTCTAACTTGAAAAAGACAATTCCCAGAAGAAACAATCAAAAAACATGCAACAGCAGCAGCGATGCAATATTTCAGACACAAACATACCCTAGCCCACATCATTCAGAAGCCTCCCTAAATCAGATACCGTTTAAAAAAAAGGGATCTTTCCCTATTGCTTGCATTATATTTGTTGGCCAACACGTCCTCTAAGAAACCTAACATTCACTGACCTTCTTTTTGTAAAGCAGAATATTCCTTTGAAAAATCATTCACATTATCGCCAGATCAAATCTAACACCATCCGCACAATCTTAAGCATCTCCTTCATGCTATGGATCAGCGGCTGGACGAAACCCCTTCACGCAGCCACAAAACCTCATCTGAAAAAAAACGCCTCTCAAAATCGCTTCAAGCGTATCAATCCTCACCCCGGAAACCCTCTCACCAATCGATTCGATAAGATGCTGGCCACCAGAGAGATGAATGAGATTAAAAATCTGCCCGCCAATCAAGTCCGAGCCCATCGCACCGCGGAACTGGTTTATGGCCCCATCCCATCTCATGCCAAGCGAGTAAGCGCAATCGTCAAAATCGACCCGAAAATAACCCGACAACACAGCACCGGCTATTACGCCGTCCCCGGAGAAATCGTCACCATTACCGTCCCCAAGCATATTATTAACCAAGGCTATCAAATCCGAATCAATAATCACGTGGACAACTTAAGCCGAACCAAACGCTGGAACAGAATGCCATTTGGCATCTCCCGCACATTCCCCATCAACCAAACCACCATCAAAATAGCCAACGCCTTCGGCGGAGCGATCTATATTGACACCGGCAAAAAACCAAATCACAGGCTAGGAAAATTCCACGTTAAAATTAAAAATGCCATCAAAGCACCTTATTTTGTCTTAGGCAAAACAACCGATAAACAGTGGAACCAAAGAATCCGAAACTACCCCGCCCCTTATGCAGAATTAGTCTCAGGCCGAATCGCAATCTCGGTCCCTTCTAAATTTATACGACAACTTAAACGCCCCACACAATTGATCAAATACTGGGACAAAGTCGTCCAAGTCCAAGACTACGTCAACAACACCGAAAAATATCGAACCAATGCAGAAAGAATCAATATCGATGTCCAAATCAGTGTAGGCGCACTGCATGCCGGTTACCCCATTCAAGGCCCCACCAGATCCAGCCAAGGACTACTAAATATTGACAAACTCAAAACCCAAGGCAACTGGGGATATTTCCACGAATTAGGACACGAAGCACAACGAAGACCCGACAAACCCCGAGGCTGGGGATACGGGAAACCGTATACATTTAACCGAGGCACAGAAGTAACCGTCAATATTTTTTCCAATGTAGCCCTAGAAACAATGGTCCCAAATCTCGCAGCAACAGACCGATGGAACCACTCTGCCCACCCCGATGTGGTGATGCAAAGAGTACAAAAACAGGTCGCAAAATCTTCGACATTTAAAGACAAAAACCCATACCCTTATTACTTTCAGCTAGCCGATGCGTTTGGCTGGGATACCTACCGAAAAGTATTTGGAAGCTACCATCGGCAACATGAAAAAAAACCGGAATCCATGCCGAAAACCAATCAAGAAAAAATAGATCAATGGTTCATACGCTTCTCAAAAGCATCAGGCCACGACCTTTCAAAATACATGATTCAATATTGGCAATTCCCCATTTCCCACAGCGCACGCGCAAAAGTACGAAAAATGAATCTACCCGCGTGGCTACCTATTCAAACAAAACTACTCAAGCCTCTCCCCGCAACAATCAACAAACCTATCCTCATCGATCTCCAAAGCAATGCCATGTCTCTAGACGGCATCAACCGCATCCAAAAAGTAAAAACCAATCACGGTAAAATCACAAACCTAGGCAACGGCAAATATCGCTTCACCCCAAGACAAAAAGGCACGACCACCATCACTTATCAAATCAAATCCAGCGCCGGCAACACCAAAACCTTTAAACTCAAAGTCAATACCACACGCTAAATCTAAGACCCCATGAACAAGGATACGCTTCTCTACTAGCGTATCCTTTTTTTATACGCCGTTCCAATCAATACGACAGCAATTTGTCCGTATAAATAACATCTATAAAAAAAGGTGCCTATCATTCAAATAGACACCTTTGAAATCTCAAAATTTGCCCGTGTTCTTATCGTGACACGAGGAAATACTTAACACCTGCCTTGGCTTGAAAAGTAACAATACCGTGGGCTCCGACGATGGTTTTAATAGGACTTCCCATTTGATTCCCAACAAAAACACCCAACCCTTGACCACCCAGCCGTACACGGCAAACACCGCCTTTCTCAGAAAGAATCGATGCCCGGACATGCTTTGAATCTGCCCATTTAATGCCTACTTCAAATCCGCCACGAGCCTTAAGCCCTGTGATTTGCCCTTTGCGCCAAGCTTTAGGTAATGCCGGCAGCAAATCGATAAAACCCGAGTGTGACTGAATCAACATCTCCGCAATACCCGCGGTGCCACCAAAATTACCATCGATCTGAAACGGTGGATGTAGATCAAATAAGTTGATCGAAGTGGAGCGTTTAAAAAGAACCTGTAGATTTTCGTACGCTGCTTGGCCATCATGTAATCGGGCCATAAAATTAATCATCCACGCTCTGCTCCATCCTGTAGCCGCACCGCCATGAGCCAAACGAAAGCGTAATGATTTTTTAGCTGCTACGGTTTTCTTAGGCGTGGTCAAAGGATTGATTTCATTGCCAGGGTACAGCGCGTAAAGATGGGAAATGTGACGATGCCCTTTTTCCCATTCCTCATAAGGCTTATCCCATTCCATAATCCGACCATCCGCCCCATACTTAATACCAGGCGTAAGCTGTTTACGCATTTGACTTAGTTTTTTTGTGAATGAATTCTTAATCCCTAAGTCTTTGGCCGCCGCCAAAGTACTATCAAAAAGTTGTCCAATAAGTTGATGATCCATCGCTGGCCCCATCACCACCGCACTTTTTACACGCTTACCATCAATCATTCGTGCAAATGAATTTTCAGGAGAAGTCGAGGGACCAGAGATCAATAAACCCGTATCGCGATTAATCACCAGCCAATCAAAATAAAACAAACAAGCGCCTTCGAGTAAAGGATAAGCCTGCTCTTTTAAAAATTTCTTATCCCCTGTAAACCGATAACGTTCAACCATATGACTCATCAGCCATGCATTACTAATATGGCTAAATCCCCAGTAAGGACGATTGGTTCGGGTCCAAGTACTGGCCCAAATATCACTAGCATGAGGCGTCACCCAGCCCCTTGCGCCGAAGTTTTCTTTGGCCCGTTTTGTCCCGCGCTTGGCCAATCGTTTAATAAAAACAAACAACGGCTCATGAAGCTCAGACAAATTAGTCACCTCAACAGGCCAATAATTCATCTGCAAATTAATATTCAGATGATAATCAGCATTCCAAGGGGCCCGAATATGTCGATTCCACAAGCCTTGCAAATTCGCGGGCAAACAACCCGGGCGCGAACTGGCTATTAAAAGATATCGTCCAAATGAAAAATACAAAGCATCAAATGCGGGATCCTGTTTTTTCTTTTTAATCGCAGCCAACCTTTGATCCGTAGGCAACAATGAAGTTTCAGATCTAGGCAAGG
>CAZSSX010000122.1:0-7773 GCA_964609545.1 uncultured Phycisphaeraceae bacterium | reverse complement strand
TGCGCAATGGCGTGTCGATCGATGAAGCATCGATTCGTGGCGCATGCCTCCGCCTTCGCCCGGTTTTGATGACGGCCGTGACAACGATGCTTGGGCTCCTTCCGCTCCTCTTTTCGAGCGGTACGGGCAGCGAAGTGCAGCGGCCTCTGGCGACGGTGGTTATTGGCGGACTTGTTTCATCGACGGTTTTAACGCTATTGGTGATTCCTTCGCTTTATCCTTGGTTTGCTAGCAAAGGGCAAGCGGAGCTAGAAACGCTTTAGTATTTCCAGTGATTGATCTTAATCCCCAGCGCGCTTGAAATGACCAAGGCACGCTGGGGATTTTTTTTGCAACGCCTATTGTAGGCTGAACTTCATTTTAGATGCTGGGGTGAGCATATATTTTTCTCTTTTTTTGTTTTCTCATAATTGGGAGTATACGCATTGAAATTGGCTAGTTTGATTCTCTGTTTTACGGTATGATAGATCATGCTTAATTTTAAGGTCGAGAGAAAAGGAGATACATCATGGGATTTTTTGGAAAATTACGAGGCGAATTTGTTGACATTGTTGAATGGCTAGATGATAGCAACGACACAATGGTGTATCGCTTTAAACGTTATGATAATCAGATCAAATATGGCGCGCAGCTGATTGTACGAGAGGGGCAAGTTGCTGTTTTTATCGACAAAGGGAAGCTGGCTGATGTTTTTTCGCCTGGTATGTATCAGTTAGAAACCGGTAATATTCCGATTCTTTCCACGCTTCAAGGATGGAAGCATGGTTTTAGTAGCCCGTTCAAAGCGGAGGTTTATTTTGTTTCTACACGCAAATTTACGAATCAGAAATGGGGGACCAAAAATCCGATCATGCTCAAAGATGCAGAATTTGGTCCGATCCGTTTACGTGCATTTGGGAATTATGTCATCCGCGTGAAAGACCCGCAGATTTTCATTCGCGAAGTCGTAGGCACCGATGGGCATTTCACAACAGATGAAATTACTGATCAGCTTCGCAATATTATTATCACGCGTTTTGTCGATCACTTGGCGGAATCAAAAATTCAGGCTTTGGATATTGCCAGTAATTATAATGAATTGGGGGAAAAAATTGGTGAGATTATCGCGCCCGACGTTGCGCTATACGGGATCGAGTTATCACAACTTTTGATTGAAAATATCTCCATGCCCCCCGCGGTGGAGGAGGCGCTTGATAAACGTACGACGATGAATATTTTGGGTAACTTAAATGAGTATACGCAATTTCAAACCGCCGAGGCGATTAAGGATGCTGCGAGTAACCCTGGCGGGCTAGGCGCAGCGGGCGTGGGAGTGGGAGCGGGATTTGCCATGGGTGGGCAGATGGCCCAGTCTTTTTCCCAAGGGCAACGGCAACCCCCTGCTGTAAGTGCAACGCCTGCGCCTCCCCCGGTTGTCGCTGCTGTGCAGTATCATGTTTTATTAGATGGCCAGCAGAGCGGGCCTCACGAGTTAGATCGTGTCACGTCAATGATTCATCGGGGGACCCTTAACGGGGACACCTTAATTTGGAAAGCGGGTATGGCTCAGTGGGCCAAGGCGTCTGAAGTAGCGGAGCTTAACCAGATTATTTCATCCTCGACACCCCCCCCGTTACCCCCGCCGATATCGGGTTAAAAACGAAATATTTATTTTTTATACTTTTTCATGTTGAAATCTTTTGATGGATGAGATGATAGATAACCAATCAGAATCTAATGAATCACAGGCTGACTCGATCAGCTTCTCTTGCGCCAATTGCGGGGCGAATCTGAGATTTATCGCGGGTACATCGATGATGCGGTGTAATTATTGTTCGCATGAAACTGCGGTTCCCGAATCATTGATGCCTGTGGAGGAAAACAATTATGCCCAGATGTTGGTCTCATTAGAAAAGGCTGCCCAGGTGGTTGAACAAGTTTCGATCGATTGCCAGCAATGTGGCGCGGTCATTGAAAAACTTGACCGCCAGCTAGCTCTGACGTGCCCTTATTGCGATAGCCCGATGGTCTCTAAAGGCAAGACTTCTTCACATATTCAGACCGATGCGGTGCTGCCGTTTGCGATCAATGCCAAGCAAGCCATTCCGATATTTAAGCGCTGGCTTAAAAGCTTATGGTTTGCCCCTAATGCGTTGAAAAAATATGCTAAGCATACGCAGAAATTAAATGGGATGTATACGCCTTACTGGACTTATGATTCTGATACGCTAAGCTCATATACTGGCCAACGCGGAGAAGATTATTATGTTACGGTGACCACGACTGATCATAATGGGAATCGAAGCTTTCGTCGCGAACGTCGCACACGATGGTACACCGCTTGTGGTCGAGTTAATGTTGACTTTAATGATGTTTTGATTTTAGCCAGTACATCATTGCCCGAAAAATATGCAAATGCTTTAACGCCTTGGGATTTGGATGAGCTAAAACCTTATCGAGATGCTTACTTGAGCGGTTATCAAGCGGAGCATTATCAAATTGGTTTACGTCAAGGTTTTGATCAAGCTAAAAACGTGATGGATGAAGATATTCGAAACGCCATTGGGAGAGATATCGGTGGCGACCGGCAGCGCATTTCCACGGTTCACACACGCTATGATAATATTCATTACAAATCTATTTTATTGCCCGTATGGGTGAGCGCTTATCGCTATAAGGATAAGGTTTACCGATTTTTGATCAATGCTCGGACGGGTGAAGTTCAAGGCGAAAGACCTTGGAGTTATATGAAGATTGCCGGCGCTGTTTTAGGCATCGTAGCCCTCATTGGTGGTGTTTACTACCGCTTTAATGCTTAAGATTGACGCGATTAATATTGACGCCATAGTATCGATTGCGTGTTGTTCTTTACTGTCTTGGGCGTGCTTTAAAGGATGCCGATTGATTCATTTTAAATGTTCTGCAAAGACGATTTCCCAATCGCTATCCTTTTCTTTTCTCCAAGGCAAAGGTCATAGCTGATAGGGTGTTTGCTTGCCAAACCCTTGCACCGCGATAGAACCATCTGAAAAAATATTCAGTGTCGCGTAAGACTTGTTTTGTAAGCCTTGATTTTCCACACATGCTTTGAGCGTTACATAATGGATACCTTGAATTTGGCTGTAATCATTTTGATGGCTGTGCCCTTGAAAAACGGCTAACACCCTTTTACTCTTTTGGATTATCTTTTGCACTTGCGATGCGTTGGTCACACGATGATTATTCTGGGTTAGCCCATCGATGCGCTGATGCGTAAATATCACCGTCGGCCATTTTGTTTTTTGAAGATCATTAGCCAACCATTGCATCTGTTTTGGGGGAATGAAAGAATCTTTCCAAGTAAAGTTTTTTCTCTGATAATCTACGCCGTCTTTTGATCGATGGCATGCATCGAGTATAACAAAATGTACGCCGTTATGATCATATGATTCGTAGTTTTTAGACTTACCCGTATGCTGTTTAAATTCTTTTTTCGTTAAGCTGTGCAGACAATGATTGCCGTAAACATAGTGCCTGGGCATGGATAATTTTGCGTACAACGATTCTATCTTTTTAAGATTGTCAATTTCTTGATTGAGTGTTTTGCCAGCATCAATAAAATCACCGAGCTGTACCACAAAATCTGGTTTTATTTGATTAAAATGTCTCACCGCATCTTGAAGTTTAGGAAGCGAATCTCGGTAATATCTCGTACCCCGCGGGGGTTTATTGGCGTAATGAATATCGGTAATCATCCCCGCGCGGACGAGTCGTTTGGTTTTTTCCTCGCCGGCCTGAGGAACAGCGTAAGCACAACTAGCCAGCGGAAGTCCCGCTAAATAAAGCGTGGATTTTTGGATAAAATACCTGCGCGTTTGTTTTGTTTCTTGAGCTTTCATCATTGCCTCATTAAGGGACATAGCGTAGATTTAATCGCCTAGGCACTGGCGCCTTTATTTTTTTTCGCCAAGCTTTTAAAAGCCCATGCAATTCTTTGACCTTATCGGGATTTTGTTTTGCCAGATTGTTTTTTTCACCGATATCTAGCTTTAAGTCATAAAGTTCTAATCCCCCATCCTCGAAATATTCGTGCAATTTCCAGCGACCTAACCGGATGACAGAGCCGGGTCTGGTCCTGAATTTAACATCTCGACATTCCAGTGAAGGCACGGTAGATTGCAAGTAAATCGGGAAATGCCAAAACAAGGGCCTTTTCTTAATAGAACCTTTACCAGTGAGTATCGGCATGAGATTGACGCCATCGAGAATTTTCCCCGCGGGTATTTTGGCACCGGCGATCTGACAAAATGTAGGAAAAAAATCAATGCTAGAAACAGGAACATGGCTTTTGGATCCCGCTTTAATTTTCCCAGGCCAGCGTATGATTAACGGCTCGCGAATGCCGCCTTCGTAGTAGGCACCTTTGCCCGCACGAAGCGGCCACTGCTTACTTGTTTTCCAAACCCCGCCGTTGTCTGATGTGAAAACGACCACTGTTTTATCCGCGAGGCCTTGCTCTTTTAGTGTTTGCATCAACCGCCCAATATTTTGATCTAATGCCATAATCATTGCCGCGTAAGCGGGGTTTGAATGGGCTCTGGTTTTTGGTTTTTGCTTGAACTTGGCCATCAAATTGCCCTTGGGTTGCAGAGGCGAATGCACGGTGTAATAAGGCAGATACAAAAAGAAAGGCCTCTGTTTATTTGCTTTAATAAACGTGATCGCATCATCAGTCAGACGATCGGTGAGATATTCTCCCTTGACTTGGCTTATGCAATTTGGATATTTAAAGGGGCTATGATATCCCCCCAAATAAGGTCCCCCATTTTGGTTGCCACCAATATTGATATCAAAGCCGTGCCTCAATGGATTTTGGCTCACATGCCACTTGCCCAAGATGATTGTTTTATAGCCCGCACTTTTTAAAACATGTGCAATGGTCGTATTTGATCTTTTAATATGCAGCATGTTTGGGGTAGGAATAAGTTTACGATCTTTGGCCCGCCCTCGGCTTGAATTGCCCACGGTATAAACGCCGTGTCTAGGCGTGTATTGGCCGGTGAGCGTGGACGCTCTGCTAGGCGCGCAATTGGCCGCCGGTGCGTAGGCATTGTCAAAGACGATGCCTTGCTTTGATAATTTGTCGATGTTAGGCGTTTCATAATATTGGCTACCTTGATAAGAAAGATCCGCCCAGCCTAAATCGTCAACGTTAATAAAAACGATATTAGGTTTGGCTATTTCTCGATGCGCCGAGTCTGCTACATTTATCGGTGCCCAAGCCAAAATAGTACTAGAAAAAAACATGGCTAAATATTTTAACATGATGCGATACTTCCTTAACCTTAAATAATTACTGACAAATTCTACCGTTGTGATCCCGTGTTTCTATTTTACCTATAACACCGCAAAGCCGCTAAGGTATTTGTACAAAATTTTAGCCACGCCAAATCTCTACATCGCTTTAATCTCTATCCATGTTTTATAAAACGAGACACGCATGACAGTGCCTTTTGATCGCATTAATACCCTGCCTTTTTCCAAATTCAAGGGACGTATACTTAATCCGATTTATTCCACTCGCTTTCTATTAAAAAAATTGACATCCGATTTCCCTGTGATAGAATAAAAGGAGTCATAGCTCCTATTCTAAGGAGCCTTTTATTCTAATAAATAGGCTGTTCTTTCCAGCCACCAAGTCATGTGGAAATTGAAATGAAATGCTATCCTCTCAGATTGACAGCAGTAACCTGCACGTATTTATCTATTCTTATTTTCTTATCGGGATGCGACCCTGCAACATCAAAAGCGCCCACTAAAACGCCTCAGAAAACCGTGCAATTGCCCAGTCCACGGGCGAATCATTCAGCTATCACACGCGATACGGATGGCTTATTACAAGTTCTGCTGAGCAACGGCAATGTACATCGTAAAGCGTTGGTCCAAGCTTCCGAAGAAGGCTTGACCGTTTTTAAAAAATTACCATCTACAGATACCGGAATCACATTTAGCAGCCCGATTGATAAAAAGCATCCAGACAGCCGCTTGTATCTTTCCGGCTTTGCTTCTGGAGGCGTAGCTATTGGTGATGTCAACGGCGATGGCAAACCCGATATTTATCTCACCAGCGGTCCCCGAAAAAACAAGCTCTATATCCAAACCAGCCGTTTCAAATTTCGCGAAACAAGCTTATCTGCTGGAGTAGACGGCGGAACAGGCTGGTCGGCTGGTGCTGCGATGGTAGACATTGACAACGATGGTGATTTGGATATTTATCTTTGCATTTATGACAAGCCAAACAAACTTTATATCAATGATGGACAAGGGCATTTTTCAGAACAAGCCAAGCAATTTAAACTCGATCTAATCGACGCATCGCTCATGCCTAGTTTTTGTGATTATGATGGCGATGGTGATCTTGACGTTTTTATCGTGACGCATCGTTATTATCGCCAAGGCGGTCGCCCCGTAAAGCCGCCTTATGTCATGCTCAACGGCGTGCCTGTGATCAAGCATGATTTTCAAAAATACTACGGTTTAAAACGCTTGGCCCCTAAGCAAGGTTACACGGTTGACACGATCGGTCGGCCCGATCATCTGCTAAGAAATAACGGGGATGGCACCTTTACCAATGTCTCAAAAGATGCAGGCATAAGCGCGCTTCCTGGGCATGGGCTTTCAGCGACATGGTGGGATTATAACCATGATGGATTGCCCGATTTATACGTTGCTAATGATTTCCAGGACCCTGATTATTTCTATAAAAACAACGGCGATGGTACGTTTACCAATATCGTAAAAACCGCTGTGCCTAGCACCGCTTGGTTTTCAATGGGTGCTGATTTTGGTGATCTCAATAACGATGGGCTTTTTGATTTTATTGTGGGCGATATGAATCCCACGACACATTATATGCAGAAGACAACGATGGGGGCGATGAGTCGATTTAGTCATTTTCTAAAAACAGCCCAGCCTCGCCAGTATATGCGGAACATGCTTTACCTCAATGCCGGCACGGATAAATTTATGGAAGCCGGACAGATGGCCCATCTCGCCAAATCTGATTGGACCTGGGCTATTAAAATTGCAGACTGGGACAACGATGGCTGGCAAGATGTTTTCTTTGCCAATGGCATGGTTCGCAATATCAATAACTCAGATGCTAAAAACGATAATCCTCATCACATCGGCAAAACCGAATGGGACTTAATCGCCAATGACCCGCCCCGCCCCGAACGCAATAAAGTGATGAAAAACCAACGCGGGCTAGCGTTTAAAGATATGAGCAAGCCATGGGGCTTAGATCATTTGGGGATGAGTTACGCCGCGGCTTACGGAGATATCGACCGCGATGGCGACCTCGACCTGATCGTCATTAACCTAGATCAGCCTGTCAGCGTGTATGAAAATCAATCCTTTGGCGGGCAAAGAATGCTTATTTCCCTACGTGGTACCGCCAGCAACACGTACGGGTATGGCGCCACGGTGACCCTCCAAACCAATCATGGCACACAAGTCAGGCAGCTCATCCCCGCCACGGGTTTTAATTCTTCCAATGATCCGGTCATCCATTTCGGCCTAGGAAAACAGTCTATTATTTCTAAATTAACCATCCGCTGGCCAAGTGGCATCACCCAAGTCTTACGTCAAATCCCCGCCGGTCAGCATTATACTATCACCGAGCCCGCCACCTCACACATCGCTCATTGGCCAAAAGTAAAAGAGCAAACGATGTTCAAGCCCAGCGATCGCTTAGCCAATATTAGACACCGCGAATCGCCTTATGATGATTACAAAGATCAGCCGCTATTGCCC
>CAZSSX010000121.1:0-7799 GCA_964609545.1 uncultured Phycisphaeraceae bacterium | reverse complement strand
GCACCTCAATAGAGCTGGGGAACATCTTATTTAACACCCGTAATTGCGAACCGCCCACGATAAAACCGCAATTGCCGGGCTTGTTAGCAAAGCGATAAGTCATAGACATACGATAATTCTCAAACACATCCTTACTCATCAAGTGACCGCCAGGCCTGCCTAAACTCACCAACATGCCATCGCGTATCACAAAAGGAATGCGTGGTTTTTTACCCGCTTTTAACGCCCGGTCTATCGCCGGCACATCCATCTCCCAATTAGACAAATCAGCCCCTACCATCTCCCGCTTACCAGTCAATCGACTCGCCACCAAGCCAGCCTTCAATTTAGCCTTAGCTTTGGCCTCCGCAATATAGACTTTGAGCTTATTGAAGTACTTCTTATTCCTAGCATTGCCAGTCTTGTCCCTTTTTTTCACCACAGCCTTCATCCCCCCCAGCATGCGCTGACACTCAGCCACCGCGCGCTGGCTCGCAGTAGGCAGCGTTTTACTGATTTGGGTGATAGAGATAAGCGCAACCCGTTTAAATTCAACCCGACTACCTTCCGCCTGAAGCGCGATTTTTCCGCTATCAGCTGTGCAATCAAAGCCATGATTCACCAGCTCCCCATTCACCCAAACTTTCACTTCTTTACCCACACATTCGATCACCATCCGATTCCAATTGCCCACCGGATTTTCCGAATGATTCGTCAGGTTTTTAATCCGCCGATTTTTCCGCCCCGTGCTGCCCCATTTGGCTTTAGGCCCCCGCCGCTTAACCATATTAGGCACCCGAATATCCTCAGAAATACACCAGAAATCACCCGCGTTACCATGCATCATCTGCACCTCTAACGACTGGGGGAAAAGATTCGATCGCGCACGCAGCTTCGAGCAATGCACCAGCACGCCACAATTGCCAGGCTTATCCGCAAAACGATAATCTACCTCCAAACGATAATTCCGATAAGACCCCTTCGTCACCAAATGCCCCAAAGGCCTGCCAGCGCTAATCAAAAGACCATCACGCACAAAAAAGGGCGTATTAAGATCCTTACGACGATCCATCCCAGGCACATCAGCCTCCCAACCCGTCAAATCTTTACCATTAAAAAGCATCAGCACATCGCCAATTTTCTGACCTTCCCTCACCCCCAGCTCATCCCAGTCTCCAGCCCAAGCTGGCGCCGCGGTACCCGCAATTAAACATACCGAAAAAATCACACCAAACAGGACTTGCTTCAATTTCATAATCGTAACCTCTTTTTGCTATGACATCTGAATAAAAAAATTAAAAAGCCCTACAAATAGCCAGCCCCCCAAAACACAACTCACACCTTGGCCATCGCCCGCCATGCACAGATTATACCCGATTCCAATCGTGCTCGTCCCAAAGACGAAAAATCATCAAGCAAGTAGACCCCAACATCAATTCCCGATATTATAAGCTCCTTCCGCCTTTTTATTTCATTCAAATAGATTGAGAGCCCCCATGTCAGAAACCATTACCACCAATCAGGTTAAAAATGTCGCACAACTCAGCCGACTGAAACTCGATGAACAACAAATCCAGCAAATGAAAACAACCCTTTCTGATGTCCTCGATTACATCTCTCAGCTCAACGAACTAGACGTATCAAACGTCGAGCCCATGGCCCACGCCCACGACCTGACCAATGCCCTGCGCCAAGATATCCCAACGCCAGGTTTACCCGTCGAAATCGCTCTACAAAATGCCCCAGAAAAAGAAGGCAACTTCTTCAAAGTGCCCAAGATTCTAGGCGACGGCCCCGGCGCCTAGCCTTCCACACACCGCGTTTAAATTGCCCCAAGTACCCACCAACACCCCTAAAATAAACAAGAAATAATCATGAGCAAAATCAACCAGATTCTTAGCGATATCGCTTCTCAAAAATCCACCGCCGTCCAGATCACACAGTCCTATCTAGACCGTATCGCCAAATACAACCCAACACTCAATGCCTACGCCGAGGTCTATCCCCAGCGTGCATTACAGCGCGCCGCCGCCGTCGACCAGGGAACGCTCACAGGCCCCCTCGCAGGCGTACCAATCGCCATCAAAGACAACCTCTGCACACCCTATGGACACACCACCTGCTCATCCAAAATACTCGAAAACTTCAAATCCCCCTACATGGCCACCGCTGTCCAAAAACTAGAAGACGCGGGCGCCATCATCCTAGGCAAAACCATCCTAGACGAATTTGCTATGGGATCATCCACCGAAAATTCAGCGTTTAATCCAACCAAAAATCCATGGGACACTTCCCGCGTGCCCGGCGGATCGTCCGGAGGCTCCGCAGCGGCCATGGCCGCCCAATTGGCCGCTGTCACCATCGGCTCGGACACAGGCGGGTCCATCCGCCAACCTGCCGCCTATTGTGGCGTCGTCGGATTAAAACCCACCTACGGCAGAATCTCCCGCTGGGGCCTAGTCGCCTTTGCTTCAAGCCTAGATCAAATCGGCCCCTTCACCTCCTCAGTAGAAGACGCCGCCACCATACTAGCCGTACTCAGCGGACACGATGAAAAAGATTCCACCAGCGCGCCAGGCCTAAACCTTGACTTCAACACCAACCTCCATCAGGGTGTAGAAGGCCTAAAAATCGGCATCGCAGAGCAATACATGAGCGATGACAACGCACCCCAAATACAAAAAGCAATCCAACAAGCCATCGAAATATACAAAAAAGCAGGCGCCCAAATCGTACCCGTACAACTCCCCCATACACGCTACGGCATACCCACATACTACGTCGTGGCCACCGCAGAAGCATCCAGCAATCTAGCACGATACGATGGCATACGCTACGGACTCAGAGCCAAATCAGCCGATGATTTAATAGACCTCTACTCACGCTCCAGAGCCCAAGGCTTGGGCCCCGAAGTACAACGCAGAATCATGCTAGGCACCTACGTCCTCTCCAGCGGATACTACGATGCCTACTACCTACGCGCATTAAAAGTGCGCAGGCTCATCAAAAATGATTTTGATCACGTATTTAATCACCAATGCGATGCAATCCTCTGCCCCACTACCACGAGCCCCGCATTTAAATTCGGACAAAATACCGACAACCCCCTAGCCATGTATCTCAACGACATCTACACCGTCACCGCCAACTTGGCCGGCATACCCGGCATCAGCTTACCCGCAGGATTCGCACAACTCGGCGACAAAAAACTACCACTAGGCATCCAACTCCTAGGCCCCCATTTCCAAGAAGCAAAGCTACTCCAAATCGCACAAACCTATCAAGCCCACACCAAGCACCACCTAGAAACCCCCGACCTAACATAAAAAAACACGCACGCCATAGCCCAAGTCAATCTTCCCATCAAATAAAGCCGCGCGATGAAAACACCCAACCCAAAAAGACCCAGACACATCCACACCAACCCAATAACCACAATCAACCCCGCTGTTTTTCACCACACAAAACACACTGCCCAGCATTGATATTGACAAAATAATCGATTTACCAGATAATGGCTCTCTCGATCTGGCCGAGTGCCCGAGTGGACCAAGGGAACGGATTGCAAATCCGTACAGCCATGGGTTCGAATCCCATCTCGGCCTTTTAAAAAAGCTTCTTCATTCCTGAAGAGGCTTTTTTTATACACGCTAATGCGTGACACACACCTAACGCCCACTCGCTGCAAAATCTGCCCCCGTAAGCAACAGTCATAGCCCCGCCACCTTTTCCACCGGTTTTATCCCTTAAAAAAGCCTTTGATTTGCTCCCGCAGCGACTGCGCTAGCTCAAT
This sequence comes from uncultured Phycisphaeraceae bacterium, assembly GCA_964609545.1. Classification (GTDB taxonomy): domain Bacteria; phylum Planctomycetota; class Phycisphaerae; order Phycisphaerales; family Phycisphaeraceae; genus CAZSSX01. The sequence goes on along the minus strand of CAZSSX010000121.1, from coordinate 4,027 downwards.
TTGCTCCGCCTCTGTCAGCGTCTGTTCCAAGCTTTGCAAAATCTCCCATGCGCGTTCAAAACGATTTAGATACTGCACATAAATCTGCGCCAACCTAAGCTGACTTCTCGCAAAATCTCGCCCTTGCGGATAAGCACGCAGATATCCCTCGTAAGCCGCCGCAGCCTTCACCCATGATACTTTTTCTAACCCCTCCCGAGCCATAATAAATTGATCCTCAGCGCCAAGCACTGCCTCCGGATCCGCCCCCAGCAATGCCCGGTAGCCAGCCAATGCCGTCTCCATTTTCCCATCAGCCATAGCATCATGGATCGCATCCTCAAGCTGCCCCGCACTTGCCCCAGCCAAGGTCGTTTCCAACGTCTCACGGCTCAGTCGTTGACGCCGCCGATCCTCCCAAGCCCCCCCCCTCTTGGCCACCCGGCGAAAAGGAATCCCCTCCCGTCTGCGCCTCAGCCAAGTCAGCATATCGCAATCCTCGGGCGCCAAAAATCGAAAATGCAATAAACCCATCGCAATCAAAAAACCAAAAACATAGCCCGCCAAATGCGCCAGCCTCGCCACACCATCAATACCCGTGATTTGAAAAACAAAATCCTCAGCGATCTTCAAACCAATCACCAAAAAACTCGTCACTTCAAAAGTACGCACCTTCAAAAACCAATAAGCAATCGTCACATAACTCCGAGGCGCCAACGCCAAATACGCACCCGTCACCGCAGCAACACATCCACTCGCACCCAAAATCGGCGCCATGCCTTGAAACTCTAACATCTGCCCCCCGCCCGCCACCGCACCGCCAGCAATATAAAAAATCAAAAACCAAAATTTACCCAAACGATCTTCCACGCTAGGAGCAAACACAAAAAAGAAAATCATATTGCCAATCAAATGTTCCCAATTCGCATGCAAAAAAGGATAAGTCAGCAGCTGCAAATAAACAAACCCCTGGCCCATAGGCGGCTGCAAATAATAGCCAAAAACAGGAAACTGCGTAAGGATCAACTGATAAGGCGTACGAGCCCCCAACGGATGACGCAAAAATTGATCTAAACCCAAAATCTCCCGACCCAACCAAATGAAAATCGCAGTATTAACGAAAATAATCGCATAAGTCACCCAAGGCGTATGGCTCAATTTCCGATCCGTATAAACAGGCACAAACATCTTTTAGTGCTTCCCGTTCATATCTGGCGAGATTTTTTGAGCCAAGCCCACCGCCCAAAGATGCATCTGCGTCAGGTCCGAAATATCCTTGACTTTAATCGCAAAAACCCGATGCCCTTTAGGCTCAAGCTTCCCAGGCAAGAGGCACCGCCATTGCTGTAAACCCACACCCATTTGATCGTGCTCACGCACCACCATCTGAATATTTTTCACCGCAAAAGCGTTATCGTTGACAACCTTAAGCATCAAATACACCTGCCCATTTTTAACAAACGGCTTACCATCCGTCAGCGAAAGACTCACCTTTTCAACCACATCCGTAATCTCACCAATATGCCATCGCCACTGCATCCCCATCCGTTCAAGCCGCTTGGGGATTTGGGTGCGAATCAGCAATTTCTGATTTTTCAAAAGAATAAAAGGCTTGGCTTTGGCCTGAGCAAAAACCTCACCCCCAGGCATGACCAGCGACAAGACTAAGCCTTTGACCCAGATGTTTTTTGACTGATGATGAGCAATCTGGCCGCTAAAAAACAAAACCCCTTCTATCTTCCTAAAATTATCCTGCCGAAAATGGATCGTCCCCCCAATTCCGTTCCGAGATTTAATAGACTCCATCCCTTGAGTCTGCCATTTAAGCAATTTAAAGGATGCCGCTTCAACCAATTCAAAATGCTCATGCCGCATCTCTTTAGCCGTCAAGCGATAGGGCAACGTACTTTGCCCAGACATTTCCCGATCTTGCAGCTTAATCTGATGATCAATCGAGGACGTCACAAACAAAACAATCACCAAGCCCACCAGCCCGCTAAGAAAAATCCCCAAATGCACGCCCCAGATTTTACGCTTGAGAAAACAATCCCAAACAAAATCTTTGGCACCGACCAAGCCTCTACCTAGCCCCGAAGTTTCTTGCTTAGTTGCTCCCCCCGCATCTTGGGCCATCAGCCCTTGGCTTAAATCCGTGATTTGCTTCTGGGCTTTGCGATCTTTACGCTTTTTTTTCTGCGCCACCGCTTCGTAATAATATTCAGCCAAATCCCCAAAAGTCAGATCGCTTTGTGCATTTAGCCTAACTAAGCGCACTTTATGCCTAATATATTTTTTATCAATCACATAAATACTCTGGCAATCCTCGCATTGCACGCGCGCACCCACCCGTAAAAAATCATGCTCGGTAATATGGCGACAAGATGGGCAAGCAAGTTTATACATTTTCTTAAAATCAAACCTTTTTATTCGAAATTTTTCTTCATCCACACCTAGGCCACCCTTCACATTTTAAGAGGATAAGTCTCCCCGCTCACCCTAACATGAGACAGAACCCCATCATATCCTAAAGCAGTCCACCAATTATACAAATCCCAGAGATATAACCTAAAATTCTAAACATTTCCGCCAAAAATCGCAAAAAAACACAACCCCCTACGCGCTCATCAGCCCTATTTTCTTGCCACATACGCCAGATAAGAGCTAACCCGCGCTTTTAAGCCCTATAACTGTAATATTTTAGAGAATATAAAAATAATGATGGCTTTACGCAACCCTTTATTGTCTAATAATCGTACAAGCTAAAGCAGCGCCTTCCGACTAGGCGTCCGTGCCCGTTTTATATCAGCACGCCTCGCCATGCATAAAATGCCATGTCTTAAGCGTGTGTAACAGTGAGGCAAATAACCTGCCCATCCGAAATACCACTACATCACAACTCAAATAAATCCTAAAGATAAATCATATGAAAAAGCTCATCAAAAACAACTTCTTCGCTGGATTCGCCCTAGCCTTTTCAATTGCCATCATCCTCGCCGCCTGCGTCAAGCAGCCGCCGTTTGTGCAGTACTCCACCAGTTTCCAAGCTCAAGTCTCACAAACCCTCAAACCCGCATCACTCCAACAGCTCCAAGACATCCAAGCCGATGCCCAAAGCCTTTTTCATAAAGTCAGCCCAGCAGTAGTCAACATCAAAGTCAACGGTGCATCGGGCACAGGCGTCATCGTCACGCAATCGGGCATCATCCTCACCGCAGGACACGTCACCGGAAAACCCGACCAACGCGCAAAAATAACATTTCCCAACGGCACCTCCGTATACGCCACCACCCTAGGATCAACCGACGACAGCGTCGATTGTGGCATGATCAAAATCAACCCCGATCAGCTCGCTCGCTACAACCACGCGCCAACCACCAAAAACAAAATCAAACATTGGCCCATCGCCAAAATCGGAAACTCGAACCACACAAAAGTCGGACAATGGGTCATCGCATTAGGACATCCAGGCGGTTATATCCCACAAAGAGGGCTCGTCCTACGCATAGGCAGAGTCATCGAAAATCACTCCTCAGACATCATCACCGACTGCACCATCGTGGGTGGCGACTCGGGCGGACCACTCTTCGACCGCCAAGGTAACGTCATCGCCATACACAAATCTATCGGCACCTCATTAACACAAAACCTACACGTACCCATCTCACGCTTCCTGAAATATTGGCCAGACCTATTAGCCAGCACCCAAATCCTCGCGGATGAAAAAATAAGAAGGTTCACAAGGCTCAAGAGAAACGCAGCCCTAGGCGTGCAATGCGTCACCCCCATTACCCCCAAAGCCCAAGGCGCACGCGTCCAACAAGTCTACAAACTCTCACCCACATTTATTCCCAGACTCAAAGTCAACGATTTGATCATCCAAATCGGAAAACAAAAAATCAAATCCGCATATCAACTTTACAATTACATCGGAAAACCGTGAGAAGTTTTTCAGGAGCAGGTGGTTGCTCTGTCTTCACTGGTACCAGTTTATTTTTGATCATAACCCATCTCCATTCCAAAGGATCCAAGTCATCGGTTTTGTTGATCC
>CAZSSX010000120.1:0-7816 GCA_964609545.1 uncultured Phycisphaeraceae bacterium | reverse complement strand
CTTCATCCACATTACGGCCCACCGGTAAATCATTCACGCTGGCGTAACGGATCACCCCGTCTGGGTCGATAATGAAAGTGCCACGCAATGCTACACCTTTTTCTGGCAACAACACGCCGTAGTCCATGCTGACGCGCTTGGTGGTATCCGCAAGCATGGGATGTTTAAGATTTTCCAAGCCGATTTTGCTATCGCACCATCCTTTATGAACGTAGTGGCTGTCTGTTGAGCAAGTGAGAAGCTCGCAGTTTTTGGCTTGGAATTCGTCTAGTTTATCGTCAAATCCAGTGATTTCGGTGGGGCATACAAAAGTAAAATCCATAGGATAAAAATACAGGCACAACCATTTGCCAGCATAATCATCTAATGAAATTTCTTTAAACGCGTCTGACTGACGTAAATAAGCCTGTGCTTTAAACGTAGGTGCCGGTGAACCAACTTGAATCGCCATTTTCATAGCTCCTTAAATTTCTAAATAACCATTACGATAAAAATCATCGCATACTATCCACATTAAATCATAAACTCGGTCTAACGCAACCGAGCTGATTACCTCAAAAGCCATCAAAGCCATGAGGTATTCACCATTCTAACCATCTTTGGTCCCTAAGCAATAGCCCCACTCTTAAACATCATCTCATCCACATATCCCGTTGAAAAAATACCACATCCCGCATAAACAGCCCCTTCCCGAAATACCTAAAAAAACTTTAATCCCTACCTATATAAACATTTACAGACAAAAATCAAAACACGGCACAGCCTTCGCTTACTTCCTCAATATGGCACACCCTTCCAAAACCATCCTACCTATTTTGAGCTTAACATTCCCCCTATTGCTACTGGCTGGCTGTAGCTACCATGCTCACTACTATGGATCATCCCCTAAGCGCGGATATGCCCAGGCAAGCTCGATCGATCGGGGTAGCGACTCATCCTCCCGGGATCGGCCTTTCAGTTTATTTGCCAATACATCATCGCGCCAAAATCGAAATCTAAACCCTTGGTATAAAAATCGAAAAAATACACACCAAGCTTACGCCCAGTCTTCCCGACGCGTTCAGTCCCAATCTTACACAACGACAATCGATCGCCGTTCTTCGTACCGAGGTAGGCCTTATGATTATTACCAATCCACAACCTACACCAAAACCCGTGATGCCAAGCGTTAATGCGCATTAAGATTTATCGCATCGCTCGCTTTAGAATTTCCCCAGCCTGGCTAGTCCCCACTTCAGATTTGCCAAAGCCTTCCAATCCCCCCGCCTTCTGCGCCGCGTCTAACCAATCCTCATAATTAGTAATGAGCATCAAACGATGCCCCCCCGCCTCCTGGGCTTCGAGCTTGATCATCTCTAAACCATCACCAGCATCAAAGCGCCCATCTAGCACCCGATTGATCAGCCATAAGCTTTGCTCGTTGCGATATTCAGCTAAGCCTTTCTGCTTATTCACGCGCGTAATTTTCACATCTCCCCCGCGATTGACCTCTTTTATAAAAGCCATAAGCCCTCTACTATCAAAGCCACAATGCCCAACCAATATCACATGTTCAATCGCCATTTTTTATCTTCCTTATCTCCATCCCCACAGCCACAGCTAGGATGCCCAGAACCCGCATATTTATATGCGCGTGGTAGCCACTGCCGACAGCGACAGATCATCAAACCGACCGTCCAAGTAATACCGGTAAGCCAGCCCCGCGATCATCGCCGCATTATCTAAGCACACATCCATAGGCGGAATAAACACTTCCAAGCCGAAATCTTTCCCAAATTTCACTAATCGCTCGCGCAATAAACTGTTGGCGCTCACACCGCCTCCCACAATCAGCCCTTGCGTTTGACGCCCTTGCCCAGCCATGCTTTGGTAGGCACGCTTGAGCTTTTTAATGACCACAGCCGTAGCTGCATTTTGAAAACTGGCCGCCAAATCCGCCAACTGCCCTAGGCTTAAATCCTCCACGCTCCGCTCATACACCGCCCCAGCGCCACGCCCCTTAGGATAGCCACGCACTTTATATAACAACGCGGTTTTCAATCCCGAATAAGAAAAATCTAGACTATCCTTAGCTAGCATTGATTGCGGCAAATCATAGGCCCCCCCATCACCCGTCTGTGCTAATTTGTCTAAGTTAGGCCCGCCCGGGTAGCCTAAACCTAAAATCACCGCGGCTTTGTCATAAGCTTCACCGATCGCATCGTCAATCGTTCTACCAATCAAAGTCGCCACCGTTGCACTCGTCATATCATACATACTCGTATGCCCACCGCTAACAACTAAACCAAGCGCTGGGTAAGGCATGATTTCCTCTCTCGCTTGCCCTTGCATCGGCTTTTTTTCGTCCGATAAGCTTCCAGCGTACAAATGGCTACGCACATGGTCCACCCCAATCAAGGGTTTACCCGTCGCCCAAGCAATAGCTTTGGCAGCGGAAACGCCGACCATTAAACTGCCGATAAGCCCCGGGCGATTCCCCACAGCCACAGCCGCCAAATCCTCATAACCAATCTTGGCATCGGATAAGGCTTGAGCAATCACCCCTTGGATTTTTTCTAAATGGGCTCTACTAGCGATTTCTGGCACCACACCACGATACCGCTCATGCAGCTGATGCTGCGTGGCGATTACGTTAGAATAAATCACCCGTCCACGATCAACCACTGCCGCAGCCGTCTCATCACAACTCGATTCTATGCCTAATATCAATGTCATAGCCCCATTCTACCTCATTCTACAGCCACTTGCCCAATCCACAGCCCATCATCACACCAACCCGCTCCCCCGCCATCAAAATGCTTATCCCTTCCGCCGAAACCGCTTTTCATCAGCCAATATTTCCTTGGCTAACTCCTCGGATCGTTCCTTGTGCAAGCGTAAAAATCGTATTTTTTTATTGATCGCAGCTCGCATGATCGCAAGCTCTTTCACGCCCCGCCGCCCGACTTCAAGCCACTTCCCAGTATCCAGCACCGCGCGTAATGTTTTCACTGCACCAGCCAGCTGCACATCAGCCAAATGCTCCTTCACCCATTGCCCCGACAAATCCTTAGGCGCCATGGCCCCAACATCACGCGGCTTGGCGATCTCTACCAAATCCGCATCTCGCGCCCGCTTGGCTTCATAATCCAGTTCGATATAATAGCCTTCATCCGGGTCAACCCCCCAATGGTCAGCTTCTTGAGATTGGCTTTGCATATTTTTATTTCCCCGCCTATGAATGCTGCGTCCCGTCGGCAAATAGTAATAAGCATTAGTCACCTTAACCGCGCCCAACCCAAAGCCCAAATCGTGCATTTCTTGAACCGAGCCTTTGCCAAAGCTTCGCGTCCCCAAAATTTTAGCCCGCCCATGATCCTGAAGCGCACCCGCTACAATCTCAGATGCGCTGGCACTTTGCCCATCAATCAAAACCACAAGCGGAATCCCCCCCGTCAGGTCCGCCCTTTGCGTTCGGCGCACCGTCCGCGCACCGCTGCGATCTACCGTAGAAACAACTTCCAATCCTTCTTCCAAAAACACATCACAGACATCCACCGCCCCTTGCAATAAGCCCCCCGTGTTGCCTCGTAAATCTAAAATCAACCCGCGTAATTCCCCCCCATCAAATGCATGCAATACCACGTCTCGCAGCTCCGCAGCGCTTCGCCCAGAAAATTGTAGTAGCCGCACATAACCGATCCCATGACTGCGATCAAACATATACTCCCACTGCCGATCACGATGGCGAAAAATGCTTCGAACAGTCGGAGATTTAATCCAATCTCGCACCACCGGCACATCTAAAAAACCCTCGCCCTCACGCTCGATAGATAGCACCACAACCGTATCAGCCTCGCCTTGCCCTTTAATTTGATCCGTCACATCCTTGCTACTCAGATTCAGCGTATCCACCCCATCCACCGCCCACACCACATCACCCCCTTTCATCCCCGCCACCTCCGCCGGAGACCCAGGCATCACCCGTGCTAAAAACAAACGTCTGCCGTTCTCCACTTTTTTCATTCCCACGTTTGCCCCGATGCCCACATAGCCTTCTATTTTTTCTTTAAAAGCACGCAGCTCTTGCGCATCATAATAGACCGTGTTGGGATCGTTCACCTGCACCTCTTTGAGCATGCCCCGAATCCCCGCTTCAACCATTTTTCGCTCATCAAGTTTATCCGGATGCGTTTTTTTTAAGATATCGCTGAGTCTCGTCAGCGGCTGGATTTCTTGTACAACTTTGCCCTCCTTGCCCGCGTTAATATCTGGAGCGCTCCCGACAAAATCTCGGACCAGCACCGCGATCGCTAAGCCAACAATCACAAACCCCATCGCAACAGCCAGCCTCACCCCTAAATTATGACGCCTATCTACCAAGAACGCACCTCATGCCATAGCCACCCCCTAGCTTCTCTCATACATCAGCAAAACATTTATTGTTAATATAATATAACAATTCCCACGCCATCACAACTTTTTTTATAAACCAAGGCACCCCCGAGGCCTTGTGTTTAGCGTGATTGAGATTGAGAAGGCTGACTCGCATGGTTTTGTTGTGTCGTTGTGCGTTTTATTGTGCGTGCGGGGGAAAGGGTTATGTCAGAATCATTCATTGCTTGGACAGTTTATTGATTTCATATCGCCCATAAGCATTATCACTAGGCGTGTAAGCGCCTAAGTCTTTTTGATACATCCATGTTTCACGAGTATTCCAATTCCATGAATGGACTTTGATCAATTCAGAGAAATCGATGGTTCGAGCAGATCCATCGACAAAAACATGATTAGAGATTTCGGGGTAAACTCCTGAGAGTTGATGGGCGGGTAAATTCTCCCATGCTTTGCGAGTGGTTGAAGTAACTGTCGAGTTGCCCCATTGGCCGGTATCTTTAAGTGTTAAATCTGTTACCATTACCCAATCTGTTTTGGCGGTATTTCTATTGATAGGGCTCCTAGATTGGACAATGCCCCGAGGCGTGGTCCAGTAGCGAACACCGACGTAATACAGATAACCCAATGCAAATTGATTCATGCCTACGGAATTCGCACCGGCTTCATTTTGCGTTGAATCCCCTAGCCCCGGGCAGTCAAAAGCCTCGAGGTCTACGCCTAAGTCATTGAATTGTTTCATTTCGGGAGGATTTAGCGCCATGTGAGAATATTGCCAATTGCGTTTGGATAAGCCACGTCGAAGGGTGCGGCAAGGGATAAAATTCCCCCTTGAATCGCTCGCTGAGGCTATGGTAGCCACAGCGATTTGATGTTCGTTACTTAAGCATTTAACAATGATTGCTGCTCGTTGAGCAGCGCTTAATGCGGGCATTAGCAAGCCAATGAGTAATGCAATAATAGAAATAACGACCAATAACTCAATGAGAGTAAATGCTTTGATTTTTCTTATAGAAGAGATTGACATCGTAATTCCTATTTGTTTAAATTTGTTAAAGCTGGATGTTGTTTATTTATTTTCAGCTTAGGGCAACATGAGTGGCAATAAAATGATAGTAATCATGCCCATTCACCGAGTGCTTGAAAGTAGCCAATTCGGGGTTGGGTCGTTAATTTTCTTTTGTTCAATGACTTGAATTTGTTCGAATTTGTTCGATATCTCACAGGCGGTATGCGACCGATTGGGCGATGTCGCCTGTGGTTACCATAATGGTACACACAACGGGGGCCTATGTCACGCACTTCAGTGCAATTTTCAAAAAAATGCCCCAGTTAGTCATCATGAAGATCGCATAATATGTAAAACCCCTTGGCTATATTCACATCAGTGGCTTTAATGTTTACCATTTTAAATTTTAGCTATGACGCTTTTTTTAAGGGGTTTAGTAATTGTATTTTGAATTCTCTGCCGGATCCAATAACTTAGATTTAGAATGGAAAGTATAACAAGCTAGCGGAATCACAAAAAGTTGAAGTAAGGTCGCAAAGCCTAACCCCGCCATAATAGTGACTGTCAAGGGTTGCCAGAATTCTCCGCCGCCCGCAAGGTTTAAGGATAACGGGACTAACCCCCCAATAGTGGTCACAGTGGTCAGAAAAATAGGCCTAATACGTAATTGCCCCGCATAAACAACTGCATCATGCATAGGAATACCGTCCTTATGCAAGCGATTAATAAAATCAACCAAGACAATAGCATCGTTCACCACGATGCCCGAAAGGGCTACTAAGCCAATCATCGCAGCGACCGAGAAATTAAAACCACAAAGTACTAACCCCAAGGTAACCCCGACAATACTTAAAGGCACACTAAAAAGAATAATCAAAGGCTGAATAAAACTATTAAATTTAAAGAGCAAAATGCAAAGCATTAGAACAAATGCAACAACCAAAGCTGTGCTAAGGTCTTGCATCGCATCATCGCGCATCTCGTCTTCTCCGCCAAATTCAATGGAGACCAAATCGTCGGAATAGATGATGGATTCAAAGCGTTTGATTTGTTCTTGTTTTTCTTCAGAAAGTTGGGGATGCAACAATTTAATGAGAGCGATTTTAACTTCTTCGGTGATGACTTCCTTAGGCTTGCCATATTTGTTTAAAATTTTACCCAGGTCACACCGAACCGTAATGGTTCTTTGTCCATCGTAATGATTAAGGGTGTTGGGTCGGGAAACACGTTGTATTTCAGCGACGTCTTGAAGTGATAATATTTTCCCTTGATTATTTCTCAGGGGTAGATCCATGAGGTCTTGGACGCTATTACGATCTCGGGGCCGATTTCTTAGCCTCACATCGATCTTATCATCTAACCCAAAATCAACATCGAATATTTCGATTCCCTCTAGGGCGAAGTTCACAGACCCAGCCATTTCTGAAGTATAAATATGATCAAAGGCAGCTTTGTTTCGGCGAGGCTTAATAAGGACCTGTGGCCTGAGTAAAAAATCGGTGCTAACATCAATGACCCCGGGTATGGATGCGAGTAATTCTTTTACTTGTGTCGTGCGTTTGGCCAATTGATCAAAGCTTGTGTTACTTCCAGATTTAATACGTATTGCAATCTTTGCCCCCGAAGGCGGCCCTTCTTTGGGGGAAGTGACTCGGATTTTAACCCCTGGTATTTCTGGGAGATTGGCTTTGACTTCATCGATGATTTTAAAGACGGACCGCTCGCGCTTACCAGCCAAGCAAAGCTCTACATAAATCAATCCAAACTCTGGTCCTGCTGCGTTTTCATTATCTAGGCGTGTGTTTAATGCGCCGGGTTCCCCAACGGTTAACACCGCTTTGACATGAGGCAAATTAACATTCGGCCGGTTCCATTCATGCTCTCGGATGGAGCGATTAACTGCCACTCTGATCCTGTTTCCGATAGCCCGTGTTTCTTCCAAAGAAGTACCCAAAGGACAATCAAAATGAACATCCAACGCCGGAAAATCACTCTTGGGAAAGACTTCCGTGCTGATATAACCTTTGCGATATAACTCAAAAGGCGTGTAAGCGATCAAAACAGATACGCCTAAAATAAGTAAACGATGCTGAAGAGAAAAGCGTATCATCTTCCCATAAGTCCGTCTGGTTTTAGTAGAATTGGCCGAGCGCTTAGCATCTGCAATTTCTAATTCCTCAGGAGACATATCCTCGTAATTCGAATCTTTCATTTCTTGCTGGACTTGGGCCAATCTTTTTTTATTAATCTTCATCACGTAGATACTAATCGTGGGTAATAAAATATGGTCCACCGTCGCAGCCGCGCAAAGTGCAAAAATCACTACCGTGGGCAGCAGCTGCATAAACTCGCCCATCACTCCGGTGACCAAAAACATCGGCCCAAAAGCAGCAAAAGTAGTCAAATAAGCGCCCATCAGAGAACCGCTCACCT
>CAZSSX010000119.1:0-7954 GCA_964609545.1 uncultured Phycisphaeraceae bacterium | reverse complement strand
AGGCCGTCAATGAGGGTGTTTTTGTAGAAACAGGGGTTTATAGAAGGGCTCATTTGCTTAAAATCGTGTTTTTTGCGGAATTCCGATGGAATTTTGATTTTTTCATGACTTTAGCTTGACATTTTCGTTCATTTCTAGTATAATGAACGTGCAGTAATTAACTCGACCCCCGGAAGGGCTCGGCACGGCTTCGGCCGTGCACGGGCCTTTTATATTTAATAAACGTATTTTAAATGGAGGGGCGCCCGAGAGCTACCGTTGAGACGACACGATGCTTGTTGCGGGGCATTGCTCATTAGGGCTAAAAATGCTGCTCTCGCTCTTTTTTGGTGGTGATACTTTTGATCCGATGGATCGCGGAATATCGGTTGCCCCTTTTATGACACGCCGCGATGATTGCCTGAGGTGACCGATTGCTGTGTATATACAGACTCACAATCAACAGTGGGTATTCCAAGATAGGAGTCTAAACTTGTGTTGCCTGGCGAAGTATTGGCGGATGAGCGCCCTTTGTTTGATCAATTCGGAACGGCGCGCACACTGAATTGTTTTAACTTTTTTAAATAGCGTGCTTTATTTATTTTTATCTTTGATTGATGGCCTTTTTGTTGATTCTGTTTTGTTTTTTATATTTCGCTTATGCTCTTGCTGGACTTGATAGAGGGCGGCGTATTTCAGCTGGGTGCTGACCGATGCTTTTTGGGCGATGAGTAAGCCGAACGCGCCATCGAGGAAGCCTTTCTTTAAGACATAGAATTTGAAGAATGCCGCGATGGGCCTAAAAACGAGGCTCAAAAACCCACATCGTTTTCCGCGCTCATAAAGCTGCTGGGCCACGGGTATGAGCCGTTCGTCCATGCGTGCGCCCGAAAAGTAATCGCTGAACCCCGCTTGGCTGGTGCGTTTGTGATCGATCCAGCCTTTGAAATGACGGACTCTTTTCGGGTCTGAAGCTTGCCGATTTTCGTGCAAGACATCATCGGACCAGGTGATTTTTTTACGCTGAATTAAGCGAGATTGCCAATCGGGCCACCACGCTCGCACGGGTTTGTTCAGGACGAAGTTTTTGCGCCTAAGCATAAAGAGGTCATAGCTTTGAAAATCTTGATCGGTTAGCGCCAAAATTTCGTCTCGGAGCTGGTCGGAGCATTCTTCATCGCCATCGAGGACAAAAACCCAATCATTTTTGGCTTGCTCAGCGCCGAAGGCTTTTTGCCCGGAATATCCTCGCCAAGGTTCGACGAGATAGCGATGCGCGTATTTTTGGGCGATGGTAGGGGTCTCATCGGCCGAACCCGAGTCGATGACGAGGATTTCATCTGCCCATTGGACGGATTGGCATGCTGGGGCTAGGGTGTCTTGTGAATTTGCGCAACATATAACAACGGAGATTTTAGCCATATGCTTAGTGTACGTGATTCGGGGAGATATGGCCAAATGCAGACGGGACCGATCGTTGCGAGATTTGCGGGGGGGGGTGTTGCGCCGAGGCTCTGTTATAAGTTATTTTCCTAGTCTGGAGGTAAATCTAAAATTGGTCATTTGCGGGCTTGCTTTTTCTATCAAATGGACAGAAAATACTGGCTTGGTTTAGATTAAAATAGCAGAAAAAGTTGGAGGTTTAGTCATGCCAATGATGACCCAAGGCAGCATCGCACAACTCGAAAAAATCCCGACACAGGTTTTGCCTCTGTCTGTGGATGTTAACAAGGTGGTCGCTTCGGAGATCGCGCAGCTGATTCGCACGCGGCAAGCCGAGGGTAAGCTGTGTGTTTTGGGGCTGGCTACCGGTTCCACGCCGATCGGTGTTTATGCTGAATTGATTCGGATGCACAAAGAGGAGGGTTTGTCTTTTAAGAATGTGATGACTTTCAATTTGGATGAGTATTTTCCGATGGCGCCTCATCAGTTGCAGAGCTATCACCGTTTTATGGACGAGCGTCTTTTTAATCATATTGACATTCCGCGTGAAAATATCAATGTGCCCGATGGTACGCTTTCGATTGAGGAGGTGTGGGATTATTGCAAAGCTTACGAAAAGAAAATCCGATCTGTCGGCGGGCTTGATATTCAGGTGCTGGGCATTGGTCGGACGGGGCATATCGGTTTTAACGAGCCTGGCTCTGGGATGGATTCTCGCACGCGATTGATTACGTTAGACAGTTTAACGCGTATGGATGCGGCGGATGATTTTCACGCATTGGAAAACGTTCCGATTCGCGCGATTACGATGGGGGTGGGGACGATTATGGATGCACGGCGTCTGATTATGATCGCTTTTGGCGAGGGCAAGGCGGGGATCGTCGCCCGGGCTGTTGAGGGTGAAATCACCCCAGTGGTCGCTGCGAGTTTTTTACAAAAACATCCCAACGCGCAGGTGATGCTAGATGAGGCTGCTGCTCAGCAGCTGACGCGTTATCGCAGGCCTTGGCTTGTGAGTCAGATTAAATGGACGCCTAAGATTATTAAGCGGGCGGTGATTGATCTGGCCAAGTCTCTTGAGAAAGCTATTTTAAAATTAACCGAGGAAGATTATAACGAGGGAGGTTTGCAAGACCTCTTGGCGGTGGGCGGCTCGGCTTATGATATTAACATTGATGTTTTCCGATCGGTTTATAAGACGATCACCGGTTGGCCGGGCGGTAAGCCGGCCAAGCATAAGCGTCAAGGTGACATGCAGCGGGCTTCGGATGATATTTTTCCTAAACGCGTTTTGCTTTTCTCGCCTCACCCAGATGATGATGTGATTTCTATGGGGGGCACCTTCCAGCGCTTGGTTGATCATGGGCACGGGGTGCATGTGGCTTATCAGGTCTCGGGTAATATTGCGGTTTCAGATGAAGATGCGGCGCGCTTTGCTGATTTTGCTCAGGAGTATAACGCGATGTTTAACATCGCCAATGATCAATCAGCCAAGGTCGATCAGGTTGTTGAGCAATCGCTTACAAACAAAAAGTCGGGACAAGGCGACAGCGCGGAGGTGCGCACACTTAAGGGTTTAATTCGTCGCTCCGAAGCTCGGGCGGGCGCTCTTTATGTTGGCGTGCCTTATGAAAACATGCATTTTATGGATTTGCCCTTTTACGAAACGGGCACGATCGCCAAGAAGCCGATTTCTGATGACGATATTCAGATCACGGTGGATTTACTGAATCAGATTAAGCCTCATCAGATTTATGCTGCTGGCGATTTGTCTGACCCGCATGGCACCCACCGCGTTTGTTTGTCTTGTATTTTGCAGGCAATTGAGCGTATCAAAGATCAAGATTGGTATCAAAATTGTGAGCTCTGGTTGTATCGTGGCGCTTGGCAGGAGTGGGATATTGAGGATGTGGAGATGGCGGTGCCTTTGGCTCCTCGCGAGGTGATCAAGAAGCGGATTGCGATTTTAAAACACGAGTCTCAAAAAGATGGGGCGATGTTTCCGGGATCGGATATGCGGGAGTTTTGGCAGCGCGCCGAGCAGCGTAACGCCGACACTGCCAAGCTATATGACATGCTAGGTCTTCCCGAATACGAAGCGATTGAAGGCTTTGTCAAGTGGGATGGTACGATGTATTAAATGCACGGTTTGCATCCTTTTTAATATTGAAAAAAGAGAGCACGCCTTTTTCTGGCGTTTATTTTAACCTTTTATTTTTGGAATTTGAATATGCCTATTTCTTCTAAAAAGTTAGCGTTTTGTAGTTGGTCGGTACAGCCTACTTCTTGTGATGAGCTGATCGAAAAAATCAACCAAGCCGGGCTCAACCGGATTCAGCTACATTTGAATCCGATCTCTGAAAAAGAGGCTGGCTGGGAAAATGCTCAGCAGAAATTAGCCGACGCGGGCGTTGTCGTTGTCTCGGGCATGCTCACCACGCTGGGAGAAGATTACACCACTTTGGAAACCATCAAAGAAACAGGCGGCGTCTACCCAGATAGCACATGGGAACAAAACTTGGCCATCGCCAAGCGCGCGGCAGACACGGCCAAAGCGTTTGGATTATCTATCGTTTCGCTTCATGCCGGATTTATTCCGCATGACCCGGCCGATGTGGTGGCGATTAAGTTGCGCGATCGTATGATTGAAATCTCGGATTATTATGATTCTAAGGGTTTAAAAATCAGCCTCGAAACCGGCCAAGAAACAGCAGAGGATTTAATCGTTTTCTTAAAAGCCATCGACCGAGAAAATGTGGGTGTAAATTTTGATCCTGCGAATATGATTTTGTATGCGAAAGGCGACCCGATCGAATCCATGGTTAAGCTAATGCCTTATGTTCATCAGGTACATATCAAAGATGCCAACGTGACCAATGAGCCGGGGACTTGGGGGACGGAAGAAGCTGCGGGTGCGGGGCAGGTGGACTGGCAAGCCTTTATTGATGTGCTCAACGAGAATGCTTATGATGGGGATATGGTGATTGAGCGGGAGGCTGGAGACAATCGCATTGGCGATATCAAGAAAGCGGTGAGATATATCACGCCGCTGTGTGGTTAATCAGAAGCAGGTTCGAGGGTGTTTGGGGCGAGGGTTATCGTCAAATTTAAGATTTTAAAAAAGCCTTGGCGTTGAAAGATGTCAAGGCTTTTTTCTACACCATTGATCAAAGCGCTTCTGGTTAGAGGTTTGCGGTATCGTGGGCTGCTCGAGGTTAAGGTTCACAATCGCTTGTACGTTTGGGTATAATTATGACGCATCATTACCCGCAGTATTTAAAGGACAAGACATTGACCACCCCGCGATTTATTTTAGCCAGCCAATCACCCAGCCGCGCTAATCTGCTTAAGCAAGCCGGCTATCTCTTCGAGCAAATGGATCCGGGATTTGATGACCCCGCCACGCCCGAGCTGGCGGGATATTTAAACCCTTGCGCTTTGGCTCAAGACTTGGCGATGCAAAAAGCAATCAGCGCGGTCAAAATTTGCCGCGCCAAAGAACTGATGACACCCTACATCCTCTTGGCCAGCGACACGATCACCCTTTGCCCAGACGGAACACTTTTAGGTAAGCCTCTCGATGCAGATCACGCCCGTAGGATGATTACTAGCCTCGTCGATGCAAGCCATACCGTCATCACAGGCTGCTGCATCATCGACGTTGATCAGCCTCGTCGGCGCACCATTTTCGCCGACCAAGCCGACCTTTACTTCGGAAAAATAACTGCCCAGCAAATTCAACAATTCATCAGCTCGGGCCAATGGCAAGGAAAATCCGGCGGCTATAATCTCAGTGAACGGCAAGCCCAAGGCTGGCCCATCCGCGTCGTGCAAGGCGATGACCCCACCACCGTCATCGGCCTGCCCATGCAAAAATTAAAAAAAGAACTCGCCCCCTATCGCATCCATGGCTCCGCCTAATCCCCGCCTTGCCACCGGCTAGGGAAACCCTACCATATCCACCCATTGCCGCGATTTTATCCGCCACCCTTCCTTGCGAAAGCCAAAGCCATGGACCCACAAGCGACGCTCAAAACTTACTTTGGATACGAACATTTCCGAGGCAAACAAGCCGACATCATCGACCATGTGCTTCAACAAAAAAACGCATTAGTCCTCATGCCCACCGGCATGGGCAAAAGCCTCTGCTTTCAAATCCCCGCCCTAATATTGCCAGGCTTAACCTTGGTCATCTCCCCGCTAATCGCTTTGATGAAAGACCAAGTCGATAGTTTATGCGCACGAAAAATTGATGCCTGCTTCATCAACTCCTCGCTTAACAAAACCCAGCGCGAGAAAAGATACCGCCACCTAGCTGATGGTAAATACAAACTCTTATACGTCACCCCCGAACGATTCCGCAAGCCCGATTTTTTAGCCGCCATCGCCAAACGCAAAGTCAGTTTATTAGCTGTCGATGAAGCCCATTGCATCAGCAGCTGGGGCCACGACTTTCGACCGGATTACACCCGAGTCGGAGATTTCATTAAACAGCTAGGCTCACCACCGGTCATCGCTCTCACCGCAACCGCCACCCCGCAAGTCCAACAAGACATCATCAAACAATTAGCCCTAGCTCAAGGGCCCCGATTATTTCATCAAGGCATCGATCGACCCAACCTCAGCCTAGCCGTCCAACACGTCTGCTCCGAAGATCAAAAAATACAACACATCCGCAAAGCCATCAGCACATACACCCAAGGCAGCATCATCGTCTACTTCACACTGATCAAAACCCTAGACCAATTTAGCCAACGACTCAGACAAGAAAAAATCCCCCACCTCTGCTATCACGGGCAGCTAGACCCCGCGTCCAGAAAAAAAATACAAGAGCAATTCATCGCCCAGCCTAACGCTGTGGTGCTAGCCACTAACGCCTTTGGCATGGGCATCGACAAAGCCAATATTCGCTGCGTCATCCACGCTGATGTCCCCAGCTCGATGGAAAGTTATTACCAAGAAATCGGCAGAGCAGGTCGAGATGGAAAAAAATCTCAATGCCTCCTTTTATACGACCCCAATGATTTAATGACCCAGATGCAATTTATGGACTGGAGCAATCCCGATGCGCTGATGTATCAACGGGTTTATCATCACCTCCAAGAAGACCTCGAAAAAATACACGCTTTTGGATACGATTGGTTAAAAGAAAAACTCCACGCAAAAAAAGCCAAGCACGATCATCGATTAGTCACCGCGTTGGCGATGATGGAACGGTACGGGGTGATCAAAAATCATGACGACGCCAGCCGCGTTACGATTCTTACCGACCTACCCGATGCGCTTTGCGATGAAAAACAATGCCAAGCCAAGCTTCGCAGAGATCAAGAAAAACTCTACACCCTCGTGCAATATGCCAAGCATACCGCCAGCCGCATGCAATTCATCCACCATTATTTTGGGCTGACCTATCACCCACCCTCAGATGAAAAAATCGCACCCGCTTCAGATTTCAGATGACACTAAATCTTCTGGCCCACAAACATCTGCACCTCTTCTGTTTCAATCAGTTGAGCAGATTGCAAAAGTTTAAACCCCGCATCGACCATCGCCCGTTCCCAAAAATCTCGAGAGAACAAACCGCAAAGGTGCTTATCCTTAGCTCGGATAACGCGCCCATCTAGTGCGTGATCAAAAAGCATCTCCAAATAAAATTGTGATTTTGTATTTTCCGCATACTTGATCGTTGAGGTAAACGATAAAATATCGTTAGAGTTTTTCTCGTGGGCATCTGATGCGCTAGCTCCATCGACAAAAGTTTCGGTCGTATAAGTCGGCGCGATCAAAGCCAATCCTCCCGCACGCAAATGCTTAGCCGCCGTGCGTACTGCCGCCCGGGCATCAGCTTGGCTCGTCATATAATCAATCGCATCATGCCCAATGACCACATCAAATAATTCCCCCAGATTCGCATCGCGCATGTCCCCACGCACATGCTTCACATCGGGGTTAATTTCTAGCGACGCATCGAGCATCGGCTGGGCAATATCCAGCGCCGTACAATCAAACAAATGCTTCAGATGAAAAATCGAATGCCCCCCGCCCGCCCCGAGTTCTAAAAGCCGATACCGCTTATCCTCATCAAACGGCAGATGATCATAAATCCCGCTGGCAATCGCGGCCACCTCGCCTCGATAATCCTCGGGCGGCGTTAGCCGATGCCAATAATGAGCCAGCTCTTCATACAGATTCGTTTGCATCAAAAATCATTTTCTAAAATTTCACCACGGCGTTTTTACGCCCATCGCCCGCAACACGCACCAACCCCTGCGAGACTCAAAAATCATAAACCCGCCTAAAATCCCACAAAGCACCGCTGGAAAAAGCAACCAATCCCCCGCCTGCATAAAATATAACACCCAAGCTACCACGCTAAATAACATCATAGCCAGCCCGCCAATGAGCCTTCTAAACTTACCTTTTTGATCAATATTACAACGCATCGCCATGATTATAGAGATTCGCTTATGATCATGTGAAAAAGATCTGAAAAACACAAAAATGTATAAAAAAACGCATCCGTGAAACAAAA
>CAZSSX010000118.1:0-7993 GCA_964609545.1 uncultured Phycisphaeraceae bacterium | reverse complement strand
GTGTAAATAAGGGTTATCGGCGATTTGGAGTGAAATGATTGAGAACGCCCCCTAGGAGTGTTCAAAGATATCGCAATGTTTTATAAGAGTCAGCATATCCATCAGAGCGTAGGATACCTGACGCCGAATCAATACGAAGCCGTCCACACCCAGGTAAATCAACAAACATTTGTGGCGTAAAAAATGTATTTTCGGAGTCCGCAATGGGTGGGCTAGGGCATAGTGCTAGGCGGGCTGTTGCAATTGCTCAAATTTTAAATAAACCAGATATAGATCCACTAATTGAATCTAAGATAGCCGTCTTAAAAGGAAGAGATCATGAGTTTCATTAGAACGTATTTATGAAATTTCTAGATGTTATAGATTTAAAGTAATATGTATTGTAATCCTCAGCAGTGCTTCCTTAGTCTCTTTCGTTAGGCACCTCCACTGTTATTGAAAGCCGACTGATTAAATTCGCCATGCCACTAGACTGGGGTTGACCCTGTAATTATACGCATCACCGGGCCTGTGCCCACCAATCCCCGCATGTAGCCGCTCATGATTATCATATTCAAGCCAATGCCAAGTCTCACACTTGCCCGCTAGCCTCAAACGCATTTAAACACGCACTCATACCGCAAACCCCGCTAAAGTCAAGCGTAAATCACCAACCCAACCCCCTTAATAAAAAACCGCCCAAGCCAGACGTAAATTCCGCCCCAACCAAAACGCAGAGCATCGAAAATCCTAGGCCCAACCACCACACGCCCCGCCCACAAAAATTAAATTTTCAAAAAATCATATCCCCGTCGTAAACAAAATAATCCCCCACCAAAACACTCAAAAACCCAACAGCAAAAAAACAAACACATCACCCAATTCCCCCTCCCCAAAAAAAAATACAACCGCCAAACCGAATCCATCCAACGCACCCATCCCCGCCGCAAAAACAGTTCAAGCCCCACAGCTATAAAAACAAAAACCACCTCACAGAGCTTCGAAAAAACTTAAAATCCATCACACCAAGCCCGCCCCCCCCAAATCCTCCCAAAATAACATCGAAAACAACCCGCCCAATCTCAAAAAACACGCCCGGTGCGCCCCAAACAGCGATTCTACCACATCGCACACCCAAAATTTCCACTATAATAGAAAAAACAGCGTTTTTTCATTTCACCCCTATTTCACCTCATAAAGGCCCCGCTTTTTAGAAATAACACACCCCTTCAGCCGTGTTCACCCCTCTTTCAAGGCCTTTCAAAACGCCCTAATCGGGCAAAATCAGAAAATTCCATTATAATGGAATGGTAAAATTCACCGTAGTTAAGTCAAAAAACAAGGTCGATCTGCCCATTAGACAGCCATCTAATCCCAAGTTCAATGCCAGGCAAAGCCCCAAAAAAACATCGCGCGATGCGCAAATCGATACCCCTTAGGGGTACCGCGAATCATTAGTCAATAGTGAGTTGTTTTGTAAATAATGCCGTGTTAAAACCAATTAAGCTTGTTTTTGATTGGATTCGGTTACTTTTTCCGCCTGAACGGTCGCGTCTATCTGTGGCGATTCATCCTCGGTGGTGCTGGCTTCAATATGCTGGGTATCTTCGTCTTCAGATTCCGCCACCGCATCATCAATTTCGTCTTTAACGCCTTTCAGTCCTTTTTTAAACTCCACAATCCCCTTACCAATATTGCGTCCCACATCGGGTAACCGCTTGCCAAAAATCAGCACACCCAGCGCGCAGATGATAGCAATTTCGAAGGGCCCCACGGGGAGAAATGCGAGAGAATAAGTCATATGTCACTACCTTTTAATGTCAAGGCTTGGTCAATAATCAACCAAGCATAAGCTTTGATTTTATGTATTATACCCTTGTTTAACGCTCAATGCGATGATATTTATGCGTATTGAGCATTTTGGGTGTTTTTGAGAGAATAAAACAGTTTTATTCTCAAAATGTCGTGGGCGTTATATTTTTTTAAGCACCAAAGACACATTATGCCCGCCAAAACCAAAAGAATTGGACATGGCGTATTGCGCGTTGACCTGTCTAGCGGTGTGGGGGATATAGTCTAAATCACACTCATCATCGGGGTTGTCTAGGTTAATGGTGGGAGGCAAGACACCTTCTTGTAGTGCTTTGGCGGTGATAATTGCTTCGATGCCGCCGGATGCACCTAGGAGGTGGCCTGTCATGGATTTAGTCGAGCTCATCATCAGTTTTTTTGCATTTTCTTTAAACAACGATTTGACGGCTTTGGTTTCGGCTAGGTCGCCTAATCCGGTGGATGTGCCGTGGGCGTTGATATAGTCGATCTGATCGGTGTTGAGCTGTGCGTCTTTGAGTGCTGCTTGCATGGCGTAAGCTGCGCCGATCCCCTCGGGGTGCGGCGCGGTGATGTGTCCGCCATCTGCGGATTGGCCGTAGCCGATGACCTCGGCGTATATCTTGGCGCCACGGGCTTTGGCGTGTTCATATTCTTCAAGAACCACGATGCCCGCTCCTTCGGAGAGGATAAATCCTGTGCGGTCTTTGTCGAAGGGTCTGGATGCTAACTCGGGTTCATCATTGCGTTTAGAGAGGGCTTTAAGTGCGACGAAGCAGGCTAGACCCATGGTTGTGAGTGCTGCTTCGGCGCCGCCTGTGACCATGACGTCGGCGGTGCCGTAACGGATATGATTAAAGGCATCTCCGATGGCGTGGCCGGCCGAGGCGCAGGCAGTGGTGACTGCGGTGTTTGGGCCTCGGAGTTGATAGTGTATGGAAATATTTCCCGCGGCTGCATTACACATGAGTTTAGGGACCATAAAGGGGCTGATGCGTTCGGGGCCTTTGCTGGCGAGCCTTTGGTGGCCGATGTTGAACTCTTCCATGCCGCCTACGCCCGACCCGACGATGGCGCCACATCGCCAGCGGTCTTCTTTGTCAAAGTCAATGCCCGAGTCTTGTACCGCTAAGATGGCTGCGTGCATGCCAAATTGGGCAAAGGGGTCTAGTTTTTTGTTGGCGCGTTTTTCGATGAGATCCGAGCCTGTCCAGCCTGAGATCTCGCCACCGATTTTGGTGGAATAGCGGGTGGTATCAAAATGTGTAATTTTTTTGATACCCGATTTGCCTTGGCAAAGATCGTTAAAAACGCGATCAATATCAAATCCTAGGCTCGTGGCCCATCCTGCACCAGTAATAACAACACGGCGTTTGCTCATTTTAACGGGTCTCTTTTAAGACAGTCCCCTAGGCGTTTAGTCGCATCGGCGGCCTACACGTAGGTGTTGCAGATGCTTGCCGAGGGGAGTGGTCTTTTAATAGTATCAAATAAAAAAGTAGGCGTTATGCCTGAAAAAGCAACCTTTTTAGGCACCTGCTTGGAGTTGGTCATGGATAAAATCGACGGCCATGCCAATGGTTTGGATTTTTTCGGCATCTTCATCGGGGATGGAGGTTTCAAACTCATCCTCAAATTCCATCATCAATTCGACGGAGTCTAAGCTGTCTGCGTTGAGGTCGTTGACGAAGTGGGTCTCTTTATTGAGTTCGCCTTTGTCTACACCCATTTGCTCGGCGACGATGTCGATAACTTTAGTTTCAATTTCGCTGATTTCCATCAGGAATCTCCTTGTTGATTAATACACGAGGTCTTTCAAATTAGATCTCGAAAATACAATAATCTGCGTCCTACAGATGCCACAGAATATAGCTTGCGTCAGGCAAGATGCCAAATAAGGACGGGATATTTGGCGGGCTTTTCAACAGCGTTATCCGCTGATGAAAATTTATTTTAACACATGGTCATGCCGCCATCAACGGATAAGGTCTGTCCGGTGGTGAAAGAGGCCTCTTCAGAGGCGAAATAGGCCACGGCGGCGGCGATTTCTTCGGGTTGACCAAATCTTTTGAGGGGGGCTGCTTGGGCGGCGTGGTCTTTGACGGCTTGGGGGAGGACCTGGGTCATATCGGTTTGGATGAAGCCGGGGCATACCACGTTGGCGGTGATTTTTTTAGGTGCCATCTCTCGGGCCAAGGATTTGGTGAAGCCTAGCAGGCCACTTTTGGCAGCGGCGTAATTGGCTTGGCCGGCGTTTCCGATAAGGCCTGAGATGGAGCTGATATTGATGATTCTGCCCCATTTGCCACGCATCATGGGTCTGAGTGCGGCTTTGCAGGCCACGAAGACTGATTTTAGGTTGGTTTGGATGACTGCGTCGAATTCTTCTTCGGACATTCGGAGGAGTAGATTGTCGCGTGTGATGCCGGCATTGTTGACTAGGATATCGAGTCTTTTGTGCTGGGCGACGACTTCTTCGATGAGTTGGGTGATGCTGCTCATATCTGAGATGTCGCAGGTTTTGACGCAGGCGGTGCCGCCTAGGGATTGGATTTGTGCTTTGACTTGTTCTAGTTTTTCTAGATTTCGTGCGACGCAAACAACGTGGCGGCCTTGCTTGGCAAGCGCCTTGGCGATCTGGGCGCCGATGCCTCGTGAAGCTCCGGTGACGATGGCGATACGTTTGGGGGTGTCGGTCATGGGTTTTACTCTTTTGATGCTTTTGGCTTTTTCAATGAAGCCTAGGTTGGAGGTATTCTTGATGGACAGTGGTGTTTGTGTGTTTGGGGTGTTATGCGGGTGGGGTGGCGTAATTGATGACTTTTGTTTTGCGGTCGATGCGCCTCATTAAGCCCGATAGTACTTTGTTGGGGGCTAGTTCGATGAATTGGCCGGGGATGTTGTTGCGGGTGTAATCCATGGATTGCCCCCAGCGGACGGGGCTTGTGAGTTGTTGGACGAGTTTTGATTTGATGGATGGGATATCGTGTGGGTGAGGCTCTGCTGTGACGTTTGAGATGACGGTGATTTGTGGTTTTTTCCAGGTGGCGTCATCGAGTGCGGCTTCTAAGCGGTCGGCGGCGGGTTGCATGAGTGGAGAGTGGAAGGCGCCTGCGACTTTGAGGGCGGTGGCGCGTAGTCCGATTTCTTTTGCGACTTCTAAGGCTCTGTTGCATGCGTGGATATCCCCGGAAATAACGATTTGTCCGGGACAGTTAAAATTTGCGGGGACAAGGACTCCTTGTCCCCGGGCTTTGTCGCAGAGGTCGATGGCTTGTTCTTTTTCGGCGCCGATGAGGGCGACCATTGAGCCTTGGGAATTGTCTGCTGCGTTTTGCATGGCTTGTCCGCGGAGTCTGACGAGTTTTAATCCGGTTTTGAAATCGTAGGCTCCGGCGATGTGTAGTGCGGTGAATTCGCCTAGTGAGAGTCCTGATACGGAGGCGAGCATATTTTCTGCGATGACTTGTTTTTCGAGTAGGCCTCGGAATGAAGCGACGGATGCGGTGTATAGGGCTGCTTGGGCGATATCTGTTTTGTTGAGTTGGTGTTCGGGTCCATCGAAGCAGATTTTTTGTAAATCAATGTTTAAGATATCGTTTGCTTGTTGGAAGATATCTTGGGCAGCGGGGGAATTTTGGGCCCATGCTTTGCCCATGCCGATGTGTTGCGCCCCTTGGCCGGGGCAGATGATGTTTAATTTTTCGTCTGACATGATGACCTATTTCCAGAGAGGGTGAGAGAAAAATTTAAAGTTGCCATAGGCTTGAAGCCCAAGTTAGCCCGCCGCCTAGGCCTACAAAAAGGACTTTGTCGCCGGTTTTGATTTTGTTTTGTTTGCGTAGTTCATCTAGTGCGATGGGGATGCTTGCTGCGGATGTATTGGCGAAGCGGTCGATGTTGATATAGAGTTTTTGGGGGTCTAGTTTAAGTTTTTTGCTGGCTGATTCGAGGATGCGTTTGTTGGATTGGTGGGCGACGATCATGGCTAAGTCTTCGGGTTTGGTTTGTGTTTTTTGTAGTGCTGTTTCGATTGTTTTTTGTAGTGTGGAGACTGCGAATTTGTAGACTTCTTGGCCGTTCATTTGTAGGGTGTCGAATTTGCCAGAAAAGACGGTGTCGTGCGGTGGTATGTCTGCTTGTGTGCGTGGGACGTAGAGGTCTTTCCATCCGCCGCCGTCGGAGGCCATGCTTTGGAAGATGCAGCCTTTGGTGGTATCTGATGTTGCGGAGAAAATGGCTGCGCCTGCGCCATCGCCGAAGAGGATGCATGTTCTGCGGTCTTGGTAGTTGACGATTTTGGATAGGGCTTCGACGCCGATGACAGCGATATTTTTGTACATGCCGGTTTGTATGAGTGCCGATGCCATGTTCATGCTGTAGACAAATCCGCTGCATGCGGCGGTGATGTCTGCGCCGCCTGCTGGTGTTGCGCCGATGGCATCGACGAGGCGTGTGGCTGTTGATGGGCATGCCATTTCCGCGGTGATTGTTGCGACGAAAACGAAGTCTAGGTCTTGGGGTTTGAGCTGGGCATCGTCTAGTGCTATTTTTAGTGCTTGGACGGACATGCTGAGGACGGAATCGTCAGGTCCACAGATATATCTTTGTTTGATGCCTGTGCGTTGGACAATCCATTGATCGTTGGTATCAACTATTTTGGCTAGGTCGTCATTGGTTAGCAGTTTGGAAGGGGTTGCTAGACCTGTTCCTGCCAAACGCACGCCGATGGGGCGTTGCGATTCGGATGGGTTCATGCCTTGCTCATTTCTTGTGTATTTTGTTTTTTAGCGACGGCTTGGAGAATATGGGGATTCACGTTGTGTCGGGAGAATTTAAGTGCTGCTTTGACGGTGTTGACGATGGTTCTGGCTTGGCTTGATCCGTGGCAGATAAAAGCGATGCCGTTGACGCCTAGCAGGGGTGCGCCGCCGAATTCGTGATAATCGTGTTTTTTGTGTATTCTGCCTAGTACGGGCATGAAGGAGTTGGCGAGTTCATCTGATTCGGCTTTGATTTCGTTCATGATTGTTTTGAAAAGCCCGCTTGCGAGCCCTTGGGCGAGTTTGAGGATGACGTTTCCTGTGAATCCTTCGGTGATAATGACATCTGCGACGTTGTTGAAGATGTCTCTTCCTTCGACGTTGCCGATGTAGTTGATGGATGTGTCGGATTTGCAGAGTTTGTGTGTGTCCTTGACCATTGCGGTGCCTTTGCCCTCCTCGGTGCCGATGGACATGATGCCGACCCGTGGATTTTCTACCGCGAGGATATCTTTTGCGTAGACCGAGGCCATTTGCCCGTATTGGTGAAGGTGTGCGGGTCTGGGTTCTGGGTTTGCGCCGACGTCGCAGATGACGACTGGGCCGTAAAGGGTTGGCATGACAATGGCGATTCCTGGACGGTGGACGCCTTTGAGCCTGCGCATGGACATTTGTGCTGCTGCGACGCATGCGCCTGTGTTGCCTGCGCTGATGGTGACATCGCATTGGAGTGGGCCTGCTTTGGATTTTCCGAGGTCGCCCATTCTTGCGATGGAGCTGTCGGGTTTATCGCGTAAGGAGGCTACTGGAGATTCGGCCATGCCAATGATTTGGGTTGTGGCTTGTATCTCAAACTTTTTTTCGTTGGCCAGATTGGCAGATGCTAACCCTTGCTTGATGATTTTCTCGTCTCCGACGAGGACGAGTGTGTCCTGTTGGCCGAGGAGGGGCAAGGATTGTATCGCTCCGGCCAAGATTTCGTTGGGGGCGAGATCGCCTCCCATTACATCAATGGCTATGCGCACAGGAATTAGTCTTTCTTGGCAAAATCAAGTTTTAGACCGGGGCGAACATAACCGCATTGGTTGCATGCTGCGTGTGGGAGTTTGGCTTGTTGGCATTCGGGGCAGAGTGCTGCGTGGCGCGTTTTGAGGGCGTCGTGTGATCGGCGATTTCTGCCTTGCGTTCGTGTTTGGCGTTGTACTGGTACCATAATGTCGTCTTCTTTCGCTAAAAAAAATGTTGTGAATCGGTCGTCTCGGGGTTTATCGCGTTGTTGCGTGTTGTGCCGAGGTGTGTTGACCGATGTACAGACGAGACACTGTAATTGCAGTGGGGGGATAAGTCAAGTTTGTGGATGTTTTTGGTGGTGTTGAGTTGTGGTTTTTAACGCCACCTTAAAAAATATTTCAAATATGTCG
>CAZSSX010000117.1:0-8027 GCA_964609545.1 uncultured Phycisphaeraceae bacterium | reverse complement strand
CCAAAAAATTTGGCATGCAAGAAATTGAGGTTCGGGTCAAAGGCGCCGGCGGTGGACGCGAATCAGCCGTGACTGGTCTGCAAGCCTCAGGCTTGAAAATTACCGCCGTTGAAGATCATACTCCCATCCCTCATAACGGATGTCGTCCTCGTAAACAACGTCGAGTCTAGTTTTTTAGAGCTAATGTATCTGCCCTCTGGCGAATTCATTACTCATCAAAATAAACTTTGATGTAGAGAGCATAGAAGCGGTTAAGCCTGAGCAGGGGCTTAACAAAGCGTGCATCTTTCTACTATTTCTTTTGGACTGCTAATCACAGGAGATAAACCATGCGAGTTAGATGGCGCGGTTTAGAACTACCTTCCCAAGTTATTGCCAATCAAGAAACCAATTGTGATACCTATGGCAAATTTGTCATTGAACCTTTTGAACGTGGATTTGGTACCACCATTGGTAACAGCTTACGCCGTGTATTATTATCCAGCCTACAAGGCGCCGCGGTAACAGGCATCAAAATCAAAGGCGCAGATCACGAATTTTCAGTGATTGATGGCGTAACCGAAGACGTGACGGACATTATCTTGAACGTGAAATCAATGGTGATTTCAATGGAAAATGATGAACCCAAAATCATGCGTTTGCAAGCCGAAGGACCCGGTGAAGTCACCACCGAATTGATCGAAGCAGACACCTCCATCACTATACATAACAAAGACATTATCTTGGCCACTTTGGCCAAACAGATGGATTTCGATATGGAATTCGTCGTCGAAAAAGGCAGAGGCTATGTCCCCGCCAGCGAACAATATGCCAAAAGCGAAGAAAAAGAAGTTGGGCTCATCCCCATCGACGCGATCTTCTCACCAGTGCAGCGTGTACGCTATAAAGTCGAAGACACACGTGTTGGACAAAAAACAAACTATGATAAATTGACTATCGAAATTTGGACCAACGGCACGGTTAAGCCAGAAATGGCCCTCGTCGAAGCGGGTAAAATCCTGCGGAAGCACCTCAACCCGTTCGTTCAATATTTTGAAATCGGCACGGAAGTGGCCAGCGAATCAGCAGCTGCAGATGCCCGTGTCGATGAAGAATTGATCCGTAAACTTAAAACCCATGTCTCAGCACTTGATTTCTCGGTGCGTGCAAACAATTGTTTGGAGACCGCGGAATTAGAAACGGTACTTGATATTGTGAGAATGACCGAACCCGACCTTTTGAAGGTAAGATCATTTGGAAAAACCTCATTGCGTGAGGTCAAGCGTAAGCTTTCAGATTTAGGCTTACAATTGGGCATGGAATTGCCTCCCGAAGTGGAAATGGAATTAGAAGCATAAAAATTGTCATCTGATGAATTCAGATGATTGGAGATAGTGTTATGAGACACCGCGTAGCAGGATTTAAACTAGGCCGAACCACACCACACCGTAAAGCGATGTGGCGAAATATGGCCGTATCATTATTCACACATGGCCAGATCACCACGACCGTGCCCAAGGCCAAAAGCCTCAAGCCCTTCGTAGAAAAAATGATCTCGGATGCCAAACAAGGCGATTTGGCAGCACGCCGTCGCGTTATCAGTGCATTGGGTAAAAACCTAGTCATGATCGAAAACGATGAAGACACATCGGTGAACCGAAATAAATTCGGCGAGCTGAAACAAAACCGTGGCGGCCGCCGCGTAGTCACCAAACTTTTTGATAATATCGCAGCTGAAAACAAAGACCGCAACGGAGGATACACCCGTATCATCCGCCTAACCAAGCACCGAATCGGTGACGCAGCAGACCTTTGTGTCCTGCAACTGGTTTCGGCTACTGACACCAGGCCCAAACTAGGCACCAATGTCCGCAGAGCAAAAGCCAACAAACGCAACGAATACGCTGCACAGTTGAGAAAAGCAAAAGCTTAACTTAAAAAGCATGCCCACTAGGCACGCTTAAGCAAATAATAAAAACAAAAAACAGCCGCCTTTGGGTGGCTGTTTTTTTATAGACGACAAGCGCTATGGCGTTTCACGAAAGAGCCAAAATTTAGTTCACCTCTTCCTCCTCCTCAATTTCAGTTTCAGCATCGTCTGCAGGCTGATACGGTGGCGTGCTACCCTGAAAGAGGAAAGCCAGCGCCAAACAAGAAATACCGATCAGTGAAAGAATCGTTTTGCCCAGCGGCGATTCGATGATGCGCACAATACGCGAAGCCGCGACATTTTTGTTAATAATGATATGTTCGCTGGTCAGAGGCTGCGTGAGTTTGTCCTTATAACTGAGGTTGAGATTACTTTGAAAAGCATCGTACCTGCTATTAGGCTGGGTCGGTCTATGGCTATGCGTGGAAATAATCTTGGGATGAAACGTGATCGGATCATTAACTTTGTCTAGCGGCGTGGCCCCCCGGGGGATTTGTTTTTGCCTTTTAAACGCCAGCTCCTCGATGATCAAAGGGTCTCGCCTCCTCGCGGCCTCTAAATAATTGCGGTACTTGACTTTATCCTCCTCAAAAGTCACCAGCTGGTGATTTAATTTTTGATTTTGTATCTTTTTTTCCTGCAATCGCGCCGCCGGAGGAAGTAGCGTGGACGTCGCCAAGATGATTAGCCCCAGCGAAAGAAAAATCAGACCGGGCAGATGATTAAGCGGATTGGCTTGCTTTTTAGATGAGCTCATGTTGTTTTTATCGGCTGGGTTCTCGGTTTAATTGTAAAAAAAGTAACCGAACTTTTTGGGTTGGGGCAAGAATGGTGAAAAGGGCTGTATATTTTGTGGATTGCGATCGGTCCACGTGATCTGTAGCCCTCTATCGATGTTTAGCCACTGGGTGTGATAATATTTTCATATTGACGTGCGCAAATTCGTTTATTGGATGTAGAATAGAACCGTTGCGATAAGTTTTGCAGAGGCATGGTCGCCTATAAAAAGTCCCACGGATGGGCTTATTGCGTGTTGATTTGGATTGAACAGAAGAAAGAAGCTTGCCGAGGGCTTTTGCGACCATGCGTGGAAAATCTACAGAAAAATTTCGTTTTAAAGTAAGCCATCCCGGCATACCGAGAAAATCCGGGGGGCCGGGGGGGCCGGTGGGCATGCGTGGCGGGGAGGCTGGGCGTAAGGCCGATCAGGGATTCGGGGGGGAGGGTTATCCGCGCGGATGGGCGCGCGGGCAACGGGGCGCGGGCGGAGAAAGGCCGAAGGCGGAGAAAATACGCCTAGTAGAGGGGGGCATTGTTATCAGTAGCCACCAGCGTGCCAGCGATAGGGGGGTGAATATGGGCGCAGCCATCCAAGACGCATTAGACCCGCGATGGGTCTTGGCCGTCCAAGTCGGCTTAAAATTAGAGGGCACAATCTTGCGTCGAGAGTCACGCCAAGGCTTGATCTTGAAGGGCAAAAAAATGGGCCTAAACGCTTTCGATGCAAACCTAATCATTGCCATCGTCCAAGACCAAGCCAGGCGAGGCTATCAACCCCAACTATGCGCACAAGCCGGCGCCGCACAATTGGCCATGGTGCCTCTGCCCGGGAAACGGCGCCTCGGCGCCCCAAAATTCAATGGCATCAAAAAACTTTACACCGCGATATTCATCGCCGTCATCCTCTTGCTAGAGCTGCTTTTAATGAAAATGTGGCTGGGCAGCCAATAACATCTTTTTAAAAAACACACCCGATAAGCACACCCAAGAAATCAGCCGCCATGGATAAAAAGACCTTTTATTTCTTAACCTTGGCGTAGGCGATATGCTGGATCGGCCCCTGTCCGTGCCCCAAATCGCAATTCTGCCTCACCGCTTCGCTCACCACATTTTTCGCGATAGGCCCAGCCTGCACCGGCGTCAACCCTTTAGCAATGCCTCCCGTCAGCGCCGCGGCAAATGTGGTCCCCGCCCCGTTGGTGTTGCACGTTTCACGCCACTGCGCGCTTAGCTCGATGACCTCTTGATCAAAAACCATCACATCCACCGCATTAAACTCATTCTCGGTATCGCCAGGCATCTTAATCCCCATCACCACGCAAGCATTCACCTTGTACTTCGCACAGATCTGACGAGCAGCATCCGTGGCGCCAAATTGATCGGCAACCGCCTCCCCTTGACCCAAAAGATGACCCGCCTCAGCAGCATTAACCGTCACCACCGCAGCCAAGGGCAACAAATGTTGACAAATCGCATCAATCGTAGCTTCATCATCTAAACTGCATTTCCCCGCGTAGTGCTGATTGATATCCACAACCAAAGGCTGCAAATTATTACCACGCACCGCCTTGGCGATCGCTTTGGCATTGGCAACAGACCCAACCTGCCCAACTTTGCAGGCATTGATTTTGATATCACAACTAATCGTATCGATTTGCTGAGCAACTAATTTAGCATCCAGCGCCATGCTGCTGCTAATTTGCTGAGTATTAGACGCGTTGATCGTGGTGATCGCCGCGCAGCTATAAACATCAAGCACAGAAAGCGTTTTGATATCTGCCTGAATACCGCTACAGCCCGAGGGGTCAGACCCACCAATGACAAGGGTAACAGGGGTGCCGGGGGTTGTTCTTGGGGTTTCTGCCACGCGAATGCTCCTACGCTTTGCGAATCGTTTCAAATAAATCTGAACAGCTTGAAAACAGTAGTTTAACGAGATTTATCCCCACTGGCCAATAAACCCAACACAGCATCGCCGGATGTGGGAAAGGCCAAATGACATCACATCTTAAATCATCCAAAAAAAGAAAAATCAAAACACACAAACACCAACGATTTGGGGATTCACCTCTTGGCCGGTATGATACCTCCATGTTCATCTTAAAAAGCACAGGCCTCTCCAAATCATACGCCAACCGCACCGTCGTCGATGGCGTCAGCTATGACGTCTCGCAAGGCGAAATCGTAGGACTACTAGGCAGAAATGGAGCAGGAAAAACAACATCATTCCGCATGACCATAGGCATGGTCACACCCGAAAAAGGTTCCGTCATTTTCAACGGCGAAGACGTCACACGCCTACCCATGTACAAAAGATGCCAACTAGGCATGGGATACCTCTCACAAAAAGCAAGCGTCTTCGCAAAACTATCAGTAGAAAAAAACCTCCTAGCAATACTCGAAACACAGCCCATCAACCGCAAAGAAAGAAAACAACGCGCACAACAACTCATGGAAAAATTTGACCTCGCAAAATGCGCAAAACAAGCAGCAAGCACACTCAGCGGCGGCGAAAGAAGAAAGCTAGAAATCGCACGCGCACTCATTACAAAACCAGAAATGCTACTCCTAGATGAACCCTTCGCTGCTGTAGACCCCGTCACCGTCAGCGACCTACAAGAAGAAATAAGAAGACTCAGAGACAAAGAAGGCATCTCCATACTCATCACAGACCACAACGTCCAGCAAACACTACAAGTCTGCGACCGCGCATACATCATAGACCAAGGCAAAGTGCTAAGAGAAGGAACACCCAAAGAACTCATCAACGATGACCTCGTCAAACGCACCTACCTAGGCGACACCTTCCGAGGCGATGAATTCGATTAACCCTCACCACCTCATCACCAACAAACCCCATCCCACCTCCCACCACACCCTTTCCCCCTCTCTCTATTAGATATCATGATAAAAAGATTACAGCTACCGATCAAATCAACCCAAGTTTGACCACAGCAAGCAATAGATCAATGATACACGCCGATGATGCTTCAATCCTAAGCCAAAAAATATCACAAAAAAAACAAGGACACACAACATGCCCCAGATCAAACGCAACAAAGTAGAGCTAATCAAAAAAGAAAAAGATGGCTTCGATGTCCTCCAAGACCTCCTCAAATATTCACAAGAAGGCGACTTCGATGCCATAGAAAAAGCAGACAGAGAACAAAGATTCAAATGGTTCGGCGTATACCAGCAAAAACCAAACGATGGACACTTCATGCTCAGGCTACGTCTACCAGGCGGCCAAATCAACCCCGCACAACTCGCAGGCATCGCAAAACTTTGCAAAAAATACGCCAGAGGATTCAGCGACATCACCACAAGACAAACCTTCCAATTCCACTGGCTAACCATCAGCGACATCAAGCCCATCTTCCAAGCACTAGCAAGCCTAGACATAGACACACAATTCGCCTGTGGCGACGTACCACGAAACGTCGTCAGCTGCCCACTCGCTGGCGTCATCAAAAACGAAATCATCGACGCAAGCAATGCCGTCACAAAACTAGCAGACATGTACATCGCAGCAGGAAAACAATTCTCAAACCTCCCCAGAAAATTCAAAACAGCCATCGCAGGATGCCCAATACACTGCCACCAACCACAAATAAACGACATCGGACTATACGGCGCAATCAGCCAAAAAAAAGAAAAAGGATACGGCATACTCGTAGGCGGCGGACTCTCAAGAACACCACACTTCGCAACACCACTCGGCGTATTCATTAAACCCCAACAAGTAAACCCCGTAAGCAAAGCACTCGTCGAAATATTCAGAGAGTACGGCTACCGCGAAAAAAGAACCAGAGCCAGGCTCAAATTCCTCGTCGCAGACAAAGGACCAGACTGGATACTACAAAAAATCGAACAAAAAATAAAAACAAAACTACTAAAAGACCCATCACTACAACACCCACCAGCACAACACCAAGACCACATCGGCACAGGACAACAACAAGACGGCAACTACTTCCTAGGCATACCCATCGGACGAGGCAGACTCTCCCACAAAAACATGACAGACATCGCAAACAGCGCAGAAAAATACGCCGTCAACAAAAAACGCATCCGCCTAACAAATAAACAAAACATCCTCATCCTAGACATACCACAAAAAAATCTCATACACATACAAGAACAACTCGCCCAAGCAGGACTCGCCACAAAAGCACACCCCCTCCGCGATACACTCGTCAGCTGCACAGGCTCAGAATTCTGCAACCTCGCCGTCGTCGAAACAAAACACCGCGCAGGAAAAGTACTAGACTACCTAGAAAAAAATACAAAATTAGACAGACCCCTATTCATCAGCTTCACAGGATGCCCAAACGCATGCGCCCAATTCCAAATCGCAGACATAGGCCTAACCGGAACAATCGCAAAACATCCCACGAAATTAAACGACAAAAATAAACCACTAAAAGTAGATGCCTACAACGTACTCCTAGGCGCAGGCATCGGCGCAGACCCACAATTCGGCGAAGTCATAGCCAAACAAATACCCGCAACACTCATCCACCTAAGCATCGCAAACATCATCGACAACTACTACAAAAACAGAATCGATGACCAAGATGCCTTCCAATCATGGGTCAGCAGAACACCACCAAAAACACTACAAAAACTCCTCCAAGAACCCACCCAAAACCCCAACGCCGTAGAGCTATTAGCCTAAAAAACAAACCCACCACCACCCACCACCCGAACCACTTAAAGAGACGCCACACACATCAGCCTAAAAATGCGGCCCCCGAATTTCCCCCAACCGGGATCAAGCCAACGCTTCATCAAGACGCCACCCACTGAGAAAATTCCTTAATCTTTTGATAGATATGAGCGATGCGTTTTTCACCCTTCTCCGGTACGTTTTCAAATCCAGACCAGCCTTGGCCCCAGCCGGAGAGATCGGGATCGAGACCCACTTGCGTGAGTATGTTTTCGAAAGATTCGCTGTCATCCATTCTTAAGCCTTCCCCTGTTAAAAACAACTTGAACCACGACTCGGGATGTCCTTTTTCAAATAATTTTTTGAAAAATGATAATGCCTCTTCCGGGGCAAAGTTTCCCAAGCCTAATGATTTAAAAATCTCAGACTCGCTAATTTTAAATGCAGCCATAGCGATAGTTCCCGTTTGTTGGAATGGGAATAATTTGACGGACTTATCAGCTTCAGCTTTGGAGCTTTCCATCACATGCCCAAGAATGCGAAACATCTCTTGAATTTGGCGAGGCGTCATCTTCAAGCCAGCGATTAAGCTCACAATCTGATTGGATGCAGTTTCATCGATTTTTTTATCGATTTCCAACTTACAGCCGCGAAAATCATTGTCTAAGT
>CAZSSX010000116.1:0-8130 GCA_964609545.1 uncultured Phycisphaeraceae bacterium | reverse complement strand
CAATCCTTGGGCTTGTCCATCAGCGCCCGCTGATCTTTCCCATTCTTTTTTTCACCTGGCAACATCATTCCATTAAACAATACACGCCCCGTCAAGCACAAATACCCCGCATCAAATTTAAAAAAATCGCATGCCCCAAAGCGCCTCAAACCGATACAATCGTTATCACCCTAAGCACACCCGCAAATAAAGGCTCAGTCCATGGAAAAAGATATCCAATCACTCAACCAAAAATTTGCCATCCCACAAATTGCCACATTTAGCTTAGGAAACGGGCAACTGCCTAGGCTCAATCTCACCACCCAGCACGCAAACCTTGAAATCTATCTCCAAGGCGCCACGCTCACAAACTACCAACCCCATCAACAAAAACCCATCCTTTTCACAAGCCCCAAGAGCAACTACCAACCCCACAAAGCCATCCGAGGCGGCATCCCTATCTGCTTCCCATGGTTTGCCCAAAACAACCAAAACAAAGACCTACCCATGCACGGCTTGGCGCGCACCGCAACATTCACACCCCTAGACATCACACCACACCAAGACCAATCCATCACCGCCACCTTCCAACTCAAATCCTCACCGGCCACTCTGAAAATATGGCCCCACCCGTTCCTCCTCAAATATCAGATCACACTCGCCGATGCTTTGCAAATAGAAATAACCGCCACCAACACAGGCTCCCAGCCTTTTCATTTCGAGCAAGCCCTCCACACTTATTTTCATATCTCAAATCTCAACGACGTCCAAATCCTCGGCCTAGAAAACACCCATTACATCGACAAAACCGATCAATTCAAACAAAAACAATTCCCCGCCAAACCCTTAAAAATCGACGGTTTTACCGATGCTGTCTGCTTAGACACCCCCGCCAGCTGTCGCATTCTAGACCCCGCATTCAACCGACAAATTAACATCGAAAAAAACAATTCCCAGTCCACCATTATCTGGAACCCCCACCAAGATCATATCAAAAATATGTCAGACCTAAACGACCATGCCTGGTCACATTTTCTTTGCATCGAATCCGCCAACGTCGATAAAAACCGCATCCACTTACCCCCTCAAGCCAGCCACACCATGACACTCAACATACACGCCCAAAACCTACCCTAACCGCACACACCCTCCGCACACCCACATCAACCCTAGGACGCTTCATGAAAAATCTCATTTTTATCCTCACCTGCCTTCTTCTCCCGGTCTGCCTCAGCGCCTGCTCCTTGGCTCCTCAAGCAAAACAAAAAGCCGCCCCCTTGCGTGTCATGACTTTTAATATCCGTTATCACAACCGTGGGGATGGCCCTAATGCATGGCCTCTCCGAAAAAAATTCACCCTCAAAACCATCACCGATTATCAACCCCACATCCTAGGCCTCCAAGAAGTGCTAGACGACCAAGCACAAGATATCAAACGCCAACTCCCCCACTACGCCTTCCACGGCGTGGGCCGCGATGATGGCAAAAAACGTGGCGAATACGCCCCGGTACTCTATCGCAAAGACAGATTCACCCTCGTCGATAGCGGCCACTTTTGGCTCAGCGAAAAACCACAAACCCCCGGCATCGTCAGCTGGGATTCCTCCCAAACCCGAATGGCCTCGTGGGTCATCCTCCGCGATAAGCAAAACCCACACGCACAAGAAATCATCGTCCTCAACACCCACTACGACCACATCGGCCAAAGCGCAAGAAACCATTCCTCACAAATCATCGCTAATCATCTCAAAAAAATACGCAACCAACGGCACGTCCTCCTCCTAGGCGACTTCAACGCAAAACCCCAAAGCCATGCCCATCAAATCCTAATCCAACAACTCCACCTCAAAGATGCACACGCACACACGGCTGATCAAAACACAGGCACGTACCACGGATTCACAGGGCAAAGCACCTCGGGTAGAATCGATTGGATCTTATATAGTGGCCAACTCAGCGCCACAGACAGCCACATCAATAAAATTCATAACAGCCAACACCGATACCCCTCGGACCATTTTCCTGTGACGACTCTCATCCAATATCGCAACAGTTCCCTCCCCTAAACATTCCTCAGATCCTTTACACACAAATAATCCACAACTTTCACCCCAATCTCACCAACCCAAAAACCCCATCATTACCCACAAATAAGACCAATTAAGGCCACGATGTAAGATAAAGCGTCTTTTTTTGGTTTTTTTTCAAATTTTAGCGAAAGTTTATTCCAAATCTCATTTTCCATGGTAAAATAACCTCGTTCTACTCATCAAGTTCACATTGATGCATTAAACAAATTTTCTAATTCGTAAGGCATTCGCCTATTGTTTATGTTTTTGCATGAACGATTACATCCTAAGTATCTTTCAAAGGAGATATCATGAGAAAGTCATTTATCAATACCCTCGCTGTCACCGGACTGCTTATCGCTACCGGATCAGCCAATGCCGAAACCATCGGCGTAAACTTCGGCTCAGAGCGCCGTGCCGTTGGCCCAGCACAATCCGCAGGCGTAATCGCCCAAACCAACTGGAACAACGCATCAGGACCAACCGCAATAGTCACCGACGTCAACAATGGCGCAGGCGCAGCCACCACGGTAGACGTGGAGTGGGCCTCTAGAAATACTTGGAAAACCCAAGCAGCAAACGGCGACGGCAACACCAACATGATGCACGGCTATCTTGATGACGGCAACGGTGGATTCTCCGTCACCGTTTCAGAGATTGCATATGCAACATACGACGTCTATATTTACCTCTCAACAGACATGAAAAAAGGCGCCTACACAAATACAGCAACCATCAACGGCGGCACACAATATTACGCAAAAACACACGTCAGTAAATACAAGCCCGTCACCTCACTTATCCAAGCCACGGGCACAACCATTCCCACCCCAACCGTAAATGCCAACTACATCTTATTCACAGGCGTCACAGGCTCATCATTCACCATTGACGGGGCAAAAAAAGCAGGTAACAACCGCTCCACCATTGCCGGCTTCCAAATCGTCGAATCCGTCGCCATTCCAGAACCAGCAAGCCTCGTTTTGCTATCTCTAGGTGGGCTAACCATGCTTAAACGCAAA
This sequence comes from uncultured Phycisphaeraceae bacterium, assembly GCA_964609545.1. GTDB lineage: Bacteria > Planctomycetota > Phycisphaerae > Phycisphaerales > Phycisphaeraceae > CAZSSX01. The sequence continues at coordinate 5,060 of CAZSSX010000116.1, read as the reverse complement.
AAATAAACACCAAAACAAACCATTCAAAAAGCCTAGGAATTTAATTCCTAGGCTTTTTTTAACGCCATTTTTTATATCCATCAAAATCGTCTCAAATAAATCAGCACAACAATCCCCCCAACTCCTTTACACCACACTTCAATTCCATTAGGATTATTTTCGTTAGATGGGTCACTCAAAAAAGCCCCTCAACTAACAGCATCAATAGGTATTTAGTCGATCACAACCCGCCTGTTTCACTTGCCTTTGATGGAATCAATTCTGCAAAAAAACTCAAGTCCGCCCGTGTTATGTTTCCGCCATTGACCCTCAACTGGATAAATCAGCCATGCCGTTACAAAATACAATCACAAAAGCCGCTACATATTTGGTCTTACTGCTCGCCTTGGCGGGTCTCTGCTCTTGCGCCGCCCAAGTCCCCCAGCCCAACGCCTATCTGCCCATCCCCAATCCAGCCCAGCTCAAATGGCACAAAAGCGAAATGAGAATGTTTGTCCATTTCGGCATGAAAACTTTTTATCCCAACAGCCACCACTTAGGATCAGGTACTGAAGACCCAAACCGCTTTAATCCCACAAAATTCGAGCCCAAACAATGGGTCGCGGCAGCCAAAGCGGGGGGCTTCGAAGGCATTGTGCTCACCACAAAACACCACGACGGCTTCTGCCTCTGGCAAACACAAACCACAAAGCACAGCGTCAAATCCACTGCTTGGCGCGACGGTAAAGCAGATGTCGTACGCCAACTCGCCCAAGCCTGCCGAGAGCAAGGGCTCTCCTTCGGCCTATACGTCTCAATCATCGATAAAAATTTCGAACACGCGGGCTCCAAAAAATACAACAACTACAGCGACTTCTACTACGACCAAATCAAAGAACTAAGCACCCAATACGGCCCGATCGACGAATACTGGTTTGATGGATTCAAAGCAGACAAACTAAAAATAAATTACAAAAAAATCGCACACCTCATCCGCAAAACACAACCCCATGCCGTCATTTATGACTCGGGAACACTCGTTAAATACATCCCCGATCGTTGCCTAGCCTGGCCAAAACACCATGGCGGCGTACAACCAGACCAAAACTATCGCCAAAAAATCAATGGCGTCACACGCTGGTATCCCAACGAAGCATCAATTATCCTGCAAGGCAACTGGTTTCATTACGGCAAACCCGCGGTAAGCCTCAAAAAATGGAAAAAATACTACCTACAAAGCGTAGGCTACGGCACAACCCCACTCATGAACATCGGGCCCAACAACAAAGGCCTCATCGATCAAGCCACCGTTAAACGTCTCAAAAAATTCAAAATCTGGATCGATAGCCTCAAGCAAAAAACAACACCCATCGCCACCGCCAACCACACCAGACTCAACGCCAAAAAATTCCAGCCTCAAAATATCACAGATCAAGATTTTGAAACCTACCACGCCACCGATGACAAAATCTTAACCGTAAACCTTCAGCTGACTTTTCCCAAAAAACAAAATCTCGCTGGCTTTACCCTCCAAGAATACATCACCCTCGGCCAGCGCGTGGATAGCTACGCCATCGATTGCTGGGTAGACGGCCAATGGCAAGAGATCGTCAAAGCCAAACGCATAGGCTACAAACGGATACACCTGATCGACAGCCTCCCGGCCACAAATCGCGTGAGGCTACGCATCCTAAGCGCCCAAGCCTGCCCCCTGATCAGCACTTTTCACGTCATTACAAAATAAAGCATCCCCAGCCCAAAATCAGCGCGCACAGCATCTCACCCAAACACCAGCAAAACCCGCGTAAAGGAACCATGTCCCACCCATATCCCTACTCGGCAATCAATCGATACTGGCGTTCCTCTTCCATCACCTCAAACAAGCTTTGGAGCAGCTGAATCTGATGGACGTCCAGCGATTTGCCACGCCGATCCAGAACAATCTTGGAAGTATGCATAAATTTGTCTAAATCATAAACCTGATCCCCCGCTTTAGTCACAAAACTAAAGCAGTCTGTTAGCTTGGGCGCTGTCCCATCCACGGCAATCATCGTGCCTGTGCCTAGGCAGCTGCCGGTATTAAGCTTCGTGCCGATGGCGGTTTTTACAAAATCACCGATAATCGCCCCCAACTTGCAGCGCTGAGTATCCTCGGGCAACGTATTCATATCAAGTCGAATACGGATGTGGCCATAGGTATTTTTTAAATTGCTCACATTCGTGCCCGCGCCCAAATTCACCCACTGCCCCAAAACAGAATGGCCCAAATACCCACCGTGGGCCTTATTGCTATAACCTTGAATGATGCTAGCCTCAACCTCTCCCCCAATCACACAACAATCCCCCAGCGCCACCCCGCCCGCCAAATGCGTCTGAGGCCGAATCTTCGTCCCCTTCCCCACATAACAAGGCCCCTCAATCACAGAAAATGCTCCAATTTCAGCACTTTCATCAATCACAATCCCGCCGCCACGCGTATCGAGCACCACCATCGGCCCCAACGACACGCCCTGCCCCACCTTAATCACCCCATCACCTAAAACCGTCACACCCCCGCTCACGCCTTGCTCCGCCCCATCAAACAGCCCTAGATCAATCGCGCCCGCATCATAGTCAATCGCTTCATCCAATGCCGCCAGAAGATCCCAAGGGCGCTTGACCAACGTCCCATTAGGCAAATACACCGTCTCCAGCATATCCATTTGCAATTCAAACAATACCCAATTCTGATCACAAGCGGTACTCAATGCATTGAGCATATGCTCGGCGGTCTTGCGATTCACCCGCGCAGCCACCAGCTCCTGATCTTCCTGCATGACCACGGTTTGAGGCTTAATCCCAAGGATCGCATCACTATGGGCCAGCCCTAACCACCGACCATTCACAATCAAAAAATCATCCCCGCCCTGGGCCAATGCATTGACCAAATAATCACAGCCACCGGCCCTCACCGCCTGCTCCAAACGCCCAGGCACAATCAAGCTCCCCGCTTTACGCCCCCTCACCGCCTCGATACGCTTCAGCGAATCCCAACAACCGCTACGCAGATTAAAAATAGGCCTCAAATCAACAAGCGGGCCCCACCTACCCTGATTGTCATCAAAAACGATTAGTTCAGTGTCATCCATATCTCAATTCTCGGCCAATAAAAGCCACTAATTAGCCAGAGTCCGAAAAAAGTGTTTAAATGAGATTGACATCAAAGCGTACAAGCCTTAAATTTGATACAAAATGCAGGTTTTACACAGGGTAAAACACGCATACCTCGTTTGCTTTATAAAAAACTGGTATGCGACCGCAGCATCAATTCGGGTAAACCTACAAGTTTAAGAAGCAGAAAATGCCAAAAATGGACCCCGCGCTCTGGCGTGACATCATGAATTTTCTCAGGCGAAAACATACCACCCTCTGTAGGCAATGGTTTGAAGAGCTAGAAGCTGTCAGTCTAGACTCGGGCGTCTTGCAAATTCACACCAGCAACATCGTTCAACAAACATACCTCGAAAAAAAATGTAAAGACCAGTTCACCGAAGCTGCACAAAATATTACAGGCGCACTGGTTGCAGTACGCTTTGTCACAGGCGCAGTACCCGCATCAGAGCTTGTGCCCGTACTCTCAAAGCAAACCATAGGCGCGGGGGCAAACTACGACAACAGACTCGCAAACAGCAGAGCCAACAACGGCTTCTCACCCACCGCACCGCTGCGAAAATCCAGAGCATTCAACTCGCCCGCGGCACACGCAGGATCACGCGCCTCAAGCTTCGAAAACAACGAAATTATTATCTCACCAGACTATAACTTCGAAACCTTCGTCACCGGCCCCAACAACCAGCTCGCCTACGCAGCCAGCGTAGCCGTGGCCAACCAGCCTGGCAAAGCATACAACCCCCTATTCATACACGGCGGCGTCGGCCTTGGAAAAACACACCTCCTACAAGCCATCTGCCAACAAATTCTAACCAAAGACCCAAACAAAAAAATAATCTACCTCTCCTGTGATGCATTCATGACACAATTCCTAGACTGCGTACAGCGCGGACAAATGAACGCATTCCGACATCGCTATCGCCACGCAGACGTCCTAGTCATCGACGATATCCACTTCCTAGCAGATCGCGAGCGCACCCAAGAAGAGTTCTTCCACACATTCAACGAACTCTACCAACAAAATCGCCAAATCGTCCTATCCAGCGACTCGCCACCCAACGAAATCCCACAGCTCGAAGACCGACTCCTCAGCCGCTTCCAATGGGGCCTCGTCGCACAAGTCACAAAGCCAAGCTACGAAACAAAACTCGCCATACTCCGATCAAAAAGCAGACTACGCGAAATACTCGTACCCGACCAAGTCATCGAATACATCGCCAGCAGAATCGACACCAACGCCCGAGAACTCGAAGGCGCACTCACAACCATACAAGGGCACGCACAGCTACAAAACCTGCCCATGACCCTAGAATTAGCCAAAGAAGCACTAGGCGAAACATCAAATGGCAAAGTAGGCAGCGCGCAAATGACACTGCAACAAATCATCGATGCCGTTACTAGCTACTATAACGTCAAATTATCAGACCTACAATCAAAACGCAGACACAAATCAATCACCGGACCGCGACAAGTCTGCATGTGGCTGGCAAGAAAATGGACACGATTCTCACTCGAAGAAATCGGGGGATACTTCGGAGGCAGAGACCACACCACCGTCATGCACTCCATCAGAATCATCGACCAACGCATGGGCCAAGACGTCAACTATGCAAACGAAATACGCCGTATCGATGAATCCATTGTCAAAGTAGAGCTATAAAAGCCAAAAGACACACCACAAAAAACAAACCCTACAGAAATTCATCGCACAAGGATTGACTGTAAGCTCATGTCCAAACGTTTCATCAGCAAAATCGTCTTGGCGCTATCCGTCGCCCTGCTGGCCATTAACATCTATGGCTTAACCCAGTCTCTACGCGCCGATGGGCTCGAAGACGAACCCCTCAACATTTTCAAAGACGACCTTAAGTTATCATTAAAACAAGCACAAAAACAAATTATTAAAAAAGAAAAAGAAAAAGATCAAGCCT
>CAZSSX010000115.1:0-8131 GCA_964609545.1 uncultured Phycisphaeraceae bacterium | reverse complement strand
AGTGTGACGATGCAATCTTGGGGCGACATGAGATTAGGCGCTGGCTATGATGGGAATGGGCGTAATGATTTGACGGCTAATGCTTCTATACGTGTTTATAATAAGACCGTGGTGCCGTTTAATACCAACCCCGATGCCCAAGCTGTGATCCGTCAAAACAATACGATTAGCGTTGGGCAGCATTCAAAAATAAGAAGTGTCGGGGATATCGCGATACGTGCGGACGAGGGGAGCGCATCGGCAGATGGCTTCTATCGGGCTAAAGATTTGTATCGCGAGGGGCTGGCGAAAATCGGTGAATTATTCGGCGGCGACGAGGGGGCATTAGATAGCACCGGAGGTTATAGCTCGACCACTTCGCGCTCAAAGATTACGCTTAACGGCGCAGAGGTGGAGGCGGGGATTTATTATCGCAGAACCATCAACATTACCCAGCCAGGCAATGATCCAGATGTGATCGATGTGGATGCATCCGAAGGGGTGATTACTTCACAGTCTTTTGGTAATGACCTAGCCTTGGAGCTTGAACAGCGAATCGATGAGTTGCTGGTGCTGAGTCAAGATTACACGCTCAACGCAACGGCTAGGCAGAGTTTTTTAGATGAACGAGCGTTCTTGATTCAGCAGCGCGATCGTTATGCGGGCAAGGTGGCTAATTATTTGGTGGTTGAAAATATGACGGCAACCTCTGGCAATGTAGACTTTTTAACGGATAATATCGTGACGATGGGCGATACAAAGATCACTGCCCATGGCGATGTGACTTTGGATATTGTCAATGATACGCCTTTCTTCTTGGTGCTTAAGGATCTAACGATTCCCGAGCGTTCGGGCGGGGAGATTTATTACAACGGCAATACGGTTTCGAGTGCGGGGCAGATTGCGCAGATCAACACCTCGGGGGTTGGAGTTGGCGGAAACCTGACGGTGTCATCCTCGGCGACGGGACAAACGCCTGTGATCTCGGTGAATAATAAATCCACCGCGGGGAGCATACCTTCTGAAATTATCCTAGGGCAAGGCAGGGCCATCACAAATCATGGCGGGCTGATTAAAATCAGTTCCTTCGGCTCGATCCGTTCCTCGGGTTCGATCAATGGGCGGGATGTCGATATTTGGACGGGTGGCAGCTTTATACAAAGCTATCGAGATGGATATAACCATTTTTATGGCAATCCGATCGATGCGGTTAACGTACGTAGGGTCTTTGCAAATTCAGAAAATATCTGGAAGCATAACGGCTCGGCGGTCTATAGCACAGCGGCTAGCTCACGTACAAAATGGAAAACGATCAGTCGTTTAAAGCCTAACAATAAAGGCTCTGTCATCGCGGGCGACACGATTTTTATCTCTGCGGAAAAATTAAATATTTCGGGAACCATCCAAAGTGGAACGCCCGAGTTTAATATCAATCTCTCGGGATTAGAAGCCTTGCTCGATAGGCATAATAATGCGTATGATCGGTCGGCGCCTGGGGCTAAGCGTTATCTAGATATCACGGAAAATATTTTCCCGTTTGAAGCATTTAATAGCACTTCCAAGGTCAAAGTGAAATTTGATGCCCAGAAAAATGTGATCCAAGTAGATGATATTCGAGTGCAAGGCGGCTACGTCGGATTAACAGGAGACATCTTTAGCACGGGCAATGGTAATATCGTGGTGACCGATGGATTTGGTCATATTAATATCACGAATCCGACTAACTATGGCCTTAAATTAGGCAAAGTGGATGCCGGCCACGGCGTGGAGGGCAAAGTTCGCATCACTGATATGTCTAAAGCCAATCCGGTGACGGGAGCGAATACCAAGGTCACCGAATATACACGTTTGCTAGGTCAAGTCACTCAGACGATTATGATTGATGGCGTGATCGCATCGGTGACGCATGTCAATAGTCCCGATCAAGCGATCTATCAGCCATTGAAGGATAGATGGCTCACCGTGGTTAACGGCGATAGCACTGTATATAAACGCCGTAAGACAAAAAAGACAACTTATGTCTTTGTTTCTGCTGGTTCAACCACGTCATCCTCATCCACATCATCGGGTAAGCCCACGCTGATCCCGGGTTTAAATCTTCCCGAGGGTGAGTTCCTGACTAGCGGAAAAGTGCATGGTCAATCCACGGATAATATTGACTATATTTATAAGTATTACGAAAGAAAACTTAAAGGTTCTGTCAAGCACACCACAGAGGATAAACGTGTGCTTGGGATCGGTAATTATTACGATTATTACGACTATAAATGGACGGTCAAAGAATATTATCATCATTACCTTAATGCATCTAAACCGGTGAATATTAAATTCATCGGCAATGAGCATAAAGGGATTGTGTCTATTGATTCGGTAGGTCAGGTGCAGCTTCACGACTTGGTTCGCGCAGTGGGTGGGGATGTGAGTATCCGCAGCCGCGCGGGGAATATTCAGGCTGCCAATATAGACGCCGCGATCATTGGTCGTAACATTGGCTTATATTCATCCGGGAGCATTACTTCTAATCAAGCTCAGGCGGCGATGAGTTCGTTTAAAGCGGAGACTTTTAAAGCCGCGGCGCTGCCTTTGAATATTCAATCTGAAGGGGATACCGCGGTCTTAGATATCAGCGCATACGGCGATGTCAATGTGGATGTGGTCAATGGCAATATCTTTATTGATGGGATTGATGCTCACGCTGGGGATGTGAATCTCAACACGGTGGGTAATATCTTGATGGTCGCGGGTGGCGCGGGCGTGGCTGGCCATGATGTCAATATCACCGCGTTAAATGGGCAGGTTCAGTCTGAATCGGGCGGGGATTTTCTTCTTAAAGCAACCGGCAAGGTCAATGTCCAAGCCACAGGCGATATTAAAATCGCCCAAGTGGTAGGAGATTTAAAAGCGCAGCGCATCGCATCAGAATCTGGAGATATCAGCGTTAAAGTGCTTGACGGAAGGCTGCTTGATGCGAACGCAAACAAAACCGATGACCCCTTGGCAGATGCGAATCGCGATGCGTTTTGGCAGAGCATCGGGTTAACCTCGGGACAAGGCAATACGGAAAAAACAAACGCAACAATCCAGGCATTTGAAAAAGAAAAAGAAGCAGCGTACCACGATGCGTGGGCTTTGGCGGAGTTTGATCGGGCCAATTATGATTCGGATTACGCGTTTACTTATGACACGCAGCAGCGCTCAGCGCTACTAAATGCGGGCTGGGAAGAAAACGCCATTGCCGCACGGGAGCAAGACCGAACGCGGGCTTATCATCAAGCTTTGGCTGCCAATGCGTATGACGTGAATTATAGTTACGCTGTATCTGATGCCGAAAAAGTAAGCTTATTGCAAGGGGCAATCTGGACCAATGATCAGCTTCGATATACCGCGCCGGTGGGGCTGTTTGTGCGAAATGGAGACGCAGGGGTACGCCAAAATACCACTGCGGATAAAGAACAAGCCAATATCGCGGGCAGAAATGTGAACATCTACGCCAAGGGAGATATCGGTCAATCCTCTGGCATCGAAACGATTGTCTACGGCACAAAACTCAAAGCACTCACTGATCAGCAGCGCGTGGCATTGGCCGGGGCAGAACGCGATGATGTACAGTGGGTGAATAATCCCGCCACGCAAAAACAAGACTTGGTGATTCAAGTACGCGAGGATGTCGATGTCGCAACGGATCCCGATGGTACGCTGACGGTGCGGACTTTTGGTAGCGCTTATCTCGGCGCGGAGAAGGATATTAACATCGACTCGGTGGTCACGGGCAATAAAGAATTGAGACTCAAAATAGATGGCTCGATCTCGGACGTGGCATCGGCAGGAAACCATGGCACGATCAAAGCAAGCAATTTGATCATCGAAGCAGCAGGCGGGCAAATCGGAACCAGAGACCAAATGCTACGCGTGGACCTATCAGGTAACCTGGTGGCTAGAAGCAGCAGCGGTGTCTTTATCCATGAAGTTCATGGCTACATCAATGCACTAGAAATATCGGGCAGCAAAGTCTACCTCATCGCGCAAGGTGCTATCGCAGATGCATTGCCAGCCAGTGCCACACAGGCGAGCATCGCCGGCGGTGAAATCCGTTTGATTTCCATTGACGGAACAATAGGCAGCGCGTCTAATCCTCTGAATATCAAACAACTAGGCGAGGGGCAAATCACCCTACAGGCCAAGGACAGCGCGCACCTGATCAATAATCAAAACAGCTTAAGCTTTGGAAAAATACAAACAAATCAAGGCGATTTAAGCGTCCAAGCGGTGGATGATGTGAGCTTCAACGATGTGGTTCGCAGCCAAGGCCAAATCAACATTATCGCCGGCGGAGACCTAAAAAGCCAAAGCGATCTCACCGCCGAGGGACCCATTAAAATTAAAACCCAAGGCAGCGCCACGCTTGAGGGCCAAATCACCACGAGCCAAGATTTCGTTTTAGACGCTGATGGACAAGTCCAAATTAAAGGGCAAGGCATTCTCGCCGATGGGAAAATCACCATCACCTCGCGCCAAGAAAGTATCGCCATGGCAGACGCCGCGAGCATCGATGCAACCGATTCGGATATCCAAATAATCGCAAAAGAAAACGTGGTCATCGGCCATCTCAAAACAAACGCTACCAGCGGTCTTAATAGCATCGAGCCATCGGTTCGCGTTGTGGCGGAGAACGGGCAGATCACCGATGCTGGTGATGCGCGACTAGATATCGATGCGCCCGATGCAACCGTTGAGCTGCACGCTCAAGCGGGAATCGGTGGGGACAACGCGCTGGAGATTAAGATTGACACGCTCAGTGCCCAGGTTTACGGACAAGGCAACATCAATCTTTTCGAAACCGATGACTTGGTGATCGATCGTTTAGCTGTGGGGCAAGGCTACGTACAGGTTTACGCCCAAGGCGACATGTGGGTGAATGATGGTGTGACCGTTGGGCAAGTAGGAGGCGTTGAGAGTAATCAGCCACAAGGCGCGCCGATCTACGCGGGGCCTAATGATGCGTATTTACGCTCGGGTAAAAACCTGACCTTGCGAGGCAGCTTCAACGTCCAAAACACTTTATACGCCATCGCCCATGATCAGATCAATACTCATGCAGATGGGATTATCATTAACAGCGAAAAAACCTTTGTCGTTTCGACGCATGGCTCGATCGGGCAAGAAGGCATTAAAGATGGGCAAGCCTATCAGCCGTTCACCGCAGACTCGCAAACGGTTTACGATCTATACGCTAAAAATAACGTGTGGCTCAAAGAGACTGCCGGAGATTTTGTCGCCAATCGCGTGATGGCCAATGGTAAAATTATGATCGATACGCCGGGGGATGGTCGCATCATTTTGAATAAAATCATTGGAAGCGATGTCACCTTGCTAACGGATGATGTGAAGCTCAAAACGCTATCTTCCAGAGGGCGCTTTACGATGCCCGCGCCGATTGGCGATGCGTCTCATTATTACAACTCAAACCATGGCTCTGAGGCGCCGTTGACGGTGAACCTGACGCAAATGCGTTATCATCTGCCGCGTGAAGGGGCGACCCTCCAGGTCGATAATATTTATGTCAAAGGATTCTTTGGCTTAAATGTAGATCATCTGATCGCGACCATCCATCACGTAGACCCCTCGCAAAACCCTTTGGTTTTAGACTTTACCGGCAACGATGGGCAGCTCATGCAGAGCATCACCGCTACCATCAACTCGCCGATGAATGTAAACTTCACGCGTCTATACACAGAGATCGGCCAAATCCAAGCGCAGGTCATCGACACCGTGAGTGTTTATGATGGCATCATCGGCGACCACTTAGTGCTGAATCGGTTCGGCGTAAAATCACGCATCGATACGAAAGATAGAACCCCTCGTTTGGATCGTTTCCACCTGTGGACATTTGATGGCCATTTTGTCCAGGCAATGAATCATCGCGGGGTGAACACCGATAGTTATGTGCTAAGGTATCAGCCCGAGTATTTGGTTAATGCAGATTTCGCATCGGAAAATAGTTTACGCAGACTGTTTAATAAAGAAGCCGAGCAATCTCAAAAATTGACTAGCCATGCAGAAGTGCTTACCGCCTACGCGGGGATTTCTTTCTACATCGCTTCGCCAGATTTCGGTGGCAGGCTTCTCGTGCTACAATTGCCCGAAACCATCGACGATGATGATTTCTACGATTTGTTGCAGATATCAGAAGTTGCAGCAAAGAATTAAACCTAGGCTTGCCCATACATATGTGATGTAAGCCATCAAGCAACTTGTTTGCAGAGAATCACCCTGAATCACGGAAGTGAGCTACACCAATGGACTGTACCTTAAAATATATTTACAAATATTGGACGCTTGTCATCATCGCCTTGGCGCTGTGCATCGGAACACCCGCTCGCGCCCAAGACGTCACGACCGAGCGAGGCGCTGGCGTGCATCAGCAAGACAACAAAAACAATAGAGATCAGCGAAAGCGCGAGGAAGATCTTAAGAAAAAAACAAACCCTAAAATATCAATCAAAATCGATTCGCCACAAGACAAAATCGATCTGACAAAACTACCCGATAAAAAATCCATTCCACTTAAGCAGATCGTTTTTTCCCCTAAGTCCTCTATTGAAGATACCCCATCGCTCAAAGCGCTCGTTGAGCCTTATCTGAATCGCAATGTTTCCCTGAAAGATTTGCATACCCTACGCATCGCCATCAATAAACTTTACGCAAAAAAAGGCTACATCGCTAACGTGGTGCTGCTCGATCAAGAGATCAAGCAAGGCAGGGTAATTTTCACCACCATCGAGGGAAAAGTTGGAAAATTTAAGATACAAAGCACACGCCTCTTGCAAAAAAAACAAGGCTATCCCGCTTACCAAGACGTGCCCGATGAAAAATTACTAGGCATGAATAAAAAATATTTGCTTGATACCTTAGGCATCAAACAAGGAGATGTGGTCCATTCAAAAAGAATCGAAGATGCGCTGATCCGGTTTAATTTATTAAATGATGCCAAGCTCAGGGTTAAGCTAGGCGCGGGGGCAAGCTACGGATTGACCGATATCGACTTAGTCGTAGATGAACCCGAGCCTTTCGAATTGTCTTATTACTTCGATAACGCTGGGCGCGTATCCACCGGCAAATTTCGACACGGGCTTAGTGCGACGGTGCGAAACATCACCGGCAGAGGCGACACGCTTTTTGTCAACGGCATTCACACCACAGGTGGAGGCTCAACCAATGCATACTTTAACTATACCCTGCCCGTGACCACCCAAGGCACACGCCTCACCTTGTCTTATGACCATAGCCAATACGAAATCATCAAAGGCGCAAATCGCCCGCTGGATATTAACGGCTTATCCCAAACCATCGGTTTAGGCTTGGCCCAGCCGTTTGTTCTAGGCAGAAATCAATTGTTTAATATCTACACCAATATCTCAGACTATAACGCTCGAAGTTATTTTGCGGGCACCCAACAAACACGCGATCGTTTTCTCACCATCACCCCAGGATTTAGCTATGAAGTTTATAGCGACAAACATACTTTCATCATGGACCATTCCTTCGCATTTGGCCTAAACAGCAACGGGTACGATGAAGCCTACTCGATCTACCGCAACAGCTTTACCTATATCAATCGCCCCAATAGAGAATGGTCTATCGTAACCAGATTATCGGGGCAGCTTACCAAAGAAAAAAATCTGCCCGCTAGCCAACAATTTATCGTAGGCGGCATCTCATCGGTGCGCGGTTATTCCGAAGGCGTCTTGTCGGGCGATGATGGGTATTATCTACGAACAGAATTAAGGCGGAATATTTTGAGCCGATTTTCGGGGCCGGTTGAAAATGATAGGCCTATGATTATCGATGGCTTTGCATTTATCGATCACGGCGGGGCATTTCCCTTCAAAGGCGCGGGAGAGTCTGTAGACAAAAATGATTTTTTAACTTCCGTAGGCATCGGCGCGTCGATGGAAATGATCAAAAAACTTTCCGCCCGCGTCACCCTCGCCGTGCCGATCACAGGCACGGATGAAGACCTCGATTATCAATCCGTGCGCGTTCACTTTTACTTCCAATGGAATTTTTAAAGACAACCCGTGGATTTATTTTGCTGATTGAGCCCTTCGATAAACCCCCTCGCACCTTGCTGGCTGGGGCATCTTGCGCTATA
>CAZSSX010000114.1:1416-8155 GCA_964609545.1 uncultured Phycisphaeraceae bacterium | reverse complement strand
GACGCATCAGCCAATGCAACTTGGCTAAAGCCAAACGCAAGAATCCCGCAAAAAAGTGTACCTGTGAATTTGTTTAAACGCATATCAAATATCCTTTATCATAGCCATAATCTAGGCTCTAAGTGAAATAAAAATCCAGTTCTAATCGATGCTATCTGCTAGATTTGCTACAACCTTTACTAGCAGATTCACGCATTGTAACACCAATCAAACGATCAATCTGTCTTCTAACTACTTATTAAGACGTATTTCACCATCTTTTTTTTCAATAGCAGTGTAATTAAACCATTAACGGCCCATTTTCACATCATCAACACGAACAGACCGACCACCCTTAATCGTAACATCAAAACTAACCGCTTTAATCCGAGCGTCCTCATGAATCGCTTCTAGTGTATAAATCCCGTCCGGTAAACCCAATATCTCAAAACGACCTTCAACATCACTTACCGCAAAAAACGGGTGCTTCATCACATGCAAACGACCATTCATCCAGCTATGCACATCGCAAGCAATCTGATGAATATTAGCCTTCTTAAACTTCGTCGTAAAACTAGACCCAGGCGCAATGGTTTTGTTAATCCCCGTCCCCGTAAGCTTAACATTATGAGAAGTCGGATCGCTACTCAAAAAACTAACCTTCTGCTTAATCATAGCACCAGCAACATGAGGCACATAAATGCAGCCACGCTGATCAATCACAACCACATCACGGGAAACCTTCCAACTCTTACGAGGCAACCCTTTCTTAACATAAATAAATGCGTTACGTAAAGACATATCCTTCTTGTTGATCAACACTTTCTCTTCAAAACTATAAGCACGACCGTTGGATTTACAATTAGGGTCCTTACCCATCGCCACCTTTTTAGGCTTAATATAAGCACCATTATATTTCACCACACCCACCAAACGAGAAACATTGCCTTGCACCTTGCCTCCCGCATAAGCAACTTCACCATCGTGCAATTGAATCAAAGATTTCTTTAACACAACCGCCGCCTTCACAGGCTTAACAGTCTCAACCTTCTTAGGCGTAACCTTAATAGGCTCAACCGTGATGATCTTCTCAAACTTCGGAATCACCATCTGAGGAGCTGACAAATCCTTAAAGCTACCAAACGTCCGAGGCTTAAATTGACTATCCTTAAGCTTCTCCTCACCATTGGTATGACCGCGGCGACCTGCTTCATAAACATAGTCAAGCACCAACTGAATCTGATCTAAATCAGTATGCCCAAATTTGTTTTGATGCTGTAATGTCCCAAATTGTGCCGACATCTTCGTGCCAGGCAAAACAGCCTGAGGAGAACGCACCCACTCCATGGCCCATGGATACTTAATACGCCCAGCAACACCAGACAAGTTAGGCCCAACATTGGCTGGCCCCTCCTCTAAACGGGGAGCTTGGGCAACTTTAGAATCTTTCTCGTCATCGCCAAAACCATCATCCCCATCATCTCCATCCTCGCCAAATCCGTCGTCCTCGCCTTCATCTTCATCCTCACCAAAGCCTTCATCTTCGCCTTCACCACTCCCCGCATCAGCATCTGCTGTCAATGCCTTCTGCTGATAAAACATCGTCTTCAATTTATTGGTATCTCCAAGGCGATGGCAAGACTTACAACTGGTTTCATAAAGCAATTCCCCGCGAGCAAATCGTTGATCAGAAATTTTCTTCGTTGTTTTCGTATAAGGAAACTTAAAATCATTAGCAGCATCAAAAATACGTAGCTTCTTAAAGCCCTCATCCCAAGTGGTTTGGCTCACCACCTTGGCGTCCGCAATATCCTCCGCTGTAATTTCTACCGCAGCAGACTCCGCCAAATCACGCCCCTCTGAAATCTGAATCCAAACCATTAACTTCTTAAGAGCAGCAACCTCAGACCGAATCGGTCCAGCATCCTGCCAATTCACAACCTCGGGATTAGCCTGGTGATACTTAACAATAGAGCCGATCACATCAGACAACTTCGCATGAATTTGCTGACTATGCGATGCGAAATAATTCACAATCGCCGTGGCCTGATCATTACTCTTAACCGATTCTTTATCAAAGAAACTAGGCATACGCACCGCTCGGAATCGCTTAGTCAAACGAGGACGAATCGGCTGCACATCATGCAAGAAATTATAAACCCAAGGCCCCGCAGTCTTACCACCCTGACCAAACAAGCGAGGCGGCGCCTGAGCTAATGCCTCGGGGTAAAGCGCCTCTTTCACATTATAACGACCATGCAAATCTAATAACATCGTCCCACTACGCAAACCCGTCTCAGCATTACGGCTCTCAACAAATTTCGCAAAGTAAGGCGTATTGCCCTCAATATTATGGCAACCCGTACAATTAAACAACGCAGTAACCTGACGACCACGAGCAATCGCAACACGCTTCTCACTACTAGCCCGAGCAATAATCGCATCCGTCACCAAAGGCTTACGCAAACTCGTCACAAACGTAACAATCGCCTGAACTTCATCATCGCTAAGGAAAAACTTAGGCATCTTCAGCTTATCATAAGGCTTACCCAAAAATTCTTCAGCACTATACTTCGTATCAGAACTTGGGAATGCAATCAAACCCGTTTTTTTATCAAATAATCCCGGCGTATTAAAATCAATCGCATCCAAACGATTACGACCACGATCATAAACACGAGGATTATGAAGCTTATTGACCGCCCAACTACGGCGATCTCCCGCAATATGAGGCCACGCCACCGCTCTCTGATTCAGTCCCTTACCCGCCCCATCGCTCTTCAATTTATTCTGAAATCCATTATAAGTAATACGCGCCGTGTTGGCTTTACGACCCTCAAAAGCTAATTGCTTCAAAGGGTATTTCTTCTGACGCGTTTTCTCAAAGGCATGATCAAAATACTCAAACGCTAACTTATGCGGGTCTTTAGTACCCCAATCATCCAAGTCCGCACAAGTCGATGCAGTCTTCTCAAATCCATTGATATTATGACAATTATAACAACCATAATTACTGATCATTTTCTTGCCCAAAAACATTAACTGCTCATCTTGATTCCAAGCATTAGCAATCTGTTTCGTATCATCAGAAATCGGGTCATACCCGCGAAGCATACGCTTAGCCTGATCATTGGTGAGCTTGCCCGTGTGCTGCAATGCCACTAATTCAAACAACATATTACGATTGTTCGTACCCTCAGCATCTGTATCAAAATTCATAAAACGACCGGGCACATAAGGATCAAGGTCATCGATAGGGCGCTCAAGCGTCAACAAATACGATGACAAATCAAGAGCCTCCTCCGTGGTAAGCCTCATGCTAGGCATAATCGTCGTGCTACTATAATGCTTCGGATTACTCACCCAATCATAATACCAAGTACGAACCTCCCGATAAGCACGAGCCTTAGCATCAGCCATACTCTCACCCTTGCCCGCAATGCCACGCCCAACCATCAGCTTCGTCGTCACTCCCGAAATCTCAGGCCCAGTGCGCGTGATCTGATCGCTCAAATACTGTTTCACATAATACTGACGTTGGTTATACGACATCTCTTTCTTATATTTATGTTGCGCATCCTCTTTGCTCAGATGCAATCGCGCCATCAAATCAGGCACAATCAAACCCTCCCCCTGCTCGTTCATATTCATATGACAAGAGGTGCAACCAATCGTATTAAACAAACGCTTACCCGTAGCCACATCGCCAATCAAACCAGACTTGGCGCGAGCAATCTTAGCCTCTGTCAAAGCGATCTTCTTCTCCACCGCTTTTTTCTGCGATGCGCTAGCTCCCTTAAGTGATCCTTTTAACCCGGCTAATTGCTGCTGATAAGTCATGCCCACAGAGGCAAACGCATCCTCAAGCGATGCCATCTTAAAATTCAAATCAGGCAAATTATAAGCCAGCGTATCCCGTTGGGCCACATAAGCCTTAGCCTGCTTATTAGCCTTGGCAATCTTCTTAGGCAAAACTTCTAGCTGATACGCCCGAGTAATACGCTGTTGTTCAGATAATTGACTAACATCTTTACTCTGCTCCAGCTTTAATCGCTTGGCAAAATCCCCAGCCTTATTAGACTCAAGAATCGCCAGCTTATTAAAACGCTGCGCTTCTTGATAAGCCCCCGATTTGGCCTGGCTTAAATAAGTCGCAATCGCAGCCACCTCAACACGTCCACGCAAGATATCAATCTCTGAGGAGTTATTTTCTAAGCCAAACAAATGAGGCATCTGAGACATCGGCCGAAACGCCCGAGGCGCGATGATAAAATTAGCCATCCCCTCTTTCTTCAACTTATACTTCACATGAACTAAGCTAGGCCCGACCTTACGCTTATCCAAACCCCGCTCCACCGCATCAACATTATGACAACTCGCACAACCAATGCTCGCAAACAACTGACGCCCCTTCATCAGCTTCGGTGCCTCATCACGAATATCATGATATTCCGTATGGCATTTACTACAGCTAGACTCGATATAATCCATCGAATTCATCGGGTTAGGCCAGTGATCAAAACCAACGCTATGCCACTGATATTTTTTCGTCCAAAATGCTTCCTGGGTTACCGCTTCGCGCTCAACACCGCTGCTCAAATCTAAATATTTTTGCCCATGACCTTTATGCTCACTAGGCGCAAAAGGAGCCAGCTTCGAATGAGCATTTAACTGCAACAACTGATCCAATCCCTTAGCCTCAGCCCCATGCTCATCCGTCTGAGTCTCATGAGAAACAAGCTTCACCCCGCCACCAGCAGAAGCGTGTGACTCCCCATGCCCCGACTTACCGTTCATCTGAAAATCGGGAATCGGCATACCCGTCTGAGAGTCAACCCAAATATCACGAGGCGTGTGCGTCGTATGTACAAACTGCGTCTCTTGAGAGGAACCCTCATGACAAACAGTACAGCCAACCTCACTAAATTCATGCGACGATTCAGGCCCAACATAACGAGCAAAATTAGGATGCCCCAACATCACCGGACTCTCCGACAACGCCGGCAAATCATGCTTGGCCCGCTCAACATTAAATAGCCTCACCAGCAAACGCCGATATTGCTCCTCAAGCCGACCAAACTGTTTCTTATCCAGCGCCCGACCCGCCGCCCTAACAATAGCCCCTTGATAAAGATTAACCGTCTCGTGCCATTCCTTAGCACTCACCATCACTTCCTGCCCATCCTTAACCGCTACCGCTTTTTCTAAGCTTGTCTGAGCAAGCAAAAATCCAAGGCTCATCTTCCCAAGAATCAATTCACGCGCTTTTTCAGGCACATCCGCCCATTTTTTTTCCGCGAAATCGTCAAGCAATTCCTCGTATACTTCCTCACCCAAAGAGGCCTTGCTCCCGTACCACATCTCTTTTTCTTTAGCCTCATCGCTCCGCGTATCCAAACGCGCCTTAAGCAAAGTAATACGCTCAAAGGCTCGCCGCTTAGCGTTAACAATCACGTCCCCCAAGCCAAGTTTCTCCGCAGCATTGCCCCAAAATCGCAGCCCATCAACAGGCAACGGCTTATCAATCCCATTAGACTCAATATGATCACGATTAGAAATCCCCACCAATTGACGTTCCAAAAAGGAAATCATCTCAGGACGCTCAAATTTACCATCGTCAATATTAAAGTGACAACTCTTGCAGCGATCAACCGTCTTAATCGTCACAAAATTATAATCCGTCAAGGTGTGAGCCGTCTCAACCTGATGCACCTTAATCTTAGGATTCAACCAATCCAACAACGGCTCATCACGAATAAATGTCACCAACATCCCGCTCAATGTCTCAGGCTTGAGTTCCAGTAATTTCTGATGAGGCGTACCCAGCAGCTGCAGCGTACCCTGATGCGCCAAGTTAATCGCTTTATATTCCTTGATCTTCCCGCGCTTAATTTCTTTTTGTTCATCGATCTTACGCTTATAACCCGCAATCTCAGCAGCCAAACGATCACGCTCAGCAACAATATTATCCAGCTCTTTCTTTAAAATCTTCGCCCGCTCAGCATCCTGTGCCGTCCGCGCCCGCTCAACTTCCTGAGCCTTAGGCCCCGCCGCACCAGCCGCCACATTAAACTTAATCTGAATCGCATTGATCTTCTGCGTGTTCTTAGCAAGCTCATCCTCAATCGCCTTCATCTCACCCTTATAGTTAGGGTGAGCCGCCAAATAAGTAACCAACGCTTCCTTAGCACGCGTAACCATTTCCGTCGCATGAGCAGTGCTGTACTTAGCCACATCGCCAGACAAATAAGCCGCCCGCCATTCATAAGCATCTTTTTGGAACGACCTAAAACCACCCTTATTATGATCCGTCACCACAAACCACAAGGTCGATAACATCAACAACGATGATAAAACTGCAAAGACAATATTTAGTTTCTTTACGCTGCGAAACGTCTCAGTAGGTACTGGCATGCCAATCTCACTCGTTTGAGGATCAATCCTCAGGTCCAAAATCCGCTAAACACACGTTCAGCGCTAAGCCACAACACACACCTCGTAATAACATTCAAAATCAATTAACACCTATACAAACAACCAGCACCGTAGAAACGGTCCGGCTAGCGATGTTAAAATCATCTTTTCTCATTTTTCAGCTCAAGCATTCCTTGCTTCTAAACTAAAACATATCGGCGGATTAACCGCTTTCAAAAATCATTTTTATACGTTTTTCATCAATAAATCAAAACACCACCCGATAAAACAACAATTTTCGGGAAAACCCATAACCCCCGAAAAATTAAAGCACTTATATACAATC
>CAZSSX010000114.1:966-1406 GCA_964609545.1 uncultured Phycisphaeraceae bacterium | reverse complement strand
GAGGGGGTTTATCGAAGGGCTCACTTATCTACAATCAAAAGATCAACCACAGCACCCCTCATTCGAACCGCATTCACACAAAAAAGAACACCCATCACCACAAAAAAAAACACCCCTATAAAAACAGCGCCAAGCCAAAAGCCTAGCGCTGTATCAATAAGAAATTCCGATAATCATAACAACTTAAAAATCATCACACCAGCGGTACGCATCGATAACCTTACGCTCACCAGCCTTACCCCGCTCACTATTGCCATGCTCCATCCCAATAATGCCACGATACTTCCGGTCGCTAAGCCACTTTAAAATACCCCGGTAATTGATCTCCCCAGTCAAAGGCTCCTTCCGCCCAGGATTATCACCCACCTGAAGATAAGCAATCTCATCCCAAGCATAATCCATATTCTTAATCAAATGACCCTCGGTAATCTGTTGATGAT
>CAZSSX010000114.1:0-956 GCA_964609545.1 uncultured Phycisphaeraceae bacterium | reverse complement strand
ATCATCCAAAATCTTGCAGCTCGGGCTACCTACCGCTTTACACAACAAATAAGCCTGAGGAATCTTTGTCATAAACAATCCCGGATGATCAACATAAGGATTCAATGACTCCAAAACCATCGTCAAGTCCGCAGGCTCTAAAATATCGCAGCAAACCTTCAAATTCTCAATCACATTCACCGTCTGATAATCCCACGCCACACCCTTACTATAAACACCAGGAACCACCGTCACCCATTTTGCATTCACCCGCTTAGCACAGGCCACCGCATCTTTCATACGCTTCTTAAGCATCTCACGCACACCCTTATCGCGCTTAACAAACGTCTCCTTGCGAAACTCCGCATACGCAACAAAAACACCCATCTCAATACCCAGCTTGCCCATCAGCTTCCCAAGCACCTCCTGCCGCTTAGCACCTCGGCGCATCATCCCATTATCCTCCCACGCCCGAAATCCCTCATCCGCAGCAAACTCAAGCTGCCCCTCCTCCGCTTGCCCCCCATGATGACGAAACATCCCAAAGTGAGGCGCGTACGACAACTTAAAGCCGCCCCCACTAGCAGCCACTTTTGGCTTAGTGACTGTTTTGGCTTGAGTCGTGCTGGCAACCAACCCCGCTCCAGCCACTAAACTCGTCCCAACAAACTCGCGTCGATTCATCATAAATTCCGATCTATACCCTATTAAAATGAAAATAAAAATAGCTAAACAAGTGCCCCTATAAAGCCTACAAGGGGATAACCTGATAATCGTAAACCTCTTAAAATCATACCCCAGCTTTGTATTTTTGAAAAGCCTAGGCTGCAAAGCTTTGTGATTTAGTCGTGCAGAGAGGCTTGTACAGCGGCATGCCCAAATACTACGCCTACTTCATAAATTAAAGAAAAGTGATATACTTATTTGAGCCCTTCGATAAACCCCCTCGCACCTTGCTGGCTGGGGCATCTTGCGCT
>CAZSSX010000113.1:0-8163 GCA_964609545.1 uncultured Phycisphaeraceae bacterium | reverse complement strand
GGGGGGGATGGGGGGGGGTGAGGGGGGGTGGGGGGGGGGGGGGGGGGGGGGGGGGGGGGGTGGGTCATCATAAACCAGCGGCCCGGGTGGATCAGTTTTTGAATCCTCAGGCCCCAGTTCTTCAATCAGCCGATCGCCCGAAGCTTGCCAAGCATCCACTGTAGTTTTGAGAGGGTTGGGGCGTTGATTTTTGGTTTTAAAAAGGCGAGACCTGCGTCTTGAATATAAAATAGCAAGCATGCCTAGAAAAAAGACCCCGCCAATAAGACAGAGCATGACAAGGTACAGCGGGAAAAGGGGGCCAAGCTCGCTGACGGACTTTGTGGCTGCGAGTAAATGGTAGTGAGCAATCAACATCAATCACATTATACCCCGAATAAGACGGGGAGGGTAAAATAGCCAAGGGCATGGATGTGGATTATAATCTTTATAGCGTGTCCCGCCTGGGCGGCTGAGTTTTTCACGCTTTTAACAATAGAGTTTTTACCCCAAAAACCCGATAAAAGAAACAATGTTGAAGCTTTTTTGGCCATCTCAATCCATCCGATCGCAAAGCACTTGGCTAACCCTTGGCCTATGCCTAGGCTGGGCTATGCCCGCCGGTAGCGAGCCATCGGTAGCGATGGAAACCATTGCCCCATCACATTGGCCGGTGGTCGATGCGCTGATCAAGGTGTTAAAAAACGAAAAACTTGCACCCACTAGCCGGCGGGCGGCAGTCACCGGGCTATTAAGTATTGGTAGCCCCCAAGCAATCACTCGCTTACAAAATCTCATCGACGAAAAAGCGCCCGCCAGCTTACTTCGCACCCTACTTTGTGGCCTAGGACAAAGCCAATTAGACCTCTCTGCCCACCCCTCGCTTCTGCTTAAAGTCAGTCAGTTGCTAGGGCATCTGCCCGTATCATTAAGCGATGATCTGGGTTTTGCCCTAGGCAGTTTCGAGGATAAAGCGACGCGCCTGTGGCTGATCAATGAAGCCAAAGCCCAGCATAGTTCCGACCGAAGGCGAGGCGATGCGATCCTAGCCCTAGGCTATCAACGGCATAAACAAGTCGCCCATTTTTTAATCACAGAATTAAAGCGCCAATCAAAACAAGGCGAAAGCCCTTTGCAAGAAAAACTAATCGTAGCACTAGGCGAGCTTAGCGGATTGGGTGAGCAATACCACAGCCTAGAACAATGGAAAAAATGGTGGGCTTCTTATCGTGTCTTTAGTGATGCGGTTTTTATTCAAAAAATGAATCAAGAAATCGCCATCTCCCGACGGGCCAGAGGCGAAACGATACGCACTCTAAAAGAGCTATTAGTTCAAAGCCAAACCAAACACTTTTGGGCAGTGGGCGCATCTGAAAAACAAAAAATCTTAATTCAAATGCTCGACAATACCTTGGTCCAATCCTCACGCATCAAAGCGTTATCGCTGATCCTAGAAATACAGACTAAAGAAAAAATCAGCCCCAGCGTCTGGAGCGCGGTCTATCGCTGCTTAGAAGATCCCTCCTCTCAAGTGCGAGGCGAAACGGTGCGCCTGATCGAAGACCTAGGCGATAAACCCGGGGCACTACTCATTGCAAAGCGCATACAAGATCAAATCGAAACCCATAAAGAAGTTCAGCGGCTATCGCTTCAAATGCTCAAGCGTTATCCTAGCCCAGAGTTGGTGGACCCCGCCCTCCGTTTTTTAGCTAACAAAAGACACATCCACGAATCCGCGGCACTGTTGGCGCGCATCTTTGAAACCCAAGGCAGCC
The DNA here is from genome assembly GCA_964609545.1 of uncultured Phycisphaeraceae bacterium. Lineage (GTDB taxonomy): Bacteria > Planctomycetota > Phycisphaerae > Phycisphaerales > Phycisphaeraceae > CAZSSX01. The sequence continues at coordinate 6,409 of CAZSSX010000113.1, read as the reverse complement.
ATCTCCCCCCCATCAAGAAAAAACAAGCAGCACACAGCCTGCACAAACTCATCGTCGGACAAGAGCCCAACGCCAACGAAGCTGGGCTTGTATATCTGCTCGGTTCGTTGGCTGCTTTAAATCATGACCAGAGAGATTGGCAGCTCATACAAAATTGGCTAGGCAGCAAGCACCTAGCGATCAAAACCGCAGCGGTTCGGGTTTGGGTCAATCATAACCGATCGCTGGTGGTGCTAAGTCAGATGAGCGATGATCCGGTGATTCAAAGCAAGCTGATCCCCGCGGTGACGCTACGGGGTAAACAAACCCAGACCCTAATGAATATGCTGAAGCATCGGCCTAAAGAAAAAACAATCGAAAAAGCCTGGCTAGAAATGCTTCTAGTTCTTGCAGGCCGAGTGCCGTTAGAAGGATTACGCCAAGCCGAGCACTACTTGGCGGAAGTCGATCGCGTCTCGCCAAGCCATCGGATCAAGATGATCGACGTGGGGCTTAATCGCATCAAAATCGATAAACAAAAAACACAAGCCAAACTCCTCGCGCCTCTCACCATGATTAAAATCGACTTGCTCAATCAAACCAAGCAATCCGCCCAAGCTCTGAAGTTGGCTCAAGGTTTGATTCAAAGCAAAGCTGTCATTAAAACGGAAGACGTGATTAAATTACAAAAACAAATTTTCCTAAGCGCCCTGCGTCTAGGCAAAATTCAGCTGATGCAAAGCGCCATCCAAAGCCTCTTGAAAAATACGCAGCCTAATGATCAAGCCCAAATCCAAAGCTGGCTTTGGGATATCGCTTTAGATCAAGCAGAAACGCAGCTCAAAAAGAACGCGCATCACAAAGCCAAAGAGATCATCGAGCAACTTGTCGCGGATTTCAAAAATAAAATTTTGCCTCAACAACAAAAGCGCATCGAAAGCATCCAGAAAAAAATCAATGCCCAACTCATTAAAGAAAAAAAAGACGAAAAAAACACCAAGGCAAAAGGAACCGCCACGCCATGATCCCTCAACAGATGACTCCCACGCGTAAGATTTATCATGTCTAAAAAAAGAGGGTTGCAGATACTCAAGCTACTAATCGCTTTGGGCGGATTATGGTATGTCATCACGCAAATACAGTGGGCGGACGTGGCAGTGATCGAATCAAATCATAGCGCCCAAAAACAATCACACTTCCCCATTGCTGCTTATAGGCTAGATGGAAAGATCAAATTAAACAACGGCAATATCATCGACGCGGAGCAATGTAAAATTCTTCGAGGCGCCACCGCGACAATCTCACAAGCCAAGTGGGGTTATGTTTTGGTCAGCTTTTTATTGATGGGAATTGTTTATCCGATTCAAAGTTTTCGCTGGTGGGTCCTGATGCGGTCAAGAAAAATAATCGTGCCTTATCTTAAGGTCTGGCGCGTTTGGCTGATCGGCTGCTTCATGAGTTTCTTTATGCCCGGCACCACGGGCGGAGATTTATTTAAAGCTTACCACGCAGCCAAAGGCGCCAAACAAAAGGGGCTAGGCGTACTTACCGTGATCGTCGATCGGCTTCTGGGGCTCATCGGTTTACTCATCGTCGCAGGGACGCTGGGTTTATTTCACCTGGATCAACCCGTCATTCGGTCAGCGGTTTACATGATCGCGGGAACACTGACGATCGTCTTGGTTGGCGCAATGATCTATTTTTCAAGGCCTTTCCGCAAGCTGCGATTATTTGCGTGGCTAGAAAATTTTAAATGGATCGCCAAGATCGACAGAGGCATCATCGCCTATCGTCATCACAAAACCGCCCTGGTAATCGGGCTAGCTTTAAGCTTAGTGGTCCAGTTACTCCTAGCTTTGATGGGCAGTTTGGCAGCCAAGGCGATGGGGATACAACTCCATTTAGTTTTGGTCATGAGCGCGGTGCCGTTGATGATGATGATGGCAGCGATCCCGTTTACCTATCAAGGCTTTGGCGTGATGGAAGCGGTGGGGTTTACATTATTAGGATTTCAAGGCGGAGCCAGCACCAATCAAATCGTGGCGATGATCTTACTGATGAGATTATTTGCGGTCCTCTATGGATTGCTCGGCGGGCTATGTTTAATCAAAGGCGATATCAATCTGCATCACGTGCAAGCCGATATCGATCAATAAAAACAAATCAATAACCCCTCACACCCACAGGGAAAAGTCATGCAACAAAACCAAAATACAAGCGAAATCTTATTGGTCAGCGAAATTTATCCGCCAGCCATCGGAGGCAGTGGCATCCTTTTCGAGGGGCTTTATTCACGTATCAAAAATATCGGCGTCACTTTATTAACAGACCCCGATACTAGCCCAATACCCACAGAAAAAATCGGGCACATGCAAATCGTTAAAGAAAAAATCGCCAGCGATTATTGGGGCATGATCAAATTTTTAGCTCTGAAACATCACTGGCAAGTCGCCGGAAAAATTAAAAAATTAGCTCACAAAAAAAAGTTGATCGTTCATTGCGGACGCATTCTTCCCGAAGGATTGGCTGCATATCTCGCGAAAAAACGAGGCGGTCCAAACTATGTCTGCTGGGCACATGGCGAGGACGTCTCGGTCTCCATGACCTCGAAAGAGATGGCCTTTTGGACAAAAAAAATATGCAAAAACGCCATCGGGTTATTAGCCAATAGTCAAAACACCGCAGAGCTTTTGTATCAAATCGGCGTGCCTAAACAAAAAGTCAAAGTCATCACCCCAGGCGTTGACCCGCAAGTGTATCACCCGAATCATACCGACGGCGGCATACGCCAAAAATTCGTCGGCCAAGGGGGGCCACTGATTCTCTCCATCGGACGGATGGAAGAACGCAAAGGCTTTGACCTAGTCATCAAAGCAGTCGCGAAACTCAAAACAGAATTCCCAGAAATGCGTTACATCATAGTCGGTGGAGGCGGAGACCAAGGCCCAAAGATCAAAGCACTGATACAAAAACTAAACGTTTCTGAACAAGTCAAATTTATCCACCGGGTCCCCTTCGAAGACCTAGCCAAGTATTACGCGGCTTGTGATTTTTTTGTACATCCTAACCGACAAGTCGGCGCCGATATCGAAGGCTTTGGCATCGTCTTTCTCGAAGCAGCGGCGACGGGCAAAGCAGCCATCGGCGGAGACAGCGGCGGCGTACGAGAAGCGGTGCTACATCAACAAACCGGATTGCTCGTAGATGGAGAGGATATCAATAGCCTACTCCAGGCGATGCGAAAACTAATAAGCGACCCGCCTTATTGTCACCAGCTAGGCCAACAAGCCAGGCAACGTGTGCTTGATGAATTGACATGGGCATGTGGCGCGAAAAAATTAGAAGCCGCCCAAAAACATTACCACGCATTGATTTCATCGCTGAACTAAAACCAGCTAATCTAAAAGACTCATGCCCAGATTGAGCATGGCTTGGAGTCCCGCTTGATCCGGTTGCACCTGGGCATAGATGTTGAGACCCGCATTTTGATTGACAAAAAATTGGGCGACGGCGCGCGCATTAAGTTCTGGTTTTAAAATGCCCGCGGCTTGATCTCGCTCAATGGCTTGCTGAAAAACAGAAACAATCTGGGCAAAGCCTTGCGATGCTTTGGCTTTGATCTCCTCATCACGACACGCCAGATCCGAAGCCACCTTAAACATAAAGCAGCCTTGCTCGGGGCATCCCTGTTTGGCTTTTTCGATAAAATGTTGATTAACATAAGCGATGCCTTGACGGAAAGTTCGCCCTTGAAAAGCATCGGCCAATTCTTGTTTGCCTTGTTGCATGTAGCAGTCTAAAGCTTTTAAAAAGAGTTGACGCTTGCAGCCGAAGGTCTCGTAAAAACTACTTTTGCTTAACCCCATCGCCTGGGTAAGATCGGTCAAAGAAGCCGCCTGATAGCCTTTTGCCCAGAATACTTTCAAAGCATCTTGGAGTGCTTTCTTATCACAAAATGTGCGCGGCCTAGCCATTGCAATTTCCTTAAGAAACCCGCCCGATGCATACGCGCAACGGCTAGGCTTTGTCTATTTTAACAACCTTTGGCTATGAAATATTCCTGAAAAAAGCAGAGCTATAAATATAAGCCAGCAAGCTTAATGCGCTTTGGATGCTTGCATCTGCTGGGTGTGGATTTGGTCTTCCTCGACTTCTATAAAAACGCGAGAAACCTGGGGGATCGCTTTTTTGATTGCTCGATTGATTTGGCCTACCGCTTGTTCTATTTCTTGAACATCAATAGCGTCTTTGAATTCAGCGCTAATCGCCACAAGCAAATCGATGGGCCCCATGTGGAGGGTGATCACTTCGGTAATCACATCCACCGCGTCATGAGCTGCTAGGATTTGGTTGATTTTACTTCTGATTTTATCATTCGCCGATTCGCCGATGAGTAGGCCCTTAGTCTCTACCGCCAGCCAGATAGCCACACCGCCTAGGATGCCGCCGATGAGAATAGATGCAATGCCGTCGTAGATGAGATTATGCGTCCACTGGGATAACAGTAAACCGATCAGTGCCACCAGTAGGCCTAGCATCGCCGCGCAGTCCTCGAATAAGACGACAAAGATCGCGGGGTCTTTGCTATGCTTAACCGCTGAGATGTAACTTTGATCACCTTTAACCGTTTTGAATTCTTTAAAAGCAAAAGCCAGCGCCGCTCCTTCAAATAACAACGCCAACGCCAAGACGCTGTAATTCCAAGTGTAATCTGTGACTAGCTCCGCTGCCTCTCCAGCTGCCTGGGCAGCCAAACTGTGGGAAACATGTTGCACACCTTGGTAAATGGAAATGCCCGCGCCTAATGCGAAGATCAGGATGGATACCACAAATGACCAGAAATAAATTTCCTTGCCATAACCTAGAGGGTGCTTGTGGTCCGCCGGTTGGCTGGCTTTTTTAAGCCCCAAAAGCAGAAGCATTTGATTGCCTGTATCGACCACCGAGTGAACCGCTTCGCTGAACATCGCGCTAGAACCCGTGACCCCCGCTGCGATAAACTTAGTCACGCTGATCAGCGCATTGCCCGCCAGCGCCGCGTAAATGACTGCTTTAGAACCCGTAGCCATCGTGTAACCTCTTTGATCCAATGAAATACATTTGCCTGAAAAACCTAACCAGAAACCACTTTAACTCATTTGGCCTAGGGTGCAAGCTGGGATGAAAATTCAAAATCTTACTTATTTTAAGGCAGCGCTTTTGCGGCTGTTGCGTCAGCTGCTATGCTATACTCATGATTCTTTTAATCGACAATTACGATAGTTTTACCTATAACTTGGTGCAGTGCATCGGCGGACTAAGCAGCGATCCCGATGCGCTAGATTTACGGGTGATTCGCAATGATAAAATCAGCGTTGAAGAAGTGGAAGCATGCTCACCCGATCAGATTATTATTTCGCCCGGGCCTTGCACCCCTAGCCAAGCGGGGATCAGCTGTGATTTGGTCAAAGCTTTTGCCGGGCGGGTGCCGATTTTTGGTGTCTGCTTAGGCCATCAATCCATTGCCCAAAGTTTTGGGATGAAAATTATCGTAAACTACCGCTTAATGCACGGAAAAACAAGCCCCATCCATCACGATGGGCAAACGATTTTCAAAGCAATTCCCAACCCCTTTACCGCGACACGATACCACAGCTTAGTCATCGACAAAACATCTTTTGATAACACACGCTTTGAGATTTCCGCGTGGACAGAAGAAGGTGAAATCATGGCGCTTCGGGCCAAACCCAACGTCTTTGGCCCCGCGCCTTTAGAAGGGGTGCAGTTTCACCCCGAAAGTTTTTTAACCCAAGCCGGCGATGATTTAATCGCCAATTTTTTAGCGCTTAAAAAAACAATCACCCCATAAAATAAACACGCGATAAGCACACCATCCATTTTTCATTTCCCAAAAACGATCATCGCGCCAAGCGGATCATAAGAGATCATAAAAAAAGCCTAGCGGTTTGAAACGCTAGGCTTTTTTGTTTTTTTATCACAACGATCCGGATTTAGATAAATGAATATTTCCCTGGGATACGAACCGGACGGTTAGGCGCTTCTTGCCAATTTAAATGCTTAGGCACAAGCTCTTCTTTCGAATTTAAAATTTGATTCCATGTAAGCGTTTTGCCTGTATACGCGGATTGTCTAGCCATGATCGCTAGCAACGTGCTGGAACACATGTATTCATTAACAATAGACCCGCCAGCGCGAATCGATTTGAAAAGTTCGTTATGCTCATTTTGATACATGTTATCAGCACTGCCACGCTGTTTCTTATGTGACCATTTGACGTGTGGCCCTTTGATGCGGTGCCTCATCAGTGATGCCACGCCTTTGGTCCCATAGACAAAATCGGAGACCTCGCCACTAATGCCACGACCATCAAATTGACGGCACGAAGAAAACGCTTTGACGCCATTTTTCCATTCAAAGACAAAAAAGGAAA
>CAZSSX010000112.1:0-8267 GCA_964609545.1 uncultured Phycisphaeraceae bacterium | reverse complement strand
TTGTGGGGGTTGTTGGACGCTGCGGTAGGTGAAGGTGTTGGAGCATAAACTCCAGAGCAGTAGGAATGATAAGAGGGGGAAGCCGAAGGCGCCAATGCCTGGTAGGCGCTGGGGGGTGCGTAGATAGAAAATGACGGCTGCTAGGAGGGCGCAGATAAAGAGCAGGCTGTCTACGGGGGAGGTGATGGCGTTGGGTTGGTAGTGGTGGATTTGGACAAAGCGGTAGATGAGTGTGATAGATGCGATAGCCATGAAAATCAGAGCCGAGGCGCTTTGGGTTTTGGATAGGGGCCTGGATGCTTGGGCTGAGAGTAAATGGCGGATAGCGTTGACGCTTGTGATCACGCATAGGCTGGTGAGGATGATGATGGCGATTGTAGTTGGCATATCGGTCATGGATTTTTCAACGCTGCTTGAAGTATCGGTTATCGTGGTGGGGATGGATCAGGCGGTGTGTGTGAAAAAGTTTTGGGGGTTTGATTGGCGATGGCTTGATCATAAATTTTTTGGCAGTGGAGGGTGTAGGCTTGGAGGCCTTGGGTTTGGAGTTTGGCGAGGTTTTCGGGGGAGGCTAATGATTTTAAGAGGGCATTGCGTGTGAGGGGGTCTTGGATTTTTTCTTGCAGTTTTTTTCTGATGGGCTTGAGGATTTGGAGGGCTTGTTGCCAATAATCGGGGAGATTTTCAGCGAGCTGATCTCTGATTTGGGTGGCGATGCTGGGGCTGATGGCTTGTGTGTGTACGGCTAGGGTGATGGGGCCTTGGGTGTGGTGGGCGAGAAATTGTAGATCGCTTTGGCTAGGATCATCGGCTGCGGAGACGAGGATGCCTTGGGCTTTTGCATCTGCAAGGACTTGCTGATTTAATGCGGGGTTATCGGTTGCGGCGATGACTAGGAAGGCGTTTTTGATGTCATCGGGAGCGTATTTTTTTTGTATAATTTTGGCGTTGGGTGGGAAAGGGGTGTTGATGTGTGGGGCAATGAGGGTGACTTGTGCGCCGACTGCGATTAGTTTTTTGGCGCGTCTGTGAGCTACCGAGCCGCCGCCGATGATGGAAATGTGGCGGTGCTGTAGGTTAAGCATGATGGGGATTGCGGGGTTTGGTGTCATAGGTGGGGTCTTACAAAAAAGAGTTTGACGTCTTTATTTATCGTGGGCGTGGAAGCTGTGTCTATTATAAGTATTTTAAGGGCTATGGGGCGGGTTGGGCGCGAAAATTTTGGGAATCGGCTAGGGGCTGGGCGGGGTTTGGGTTTTTGAGTTTCAGGGGCTGATTTTGTAAGGGCAATGAGAGCAAATCGAACTAGGATAAGTATGGCTAATGATTCGGCTATGGCTAGGCGCGGGGATTATGTGTGGTTTTTGAGCTTTGGTGGTTATTTTTATTGCGGGGTCATTGAAATAGGGCTAAAATGTGCGGTTTGGTCTGTATTGAATGGCTTGGTTTTAATGGCTTGGTGTTTTTGGGTAGTAGAAGAGTTGGATGAATGATGAAAAACGCGATAGATAAGGCTGCTTCTTTAGTAGAGGCTCATGAATATATTCGGCGCTTTGCGGGGAAGCTTTTTGTGATTAAGGTAGGCGGGTCGATTATGGATCAGCCTGCGGATTTGAAGCGGCTTATCAGTGATGTTTGTTTTATGGATGCGGTGGGGATTCGGTCGATTTTAGTTCATGGCGGGGGCAAAGCCATCACCAGCGCGATGGAAAAAGCGGGCTTAGATGCGCATTTTGTGCAAGGTAGGCGGTACACCGATGAACGGACGTTGGCTATCGCGGAGCATGTGCTGGTCAAGGGGATTAACGAGGGTATTGTTGATCAGATCAACGCGGCGGGGCATCGGTCGATGGGCTTGCATAGCTTGGGCAGTTGCGCGGTGTTTGCAAAGAAATTATTTCTTTCTGAAAAGGATGGGCAAGGCCAAGATAAACGTATTGATATTGGCTTGGTGGGTGAGGTGGATTGGGTGAATCATCAGCTGTTGGTGGCGTTGACAGAGTCGGGCAATATTCCGGTGGTGGCGCCGATCGGGCGTGATGCGGCGGGGGGTAAGCTTAATGTTAATGCGGACTCGGTGGCGGGGCATATCGCGGCGGCGGTGGGGGCGGAAAAACTTATTCTTGTTTCAGATACGCATGGTATTCGGCGGGACCCGAAGGATGCTGATTCGGTGGCGGGGCATTTGTCGCGTGATGATATTGAGAGGATGGTCGCGGATGGCACGATCAGCGCGGGGATGTTGCCTAAGGTGGAATGCAGTTTTACGGCATTGCAAGGCGGGGTGAAAAAAGTACACATTATTGACGGGCGCATTGCCCATGCTTTGATGCTAGAAATCTACACCGAGCAAGGGATTGGGACGGAAATTGTGCTTGGCTAAATAAAGCTGCTTGATCGCATGATTTGAGCGTTGGGCTTGGCGGGCTCATGTTTGTAGAGCAGTGGCGCTGGGGGTATCGGGGGGAGGGGGGAGTGATTATGGGTTTTGATATTGATCGATATTGGTCTTAGATAAAAAAGAAGAGATTCCGATGAAAGATTTTATTTCTATTTCAGATTGTGGCGCTGGCCAGATGCAGCATTTTTTGGATGTGGCATTGGAATTACGCCTAGAGAGGAAGGAGAAAGGCTTTAATGAGCCGATGCTTAGAGGGCAGAGTTTAGCGATGATTTTTGAAAAGCCCTCGCTGCGCACCAAGGTGAGTTTTGAGCAGGCGATGTATCATTTGGGGGGGCAGAGTATTTTGCTAGGTCAAGAGATAGGCTTAGGACAACGCGAAAGCCCGGCGGATGTGGCCAAGGTTTTAGAGGGCATGGTGGATGGGATTATGGCGCGTGTGTTTGAACACGAAAAACTGACGGAGATGGCAGAAGCGGTGGACATACCGGTGATCAATGCGTTGAGTGATTATTCTCATCCTTGCCAGGCATTGGCGGACGTGATGACGATGATGGATGAGTTTGGTTCTCAGATCAGAGGGCGAAAGATGGTTTATGTTGGGGATGGCAATAATGTCACGCGATCCTTGGCTTGGGCGTGTGCTTATCTGGGGGTCAATTTTGTCAGTTGTAGCCCAAGTGGTTATGAGATTGAGGATGCTTTTATCGCTGAGCTATCGGAGCGATTTAGCGATGTGAAAATCACCAAAGAATCTGATCCGATGCGAGGGGTTCAAGGGGCTGACGCGATCTATACTGATACGTGGGTGTCGATGGGTCAAGAGGAGGAAAAGGCTAAGCGATTAGCTGCGTTTGAAGGGTATCAGGTGAATCAAGCATTGGTTAATCAAGGCTCTGATCGAGCGATTGTGCTGCATTGTTTGCCCGCTTATCGGGGGATTGAGATTACCGATGAGGTGATTGATGGCGGGCAAAGCCGTGTCTTTGCCCAGGCGCATAATCGCTTGCACGCACAGAAGGGCGTGTTGGCGGTGTTGATGGGTGGGCGTTAGTGCTGGGGCTTTGTTAAGCTGCGATGAATATTGCTTGTTAGAAGGAAGCTGATGGGTCCCGAGATAAAATTTGTAGTGTTTGCATCGCTGAGTGTGATTTGTTTTGTGCTGGGGTATGGCTCGCGGGTGAGGGGATGGATTGAGGAGGATGTGAGCCGTAAGATTCATTTTTTTACGGTGGTGGTTTTGTGGTCATCGCTGAGTTTTTTTGGTATTTGGAAAGGTGGGGTGCCTCAGCTGAATCATGGTTGGGTGTTGGTGGTGCAGCCTGTGAGTATGCTTTTGCTGATGGGTATGAGTTGGCCTTTGGCCAAGTGGATCGGTTGCGATAAACCTAGGCAGGGGGTGATGATGGTTTGCGGGGCGCTTTGTAATAGTGGCAGCACGATGGGTTCTTTTTTGTGTTATGTTTGGCTTGCTGAGGATCGCGATCGGGCGTTTGGTGTGGGTATTGAGTATGTTACGGTGATGAGTTTTGCTTGTGTGTTATTGATTTATCCGTTGGCGCGTAAGTTTTCGCCGGTGGAGGCAAGCGAAGAATCGGTGCCTCGTTTGATGTTTAAGAGCTTGGGAGATATTCGTTCGTTGTCGATGTATACCGCGGTGGCGGGGGTGATTTTAGCGAGCTTGGAGGTGCCTGTGCCGGGGATATTGGCTGGCGAATGGTTGACGCTTTTGCTTATTTTTGGTGCTTGTGTGGGGGGATATTTCGCCATTGGGATGCGGATACGGCTGGGTGATGGGTTAGAACATTTGAAACATCATGGTGTGCTGGCTTTGGTGCGTTTTATTGTGGCGCCTTTGGTGACGCTGTTGTTGCTGTGGTTGATCGGTTTTGCGCCGCATCAGCCCGATCGGTTGATGATGACGGTGTACATGATTTTAAGCATTATGCCCACGGCGATTTTAAGTGTTGCGGTGGCGAATCTGTTTCATTTAGACGCGAGGATGGCGGCGAGTCTGTGGTTTTGGAATACGGTGATTTTTTTGATTTTTGTGCTGCCGGTGCTTTGGTTTGTGGTTTAGGATCATCGGGGCATTGTGGAATGAAGCATCGGGGCGTGTGTGAGCGGGGGGGGTGTGTTATAATGGCGGGATGAATCAGCGTATTGCAATGTTAATGGAGCGGGCGAGTCGATCGCTTGCGGAGATGGCTTATCTTGATGGGCAGCGTTTGTGCGTAGAAGCTTTGGCTTTGGCGCGGGATGCTGAGGATTGGGTTTTGTATCGGCAAATTTTGCTGCCGTTGCAGGAATGTAGGCGTCAGATTCGGATGGCTGCGGGTGAGGGTTTGATGCTCATCGGCAAGGAAGGTGAGGCTGGCTTTGAACAGTTTGAGCAAGGCAGCGTTGATGGGTGTTTGTTCTATACGGGGCAGAGGGCGGGGGAGGTGTTGGGCAAAATCCGTCAAGCGGCGGCGGAACAAAATAAAAATGTAGAAATACTCGTGGGCGGACCCAATGATCAGTCGGCCCAAGCGTGGCGGGTGTTGGCAGATTGGGCGGGGATGACGGATTTAAACGTAGCGATCGATCCGCCTAGGCCAGCATGGCTTGGTGATGATGGTGCGAAAGATATGGGTGGCGAGGATTGGCTGGGTTGGTTTATTTGTGCCAGCGAAAAAATGGGGGACGCATTGCTTGAGGGTGTGGCTGAGTGTTTAGCTGAGCAAAGGCTTGACGCTTATGAAGCTGCTCTGGGGGTGGTGCCTACGCATGAGCGATTGCATCAGGCGTTGAGCGATTTTGTGGCATCTGAATTTCTTTAATCATCGGGCAGCAGCTTTGACGTGTGCTGATGTCAAGCGGATAAGGATAAAGAAATGAGTTGGCGCAAGCGATTGACGTTGTTGGGGGCGGGGGTGGTGTTGAGCATCCTTGGCTTTGCTGGGGTTTGCCTCTACCTTTATTATGCTACGGACCCTTTATGGCAAGCCAGGCAAAACTATCTTTTGTCGCATGGGAAAGATCAGCGGGTGGCGCTTGCTAAATTTTTACATTTTCGCGTTGTGGGTGCGAGTAATCCTTTTAAAGATCAGCCTAATCGACATGATGCTCCTAGGCGGAGCTTGGCGGGGGTGCAACATTTTGATGCATCGTTAGAAGAGATCAATGCGTATATGGAAATCCGTTTGCCTCGATTATTAGAAAAATATTTTAATCTCTCGTTGCCTAAAGGCGTTGAGGGGCAGATGCTGGCGGTTAATGAGCAAAATCAGTTAGAGATAAAATTTAGGTATCGCGCGGGGCCGATGGATCGGGTTATCACGCTTGTTTTTGAGCTGGCCATTGGCGGTGATGGGCAAGGCGTGTTGCGCTTCGTCGGCACACGCGCGGGGCGTTTACCTATTCCCCAAAGCCTGCTCTGGTCTAGCGCTAAACAATACCTTGGCCAAGAGAAAACGATGGGTGCTTTTTTAGAGGAGTTGGCTAAGGGGCAGATGTTTTTTAAGCCTGTGATGGCGGTGGGGCCCGATCAGGCGCGGGTGACAAAAATCACGCTTAAGCACGACCGGATATTGGTTGATTATCACTTTGAAACCGCTGACTAAGAACGGAATATGATGACAAAAAATAAGCAGATTGTCCTGGGCGTCACCGGCGCCAGCGGAGCGGTTTACGCGATGGGTTTATTGCGTAGGCTTCTTGAAGCGGGCGTGGTGGTGCATTGGGTGGTGTCGGCGATGGGAGCTAGATTATTGCGTGAGGAAGCGGGGCTGATGAAGCATGATCGGGAGCATTTGATGTGTGGGGTGGCAGCTTGTGCGGATCAATTGGTGATTCATCAGGTTAGGGATGTGGGGGCGTGTATCGCCAGCGGATCGTTTAGGCATGATGGTATGGTGGTGGCGCCTTGCTCCTCTAAAACGCTGGGCATGGTGGCCAATGGTTGCGGGGATAATCTGATTCATCGCGCTTGCCATGTGAGTTTAAAAGAGAGACGCAAACTGATTTTGCTCCATCGGGAGATGCCGTTGAGTTTGATTGATATTGGGAATATGCAAACACTGACACAAGCTGGTGCGGTGATTGTTCCGGCCAGCCCGGGGTTTTATACTCGGCCTCAAACGATTGATGATTTGGTTGACTTTGTGGTGGGTCGGGTGCTGGACTTATTAGAAATTGAGCATAGCCTTGATATCCGCTGGGAGGGGTAACATCGGGCGGTGATATCGGGTACAATAGAAGCTATGGCTGGAAATTCATTTGGACAGATTTTTCGTGTGACCACCGCTGGCGAAAGCCACGGCCCGGGCAACTTGGTGATTATTGATGGCGTCCCGGCGGGGATACCGTTAGCGGTGGAAGACCTGCTAGAAGACCTTGCTAGGCGCAGGCCTGGGCAGAGTAAGATTACTACCCAGCGTAAGGAAACTGATACGCCTGAGATATTGTCGGGCATCTTCGAGGGGAAAACAACGGGCACGGCGCTGGCTATCTTGATCCGCAACGAGGATCAGCGATCGGCGGATTACGGGCAGATCAAAGATAAATATCGGCCCGGGCATGCGGATTATACCTTCGATGCGAAATATGGTTTTCGTGATTATCGTGGCGGTGGACGGGCTAGCGCTAGGGAGACAACCGCTAGAGTGGCTGCGGGTGCGGTGGCGAAAAAAATCCTGGATCAAATCGGCGTGAAGGTCATTGGCTATGTGAAACAGGTTGGCGATGTGCGGGCTGAAATCTTAGAGCCCGAAAAAATAACCTTGGCAATGGTTGAAGCCAATATGGTGCGCTGTCCTGATCAAGCCAAAGCCGAGCAGATGATTCGGATTATTCAAGAGGTGCGGAAGGCTGAGGATTCTATCGGCGGTGTGAGTGAATTAGTCGTGACTGGCGTGCCGGCGGGTTGGGGGGAGCCTGTGTTTGATAAGTTGCGGGCTGACCTAGGTAAGGCGATGTTTAGCTTGCCTGCGGTAATGGGTGTGGAATTTGGCAACGGGTTTGCCGTGGCAGGTTTGCGTGGGAGTGAAAATAATGATTTGTTTTATAAAGATGAGGATGGGGTGAGGACGCGAAGCAATCGGCACGGGGGGATGCTGGGGGGTATTTCTTCGGGGATGCCTATTGTGTTGCGCTGCGCGATTAAGCCGACTAGTTCGTTGAGTAAGGCTCAGCAAACGATTGATAGGCAAGGCAATCCAACGCAAATCCAAACCAAAGGACGGCACGATCCTTGTTTGTTGCCTCGGTTTGTGCCGATGGGTGAAGCGATGATCGCCATCACGCTGGTGGATCATTATCTACGCCAGGGGGTGCAGAGATAGCGCGGTTTTTTCTGAGGTACCTCATTTTTTAAGGCTTTCTTTCATCCAAGGTACAAAAAAAGAATATTGAAGACGTTTGCTGAGGATAGCAACGTCTTGTGTAAGTGATTTAAGTTTGTTTAAGGACATTCAAATGCAACGAAAAATATTATCGTGTTTACTCTTTTGCTTAACGATTCTAAGCTCAGTCAATGGAGCTGATGCGAAAGATTTTGATCCGAGCTTAGACCTGTGGTATCGACAGCCAGCCAAGATTTGGGATCACGCGCTGCCTGTGGGTAATGGCAGACTTGGGGCGATGGTTTTTGGTTATGTGGATGAGGAATTGATTCAGCTTAATGAGGATTCTATTTGGGCGGGCGCGCCTACGGATAAATTTAACAAAGGCAGTAAAGCACTGCTTGACCAAATTCGTCGTGATTTGGCGGCGGGTAAACAAACTCAGGTAGAGTCGCGTATTATGAAAGAGTTTGCGACTAATAGAGGGGTTCGCCGTTCGCATCAGACGTTAGGCGAAATGCGTTTGACCTTTGATAAGCAGG
>CAZSSX010000111.1:0-8391 GCA_964609545.1 uncultured Phycisphaeraceae bacterium | reverse complement strand
ATAGCGCAAGATGCCCCCGTTAACAAGGGGTGAGGGGGTTTATCGAAGGGCTCATATGTTCAAGGAAAATGCTCGAAGCTAAAAAAACCCACCAAAATACTTAATTCAAATTATGTAGGCCAGTACGACTTGTGGCTTGACGGAATCACCATCGAAATCAAGGCTTCACGGGCGGTCGATAGCCAAAGCGATGAGCCACTCTATATGAAAGCACTATCGAGAAATACTCAAAAAAAATTCTTAATGAATTTTCAACAGCTAAAACCACAATACTGCGATGTCTTTATTTGGGTCGCGGTTTTTCGTGATGAAATTGTACTTTGGATTATGAACTCGAACGAAGTGCTAAGCAATCCCCTCTTTTCCAAAGGACAGCATAGGGGGAATAAGGGAAACGAAGGACAACTTCATGTAAAGCACGATAACGTACACCTTCTCGATAGATTCGAGCTAAAGGGCGACAATATTGAGCAGCTAATTCGAGATGCCGCCGCAAGAAAATAAAAAACCCGCCGCCAAAATCCCAATCAACAAATCCATTAGCCCCCAGCCTCCCTTTCCGTTAAAATAACCCGATGCTCAAACACAGACTTATTTTCGGCTTCACCATGATTTTTGTTTCACTAGCCATCTTCGCATGCGATGACTACCTAGACACAATCAAAATCTCAGGATTCCTCCAAAATCTACGCTCAGGCAGAGACACCCTCCCACGAGGCCTAGCATTATTAGCACTCATGATGTGCATACTACCACTCGCAGCAAAAGAACTCACCCTCATCTTCAAAGCCAAACAAATCCAAGCTTCACAACTCATGATGACACTAGCATCCCTTAGCGGCTGCCTACTCATCTACGCATTACCACAAAACCTCAACGGCCCCTTCACCATGGTCATCTTCGCTACCCTCGCCGTCGTCTTACTTTTACTGGCCCTAGTCAAACACGCCTACCGCACACACTCAACCGATGGCGCAACCGCAGCCGCTGCAGCAACCATGTTCTCACTCGTATATCTAGGCATACTCCCAGGATTTTTACTGGCCATCCGACGCTGGCACGCTTCACCATGGGTCGTCCTAGCCATCATACTCATACCCAAAATGTGCGACACGGGCGCCTATTTCACAGGCAGAGCATTCGGAAAACACAAACTCATCCCATGGCTAAGCCCAGGCAAAACATGGGAAGGCCTCATCGGCGGCGCATGCTTCTCCGCCTTCGTCGCCTTCGCCCTGGCCTACCTCAATAACCGATTCCAATTGACCGTACATCATTTCGACCCCTTCCGATCCACCCTCGCCGGATTGATCATGGGCCTAGCCGGACAATTCGGCGACCTCATCGCCTCCCTCCTCAAACGCGATGCGCAAATCAAAGACTCGGGCAACACCATCCCAGGATTCGGCGGAATCATCGACGTCCTAGACTCCCCACTCGTCGTCGCCCCCCTAGCCTACTGGCTCCTACAAGCTGGACAATACATCGAACACACCCTCTAAACAAATCCCCACACTTCCCGCACCAAACAATCCAATAACCAAAAAGTAAGAAACCAACCTACCCCTCCCCTTCTCACCCGTCTTTTCCCCCCTCTGCTCGGCCATCTTGATAAGCCCGATACCGTGCAGCCAAAGCTTCCTGTCGCTCCGTGATCATCCAAACACTTTCAACCAAACTATAAAGCACCTGAAGCTGAGCTTCACAACCACTACCACGTCCCCGCTCCACCATCTCACCCAAACGATCCAGCACCAGCCAAACCCGCTCACTCGTAATCTTTCTCACTTTCAAAAGCTGGTCACGCAAACCCTCGACTTCCACACTGATTTCATAAATTTCTTTTTGACTTACCATATCACAACCTTTCTCCAGTTCATCTGCCTCCCCTTCCTTCGACTCTACCACCCAAATAGACTTCAGATAAATAAAAACACAATCCCCCACCACCATTATCAAAATAAACCACCCCCCAAACCAGACATACCCTACACACCTTGTAAACCCTGCACGCCCTACAAACCAAACGATGCCAGGCAAGCCTCAAAGAATCCATACATCCAGCGGCACAACACAACGCTTCGCTACAGCTGGCTGAACAAGCACCGGTTTGCAAGCATTTTAGAAATGCAATAACGTGCCACCCAGTGCGATACCCAACGTGAAACCACGCCGTATATCACACGATTACTTGCTAATGATGGGTCATTCAACCGGATCATTTATTATAATTTAGAAGACGCGGATGTCGATGCAAAAATAAAAATTTCGATGGACGACCGCCGACGCTGGGTTGACAACGAGTGATGGTCCCTTTCGTTAGGGCACATTCACAGCTCTTTAAGGTAAAATCGGATAGATTGATCATACCGCTAAGTTGGATTGACGGTTCCATGATGCGTCGCCTCAGCATTGGCCTATCGGATGTCGAGCGGTGTTGTTCTGCATTAAAATTTCAAACCAACACCCAGAGACGTAACTCCTAACAGAAGTTATGATAGCTGTGGCCATGGAATGACAAATGAGATTTTTGCGATTTATTTGCTTTTTTTCTTCTTGGTTACTTTCTTAGCAGTTGTTGTTTTTGTTTTTTCGGTGTTTTTTTTCGTTACTTTTTTGGTCGCTTTTTTCTTGGCAGTAATGGGGCTTTTTTCTGGTTTTTGCGTTGCTTCTTTTTTTAGTATCTCTTTTTTAGTGATTGCTTTTTTACTGGTTTCTTTAGTTTTTGCAGTTATTTTAGAAACGGTTTTGACTTTTGTTTTTTTAGTTGTTTTTTTGATTTTGACTTTTTTGACGGGTGTGTCATCTGCCCAAGCTTGAAGCAGCGCGTAAACGGCCAAGGCATCGGAAGATCGCACTTGTTTTTCGAGGAAATTGGCGATGGTTTTGGGCGAGGCGCCTTCTTGGGCGATGGCTTGTTCGATGAGTAGGCTTGCTAGATGGTCATCTACGGGCAGGGCGTGTCCGGCGAAGCAGATGAGTGTGACTTGGGCGACGCAGTAATAGGGGATGCCTGGCAGTGTTTCTAGATATTGTTTGATTTCTTTTTTGGATTTGCCTTTGAGCGAGAGGAGGTCTGTTTTGTGTTCGCGGAGGTAGATTTCGTTTAGCGTTTCGAGCAATCGTTGCATGCGTTCTTGGGCACGGGGATAGGTTTGGCCTAGCATTGCAACGAGTTCGCCTAGATGTGTCACGCGTAGTTCGTTGTAATCGACCATGCTGGGGATGATGGCGTCGAAGGCATCATCTGCCGCTTTTGTAGTGGCGTTCCATTGTAAAAAACCTAAGGTTAGCTGGGCAATGGGTGCAAGGGGTTGGGGGGGTTGGGCCTTGCTGTATTTTTTTTTCAACGCAACCAAAAGTTTAGTTAGATTTTTAGCGGCTTGTTCGTTTTTCTTCACCTTCGAGGGTCCTTCTGGTTGGGCTGAACCATTCGGCTTGCTTAGCTGGATGGCGTTGTGCTGTCGTTGCTATCATTGTTGTCGTTATTATTATCGTCAGGCTCTGCTTGGCTCTTCAAACGTTTTTCAATCTGTTGATCTTCAAACTGTATCGCTTGATTGATTGTTGTAAGCAGGTTTTGCTGTTGTTGAAATTTGACATCATCTTTGAAGTACAGATGGGGCATTTTTCTGAGATTGATTTCTTTGGATACGCGGGCGTGGATATGCCTGGCGGCGCCTCTCAGCGCGTGAATGGCTCGAGCTTGTTTTTCGATGGGGTTGACCGAGATATAGACGGTCATATTGCGTCGATCTGGGCTGAGCTCGAGTTGGGTGACGGTGACCATATCGTCCAATCGGGGGTCATTGAGTGTGTCGATGACCTTACAGATGGCACGTTTTAGGGCCGATTCCATTTGTTGATTTCTAATATTGTTATTCATCATAATTTGGCCTATGGGGGCATCGCTTGCGATCTTTGCGGGCTGGGTCATTGCCAGCATTGGCAAAGGGCATTGCCTGACGTTATTTGCGTTTAGCTAAGACACGCGAGAATTATTTGAGCAGCCTCACGCGCCCCGAGCGGGTTCTTTTACATGCTCGGGGGCGGGGGTTTGCTTTAGTCTTCTAGCTTTCTGGCTACTTCGTTGACTTGGTAACAGATGATAAGGTCGTGAGCTTTGATGTCTTCGAATTTTTCTAGCCTGATACCACATTCGGTGCCGACTTTGACTTCGTTGACTTCGTCTTTCACGCGGCGGATCGAATCGATTTTGCGGTTGTCTGTGACGACAATGCCATCGCGTACGACACGCATCTTGATTTTGTCGCCTTTCTTGATCGAACCCGATTCGACGAGGCAACCTGCGACCATGCCAAGTTTGGATATTTTAAAGATCTCTTGGACCTTAGCCACGCCGATTTCGATTTCCTTGATTTCTGGCGTGAGAAGTCCTTCTAGGGCCAATTTCACATCATCAAGGGCTTCATAAATGATACGGTAAAGCTTGATATCGACATGACGCCGATCAGCGGTATCGCGTACGTGTGAAGCGGCGACGACGTGGAAGCCTAGAACGATGGCATCTGATGCATCAGCTAACAGAACATCACCTTCGGTGATTCCGCCTACTGCTGCGTGGATGACTTTGACGGAGACTTCATCGTTTCCTAGTTTTTCGAGGGATGCTTTGAGGACATCCATCGAGCCTTGAACGTCTGCTTTGAGCACGACGCGTAGGGTCTGTGTTTCGCCTGCGGAGAGTTGTGCGGCGAAGTTGTCTAGCGTGATCTTGTTGCGGTTTGTTAAATCTCGCTGACGTTCGACCTGGCGGTATTGATTGGCGATGGTTTCTGCTTTTGCCAGGGTGTCTGTGATGTAGAATTTGTCGCCCGCGTTTGGCAGTGTGTCTAGGCCTGAGACTTCTAGTGGTGTCGAAGGGCCTGCTTGAGTTTGCCTTGTTTTAGTATCGTCGGTCATATCGCGTACGCGGCCAAAGGCTCGTCCGGAAACGATAAAGTCTCCGATTTGCATATTACCATCTTGGAGCAGGACGCGTGCGACGGGTCCGCGGCCGGTTTGCATTTCGGCCTCGATGACGGTTCCGCGAGCTGTTCCGCCGTAGTCAGCGGTGAGTTCGAGTACTTGTGCTTGGAGGTCGATAATTTCGAGTAGATTGGTGATTCCGATGTTTTCGATGGCGGAAACTTTTGCGACTTCTGTGTCGCCGCCCCATTCGGTGGTATTGAGCCCATGCTCTGCCAATTGGCCGTAGATTTTTTGTAGATTTTCTGGCGTGGCTTCGGCTTTGTCGATTTTATTTAATGCGACGATAATGGGTACGCCCGCGGCTTTGGCGTGATTGATTGACTCAATGGTTTGAGGCATCACGCCATCGTCTGCTGCGACGACCAGTACGATGATATCGGTGAGGCTTGCTCCGCGTGCACGCATGGATGTAAAGGCTTCGTGCCCTGGGGTGTCTAGGAAGACGACTTTTTTAAGTTCACCGTCTTCGCCTTTGACCGAAACGCGATAGGCGCCGACGTGCTGTGTGATGCCGCCTGCTTCGTGTGATGCGATATCTGCTTGCCTGATTTGGTCTAGCAGGCTTGTCTTGCCGTGGTCTACGTGTCCTAGGATAGTGACGACGGGTGGCCTACTTTGCGAGTTTACGATTTCTCGTTTATCGAATTCGGTGACCAATTCTTCTTCAGCGGTTTTGAGTTCTTTGACTTCTAGTTCGATGTCATACTCGAGGCAGACTTCCATTGCGTCTTCGGTTTCGATGCCGGAGTTCACGGTGGACATTAAGCCTTTGCTGACTAATAGGTGTTTGATAATATCAGCGGCTTTTAGGCCTGTGGCAACGGATAATTTTTTAATTGTTAAGGGTTCTTCGACTTCAACTTTTCCGCCTACGACCGCTGCGGACTGGTTGACCTGCCCTGCATTACGGCGTTTAAGATCTCTTCGTTTTGATTTTAGGAAGCCTGCTGAGCGATTCAGTCTGGCTTCTTGATCTGCGATATCCGCTTCGGTGAACTTTGTGGGTCCGCCCGAGATGTGGCTTGCGCCTGTGCGTCCTCTTCTTGCGCCGGAGTTGTTGCTTCCGGAAGGCCCGCCGCGCCGCTTGCCGCCTTGTCCGCCTCTGCCGGAGTCAAATCCGCCTGGTGCGCCACCGCCTGCGCCTCGTCCACGTGCTGGCCCGGTGGATCGGATGATGCCTGGGATGGTGCCGTCTGCGATGGGGTTGACTTGGCTATTGCGACGAGGTGCCGGTCCGCTGCTACGTCCGCCGCCTTGTCCGCCTCGCTGTGGTCCGCCTTGACGCTTAGATCGAGGTGGAGCTAGATTGTCTGGTTGTTCAACGCGGATGACCTTAGGGCCTCGGAGTTTAACGGATTGTGGTTTATCTAAAACAACGCCCATGGGTTTAATATTAGTTGGTCGGGTGGGGACGTTGGGCTTACCTAGTGCTGCCACGGGCTGGCGCGGTGCCAGAGCGGGCTCTTTTTGATCATCCTCGGGCAGAGGCGATTGGATTTTATCTGTATTTTTAGCGTGTTCTTCTGCGACTTGGATTTTGGCTGCTTTTTCAGCGGCTTTTTCAGCGGCGACTTTTTCAGCGGCTTGCTTCTGGCTAGCTAATTGTTCCTCGGTGAGCTTGGGCGTTGGCTTGGGCTTAATGGGAGCTTTGAGCAAGGATTTGCCTTGACTGTTCGTCGAGGCATCACTGGCTTGGGCGACTGGCGCTTGGGCGGTTTGGTCTTCTGGACGTTTGGCTTTGCGACGTTTTGCGGGTTTATGGAGCGTCTCCGCGTCAACGGCGATGGGCTGATCTGCATTAGCTTTGGGCGCATTATTTGCGTTTGCGCTGAACCATTCGTTGATTGTTTGGATCAAACCCAATTTCACGGTGGACATGTGGTTGGTAATGCCTGGTACGTCTTCAGCCTTACACTTGGCAACGATCTCTTTAGAAGGGACGCCGAGTTCTTTGGCTAGTTCGAAAATTCTTTTGGCCTTGGCCAATGGTAAGCTCCTTTGAAGCTTGGGCAGTAATGATTGTCACGGGCAACGATGCCTCTTTATTCAATCATTTCGGGAGGGCAGAACAGTTTATGTTTTCGCCTCATCTATCATACGATGGGACGAAAATGGCCTCTCAGGTGTTAAGAGGTTTGTTCGGGTTCCTCTTCTTGCGTTTGACGGTCTTCTAACATATCAACGATCGAGCCTTGTTCTTGCTCGGCTGTCTTTTGGGTAGATTTTTCGGTACCAGCCTCTGTGGCGGGTGAACCCAGCAGGTCGCCTAGGATGGATGCGGCTTGGGCATCACCCGGGGCGGGGGCAGCGGCGGGGCTTGCTTTGGCGGGTGAATTAGCCTGGGCATCGCGCTGCTTCTGGTGTTCTTCAGCTAGGATTTTGGCGTTTGCAGTGGCGATTTTACAGAGAGTTTCTGCGTATGCTAATTCGCAATCAATGACCTGGGCGACATACTCGGCGCCTACTTCTTCGATATCAAACACACTGATGATACCCATGGCGGCTAGGCGGTCGATTTGCTCGCCTGTGATATCGGGCACATTTTTGAGTGCTTGCTCCATGGCGTCTAGCGTCTTGGTGAATTCTTCTGGGGTTAAGATATCGACATCCCAGTTGGTGAGCCTCGCTGCTAAGCGGACATTTTGGCCACGCTTGCCGATCGCCAGGGAGAGCTGATCATCGTTGACGACGACGGTGGCTCTGCCTAGTTCAAAGCATAGATTGATTTCTACGACTTCTGCGGGTTTCAAGGCATTTTGGATGAAAATCTGAGAGGATTCATTCCATCGGACGATGTCTATTTTTTCGCCGCCTAACTCATCCACGATGTTTTTGATGCGGGAGCCTCGCACGCCGACGCAAGCGCCCACGGCATCGACTTTGGAGTCAATAGATGCCACCGCGATTTTGGATCGATGGCCTGGCTCTCTGGCCATGACTTTAATTTCGATCACGCGTTCGTTAATTTCGGGGACTTCGACCTCAAATAGCCGCCTAATAAAGTCTTGGTGGGCACGGGTGAGGATGATTTTGACTTGATTGCCCGATTCGCGGACATCTTGAATCATGCAACGCACGCGTTCGCCGGGCTGGTGCTGCTCGCCAGGGATTTGCTCTTTGCGTGGCATGTAGCCTTCGGTGCGCGAGCCAATGGAAGCGACCAGTGAGCCGCCTTCATAACGCTGGGCGGTGCCGGTGACTAATTCACCGATGCGCTCGACGTATTCGTTGAAAATCGAGTTTCGCTCATCCTCGCGGAAGCGCTGAATCATGACTTGTTTTGCGGTTTGCGCGGGGATACGGCCTAGCGAATCGAGGTCTACCTCGTCCTCGCCTCGCCACAATCTGATTTTTCCGCTGATACGATCCAGCTCGCACGAAAATTCCTCGGTATCCACC